>JBOGYZ010000306.1:0-19590 GCA_050697015.1 Solirubrobacterales bacterium
CTCGGGGTCGGCCCAGAGCTTCACGGTGATCGCCACCACATCAGCGCCGCGCTCCCTTTCGAGGAGCGCCGCGACGGCTGAGTCGACTCCGCCGCTGCCGCATCGAGCCTCCCGTTGGACCCCGCGACGGCTGGCGTGGGACCGGACTCGCCCACCTTAATTGCCAGTGAAGGTGGGCGAGTCCGGTCCCACGAGCGCGTCGCCGTGGCCGTCAGCGGCGGAGTCGACTCAGCCGTCGCGGCGCTCCTCGAAAGGGAGCGCGGCGCTGATGTGGTGGCGATCACCGTGAAGCTCTGGGCCGACCCCGAGACCGACGGGACCAAGGCGTGCTGCTCGCCGGAGGCCGTTCTCGGAGCGAGGGCGGTGGCGCATTCCTTGGACATCCCACACTTCACCCTCGACCTCGAGGCGGACTTCCGCCGTCGCGTCGTCGACCGCTTCGTCAATGGCTACGCCGAAGGTCAGACGCCGAACCCCTGCATCCTCTGCAACGGCGAAGTGCGGCTCGCGGCGATGTTGGACCTCGCGCAGCGGCTCGGGGCGACGCGGCTGCTCACCGGTCACTACGCCCGGATCGTCGAGGACGCCGAAGGGCCGCTGCTCGCCGCCGGCGTCGACGACGCCAAGGACCAGAGCTACATGCTCGCTGCGCTGCCGCCGGATCTGCTCGGGCGCCTCGGCTTCCCGCTCACCGAGATGACCAAGGAAGAGGTCCGCGCCGTCGCCGCGCGCCATGGCCTCTCGGTCGCGAAGAAGCCCGAGTCCCAGGACCTCTGCTTCCTCGCCGGCCAGGGCAAGACCGGCTTCCTGCGTCGCCACGGCAACCTCGTCGACCGTGAGGGCGCCGTCGTCGACCGCTCCGGCCGCACCCTTGGCCGCCACCGCGGCCACCACAACTTCACCGTCGGCCAGCGGCGCGGGATCGGCGTCTCGCTGAACGAGCCGGGGTACGTCGTCGCCACCGACGCCGCCGCCAACACGGTGACGGTCGGGAGTCGCGAGGATCTCGAAACCCGCCGCATCCGCGTCCGCGACGCGGTGCTGCACCGCGACGGCGCCCGCGTCGACAACGTCCGCCTGCGCTACCACTCGGCCACCCTGCCCGCCACCATCGGCAGCGCCGCGCCGGGCCGCCACGATGCCCTGGAGCTCGAGCTGGACGAGCCTTTCACCGCCGCCTCGCCGGGCCAGACCGCGGTGCTGATGGACGGCGAGACGATCGTCGGCCACGGCACGATCACCCGCTGAGCGCCTGGCGCCCGTGGCATACGACACACGAACTGTCAGCAAACCGTAGGCTCTCCCTCATGAAGGCCCAACAAATCCGCGACACCTACCTCGCGTTCTTCGCGGAGCGGGGACACAAGGTCGTCCCCTCGGCCTCGCTCGTGCCCTCGGTGCTGGACCCGACCGTCCTGCTGACGACCGCCGGCATGCAGCCCTTCAAGCCCTACTTCCTCGGCCAGGAAACGCCGCCCGCGTCGCGCCTCACCGACGTGCAGAAATGCTTCCGCACCACCGACATCGAGGAGGTCGGCAACACCGCCCGCCACCTGACCTTCTTCGAGATGCTCGGCAACTGGAGCTTCGACGACTACTTCAAGGCCGAGTCGCTCCCCTGGGGCTGGGAGCTCGCCACCGAGGGCTTCGGCATGGACCCGGAGAAGATCTGGGTGACCGTCTTCGGCGGTGACGAGGAGCTCGGGCTCGGTCCCGACACCGAGGCGATCGAGATCTGGGAAGCGACCGGCATCCCCGCCGAGCGGATCGTCCAGCTCGGCCGCGAGGACAACTTCTGGCAGGCCGGGCCGACCGGGCCCTGCGGACCGTGCTCCGAGTTCTACATCGACCGCGGGCTCGACTTCGGCGCGGAGGACGAACGCCCCGGCGACGAGGGCGAGCGCTTCCTCGAGTTCTGGAACCACGTCTTCATGTCCTACGACCTCGCCGAGGACGGGACCCTCACCCCGCTGAAGACGCGCAACATCGACACCGGCATGGGCCTCGACCGGATGGCGGCGATCCTCCAGGACGTCCCCTCGGTCTTCGACGTCGACCACGTGCGGCCGCTGATCGACCTCGCCGAGGAGCTCTCCGGCCACAAATATGGCGAGAGCGAGGCGGTGACGCGGGCGATGCGAATCGTCGCCGACCACTCGCGGGGCGCGGCCTTCCTGATCGCCGACGGGGTCGTCCCCTCCAACGAGGACCGCGGCTACATCCTGCGCCGGATCATGCGGCGGGCGATCCAGCAGGGCAACACGCTCGGCCTCGAGGCGCCCTGGCTCGGCAGGTTCTCCGACCGCGTGATCGACCTGATGGGCGATGTCTACACGGAGCTCGTCGCCGAGCGGGAGAACATCGAGCGCTGGGTGAACGACGAGGAGGAGAGCTTCGGGCGCACGCTGGTGCGTGGCCAGGAGCTGCTGGAGCGGCTGATCGCCGAGGCGCGCGAGTCCGACACCTCCTGGATCGATGCCGAGGACGCCTTCAAACTGCACGACACCTACGGCTTCCCCTACGACCTGACCAAGGAGCTCCTCGCCGAGCAGGGCCTGGCGGTCGACGACGACGGCTTCGCCGAGCTGATGGAGGAACAGCGCACCCGCGCCCGCACCGGGGCGGCGACCGCGCACGGCTCCGAGAACACGCACGAGCGCGTCCAGGAATTCGCCGCCGCGACCTCGCCGAGCAACTTTGTCGGCTACGAAACGCTGAAGGCGACGACCGGCGTGGCGGCGATCGAACCGCAGGGCGAGCGGGCGCTGCTGAAGCTCGAGACGAGCCCCTTCTACGCCGAGGGCGGCGGCCAGGTCGCCGACTCGGGCCTGCTGCGCTGGCCCGACGGCGAGGCCGAGGTCGTCGACGTCTACCGCGTCGGCGGCGATCAGGTCGTCGCGATCGAGTCGACGGAGATCCCGGCGGGCGCCGAGGTCGAAGCGCTGGTCGATCGCCAGACGCGCCACGCGACGATGCGCAACCACACCGCGACGCACCTTTTGCACGCGGCGTTGCGCGAGCGCCTCGGCACCCACGTCCGCCAGGCGGGCTCGGCCGTGCGTCCCGACAAACTGCGCTTCGACTTCACCCACGGCCAGTCGCTCAGCCCCGATGAGCTGCGCGACGTCGAGGACCGCGTCAACGAGTGGATCAGCGCGAGCGCTCCCGTCCGCTGGCTCGAAATGGAGCGGCCCGAGGCCGAAGCGCTCGGGGCGATGGCCCTCTTCGGCGAGAAATACGGCGAGTGGGTGCGGGTGGTGGAGATCGACGGCGTCTCGCGCGAGCTCTGCGGCGGCACGCACGTCGCCAACACCGCCGAGATCGGCATCTTCAAGCTCACCGCCGAGGGGTCGAGCGCCGCCAACGTGCGCCGCATCGAGGCGATCACCGGCCCCGCCGCGATCGACTACTTCCGCGAGCGCGACGGAGCGCTGCGCGAGGTCGGCGAGCTGCTGGGCAATCCGCAGGACCCCCTCGCGGGCGCGCGCCGCGCGGCCGAGCAGCTGAAGGAGGCGAGCGCGGGCGCGCAGAAGGCGCAGGGCCAGGCGCTGGGCGAGGAAGCGAAGCGACTCGGCGAGACGGCGACCGCGCTCGGCGGGGTGCAGGTGCTGGTCGCGGCGACCGAGCTGGCCGACCAGAAGGCGCTGCTCGACGTCGCCAACCGCATCCAGTCCACGCTCGGCGACCCGGTCGTCCAACTGCTGGGCGGCGGCAACGAGGACAAAGTCGCGCTGGTCGCGCTGGCGAGCCCGGGCGCGGTGGAGAAGGGACTCTCGGCGGCGGAGCTGGTGCGCGCCGCGGCGGGTGTGGTCGGCGGTGGCGGGGGCGGCCGCGACGACATGGCACAGGCGGGCGGCAAGGACCCGGCCAAACTCGACGACGCCCTGGCGGAGGCGCGCGCGATCATCGAGGGGAAGCTGGGGTAGGTAGTTGCGAGTGCTCGCCCTCGACCACGGCACCGTCCGGATCGGCGCCGCGATCTGCGACCCGACCGGAACGCTCTGCACGCCGCTGCCGGTGATCGAACCTCCTGAGCCCGCCTCGGTGGTGACGCTGGTGCGCGAGCGCGAGGTCGAGCGGGTCGTCGTCGGCCTGCCGGTCCACCTGAGCGGCGAGGAGGGGAGTCAGGCGGCCCTGGCACGGACGTTCAGCGACGAACTGCAGGTGCTGCTCGACGTCCCGGTCGACACCTACGACGAGCGCCTCACCAGCCGCATGGCGGACGCGAGCCGGCGGGCCGGGTCGAAGGCGGCGCGCGACTCGCTGGCGGCGACGCACCTGCTCGAGGCCTACCTGACCAGCCAGGCGCGGAAGGGCGAAGGATGAGCGAGGACTTCGGCAAAGGCGGGATCCCGCCGGGCGGCGATCCGCTCTTCGACCCCAACGACCCGGCGGCGGTCGAGCGGGAGGAACGGCGGCGCGAACGCGAAGCCAAGCGCGCGAACAAGCGGGGGAAGAAGAGCAAGAAAGAGGCCGCCGCGCCTCCGCCTCCGCCGCCGAAAGCGACGCCGCCCTCACCACCGCGGACCCCCGAGCAGGAGTTCTGGGACGAGCCGGCCGAGCCGACTCCGCCACCACCCGGGCAGGAGCCGGGCGGGAAAGCGCCCGCCGACGGCGAAAAGGCCGAGCGGGGAAAACGAGGACTCTTGAGGCGACGGAAAGGCGAAGCAGCCGCGGCGGGAGCCGCGGGCGGGGCAGCGGCCGTGCAAGGCGCGACGCCCCCGGCGCCACCGACCGGCGAGGCGCCGATCCCGCCGCAGACCGAAGCCCCGCATCAACCGACCGCCGAAACGCCCCAGGTCGACCCTGGCCCCCGGATCGCGGAAGCGCCGCGACCTGACCCGAACCAGCCGACGACCGGCGAGCAGCCGATCCCGCCGCAGACCGAAGCTCAGCATGGGCCGACCGCGGACGCGCCGCGGGTCGACCCCGGGAATCACACGGCCGAAACGCCCCGTCCCGATCCCAACCAGCCGACCGGCGAGAACCTGGTCCCGGCGGCCGCGGCGGCGACCGGCGAGCACCGGGCCCAGCCGCCGCGACCGGTGGAGGAAACCGGGGCCGGGGACTGGGAGCCGCCGCCTCCTCGCGACGACGACTGGTTCGACGAGGACGAGCCCTATGACGACGACGTGCTCCACGAGGGCGACCCCAAAATGGCCGGCGCGGCGCGCCACGGCCGGCGTCACGGCGACGATGGCGGCCGGCGCGGCGGCTTCTTCGGCTCCCTGCTGCGCCACCCGTTCCGGATCCTCGCCGTCATCGTCCTGATCGTCATCCTGCTCTTCCTCAACGCCCTCTTCCAGCCGTTCCACGGCGGCGGCAGCGGGAAGGTGGCGGTGGTTATCCCGAAAGGCTCGAGCGTCGGCGAAGTCGGCGAACTCCTGGAAAAAAAGGGCGTCATCTCCGGCGGGTTCATCGTCGACGGCTCGACCCTGTTCCAGGCGCGGGTCAGCCTCTCCGGCGACCGCTCCAACCTCATCGCGGGCAAGCACGTGATGGAAAAGGACATGAGCTACGGCGACGCGATCGACGCGCTCACCAAGGAACCGGGCGCCGCCGCGTCCGGGCCGACGACGGTGACGGTCACCATCCCCGAGGGCTACACGCGCCCGCAGATCTCGCAGCTGGCCAAAGAAGACGGACTGCGTGGGAACTACATGAAGGCGACGGTCAAGTCGAAGTTCCTGGACCCCGCCGAATACGGCGGCAAGAAGGCGAAGAACCTCGAAGGCTTCCTCTTCCCAGACACCTGGGAACTGAAAAGGCACCGGCCGGTCAAGGAACTGGTCCAGCTGCAACTCGCCGACTTCAAGAAGAAGATCAAGCGCGTGAACATGAAGTACGCCAAGTCGAAAAACCTGACGGTGTACGACGTGCTGACGATCGCCTCGATCATCGAACACGAGGCGGGTCTGCCGAGCCAGCGCAAACGGGTCGCGTCGGTGATCTACAACCGCCTGCACGAAGGTATGACGCTCGGCAGCGACGCGACCACCCGCTTCGCCGTCCACAATTACACCAAGCCGCTGACCCAGTCCCAGCTGGAATCGAACTCCCCCTATAACACCCGTGTCCACGCCGGGCTGCCGCCGGGCCCGATCTCCAACCCCGGGATCGCGACGATCAACGCGGCGGCGCACCCGGCCAAGGGCGACGATCTTTTCTTCGTAACCAGCCCCGACTGCAAGAAGCTCGCGTTCTCCGCGACCGAAGCCGAATTCGAACAGGACGTCCAGAAGTACGAAGCCTCGAAGTGCACCGAATAGCGCCATGCCCAGCCTGGCGGTGATCGGTCACCCGGTGGCGCATACGCGCTCGCCGGACATGCAGACGGCAGCCCTCGCCGAGCTGAAGCTGGCGGGCGAGTGGACCTACGGCGCGATCGACATCGAGCCGGAGAGCTTCGAGGTCGAGGTCGCCGAACTCGCCGCCGCCGGCGACTACGCCGGGGTGAACGTGACCCTGCCGCACAAGGAGGCGGCGCTGGCTCTGGCCGACGAGGCGAGCGAGGCGGCGAGGGCCATCGGCGCCGCCAACACGTTGACCTTCAAGGACGGGCTGATCGTCGCGGACAACACCGACGCCGGCGGGGTCATCCGGTCGCTCCCACACCTGCCCGAGGGTGAGCGGGTGTTGGTCCTGGGCGCCGGGGGGGCGGCCCGGGCGGCGATCTGGGCGCTCGCTGACATCGGGGCGAAGGTGGAGGTCTGGAACCGCACTCCGGAGCGCGCCGAGACCGTCGCGGGCGAACTGGGCGGCCGCGCGGTCGCCGACCCGGTCGCCGCCGATTACTCGTTGATCGTCAACACGACCTCGGTCGGCCTGCACGGCGAAGACCCCTTCGAGCTGCTGCCGCTGGCCGCCGAGGACTTCCACGCGGGCCAGGTCGTCTTCGACCTCGTCTACGGCCCGGAGCCGAGCGCGCTGCTCGTCGCGGCGGAGGCCGCCGGGGCGACCACGATCGAGGGCCTGGAGATGCTCGTCCAGCAGGGAGCGCTCTCGCTGCGCATCTGGACCGGCGAGGAGCCGTCGATCGAGGCGATGCGAACCGGCGCGCGCCGGGCCTGAGCCCCGCGCCGATAGCCTAGGGCGCTCATGACCGCATTCCGCTTCACCACCGCCGGGGAGTCCCACGGCCCCGGGCTGACCGCGATCGTCGAGGGTATGCCCGCCGGGCTGGAGCTCGACCGCGAGGCGCTCGACCGCGACATGGCGCGCCGCCAGCTCGGCCACGGGCGTGGCGGGCGGATGCGGATCGAGACCGACACGGTCGAGGTGCGCTCCGGCGTCCGCCACGGCCGCACGCTCGGGAGCCCGATCGCGCTGCTGGTCGCCAACCGCGACTACAAGAACTGGGAAGACCGGATGAACCCCTGGCCGGTGGAGGACTTCGAGCCCGATGAAGTCCACCTGCCGCGGCCCGGCCACGCCGACCTCGTCGGCTCCCAGAAATACGGCCACTCCGACATCCGCAACGTGCTGGAGCGCGCCAGCGCCCGCGAGACCGCCGCCCGCGTCGCCGCCGGCTCGGTCGCCCGCGGCTTCCTCACTGCGTTCGGCGTCGAGGTTCACAGCCATGTGACGTCGATCGCCTCGGTGGTCGCGGCGGAACGCGAGAACCTCGTCCCGGCCGACTTCAAGGGCATCGACGACGACCCGGTCCGCACGCTCGACCCGGAGGGCTCGAAGGCGATGGTCGCCGAGATCAACCGCCTGCGGAAGGCCAACGAGAGCCTCGGCGGCACCTTCGAGGTGATCGCCTTCGGGCTCGTCCCCGGGCTTGGCTCGCACATCTCCTGGGAAGACCGCCTCGACGGCCGGCTCGCCCAGGCGGTTGCCTCGATCCAGTCGATCAAGGGCGTCTCGATCGGCGAAGCGTGGGACGTGGCGGGCCGCCCCGGCTCGGAAGCCCACGACGAGATCTTCTGGTCGGAGAAGGACGGTTACTTCCGCGAAACGAACCGTGCCGGCGGGCTCGAGGGCGGCATGACGAACGGGCAGCCGCTGTCGGTGCGCGCCGCGATCAAGCCGATCTCGACCTTGACCAAACCGCTGCGCTCGGTCGACACCGTCACCCATCAGCCCGCCCAGGCGCTGCGCGAGCGGACCGACTCGACCGTAGTCCCGGCCGCCGCCGTGGTCGCCGAGGCGATGGTCTGCCTGACCCTGGCGCGCGCCTACCGCGAGAAGTTCGGCGGCGACCACATCGACGACGTGCGCGCCGCGATCGACGCCTACAAGGCGCGGATCGACGCGCGCTGAAGGAGAGGCGGCGCGATGGATAAGTCGGCCCGCAAGCCCTCGATCGTCTTCGTCGGCTTCATGGGCGCGGGCAAGTCGACCGCGCTGGCGGCGGCGCGCGGCGAAGGGCTCACGACGGTCGAGATCGACGCGCTGATGGAAGAGAGCTTCGGCTCGTCCATCCCGGAGGCGTTCGAGGAGCACGGCGAGATGGGCTTCCGGGCGCGCGAGGCCGAGATCGTCGGATCGCTGCTGGAGGAGGCCGACGACGGCGGCGCGATCGCGCTCGGCGGGGGCAGCGTGCTCTCGCCGCGGATCCGCGAGGCGCTCGGCCGCCACACCGTGGTCTGGCTGCAGGTCGACGCCGCCGAAGCCTGGCGGCGGATCGCCCACTCCGACCGCCCGCTGGCGAGCTCCGCCGAGGACGTGACGAGGCTGCTCGACGTCCGCCTGCCGATCTACGAAGAGCTGGCCGACGCGGTGGTGCCGATGGGCGACCGCCAGATCGTCCGCCGCGCCCTACCGATGCTGCGCGAGCTCGCCGAGCTGCCCGCCGGCACCAAGCTCCTCTGGGCCAGCGCACCCGGCGGCGAGTACCCGGTGCTGGTCGGCCGCGGCCTCATCGACTGCGGCTGGTGGCCGCTGGGGAGCCGCCGATTCATGATCTCTGACCGGTCGGTGGGGCCGCTCTACGGCGATCGAGTCGAGCCGCTGGCCGACCGCATCGAGCTCGAACCAGGGGAGACCGCGAAGACCATGACCAACACGGAGAAGGCACTCCGTGAGATGGCCCGCGCCGGATTGACCCGAGAAGATCACGTCGTTGCGCTCGGCGGCGGCTGCGTCGGCGACCTAGGTGGCCTTGCGGCTCATCTCTACCAGCGCGGCGTGCCGGTGGTGCAGGTGCCGACCACGTTGGTCGCCCAGGTCGATTCGGCCTACGGCGGCAAGGTCGGCGTCGACCTGCCGGAGGGCAAGAACTACGCGGGCGCCTTCCAGCAGCCCGCCGCCGTGATCGCCGACACCGACGCGCTGGCGACGCTGCCGCCCGAGGAGCTCGCCGCGGGCTTCGTCGAGGTGCTGAAGACGGGCCTGCTGGCGGGCGGCTCGCTGTGGGAGCGGGTGCGCACGATCGAGCGGATCGACCCGACCGACCTCGACGACATCGTCTTCGCCTGTGCCCGCTACAAGTGCGGAATTGTCGCCGCCGACGAGCTCGACACCGGCCTGCGCAACGTCCTCAACCTCGGCCACACGGTCGGCCACGCGATCGAGTCGGCGACCGGCTACACCGCCTTCCGCCACGGCGAGGCGGTCGGCCTGGGACTGCTGGCGGCGCTCCGCCTCTCCGAGGCTCCCGCGCTGCGCGACGAGGTCGAGTCGATCCTCGCCCGCCACGGCCTGCCGACCCGCCTCGAGGTGCCGGTCGAGGTCGAGGCGGTGATGGACGCCCTCGGCCGGGACAAGAAGCGCACCACCGCCGGCGTCGGCTTCGTCCTCCTGAACGAGCCCGGCGCCCCCCGCATCGGCCAGCTCGTCGACCCGGACAAGGTCGAGTCCGCCGTGCGCGAGCTGATCGCCGGCTAGCGACAGCCCTTGCCGAGCGGGCCGAGTCGTTCGATCTCCTTCTTGGCTTCGACCACTTCGGCCGGGGCGCCTTCGACCAGCCGTTCAGCCATCTGTTTTTCGGACGTGCCCTTGAAGTTGGCCTTCACGCAGGCGATCTCCGCCGCTGATGCGCCTTCCGTCTTGAGCTCGGAGACGGCTTCGCGCATGCCGAGTTCGCGTAGGGCGCCGGGTCGCGGCAGCGGGCCGTGCGAGTTCGCGGAGGATCCGCTGCCGCATCCGGCGACGATGACGGCACCCGCGAGAACGATCCCGAGCACTACGATTCCCCTGCGCACCCCCGCCACGCTATCGGAGTGTGCGGGCGGCGCCCCAGTATCGTGGCCCCCCATGAGCACCACCCGCAACCGCGTCGCCGTCCTGCACGGGGTCAACTTCGATGTCCTCGAGCGGCGCGACCCGGAGCTGTACGGCGGGGCCTCGCTGTCGGAGCTCGAACATCAGATCGACGGTTGGGCGCGCGCGGCCGGGCTCGAACCTCTGTTCTTCCAGACCAACCATGAGGGGGAGTTCGTGGAGTACCTGCACCGCTCGCGTGAGCTCGCCGACGGCGTCCTCGTCAATGCCGGCGCCTGGACCCACTACAGCCGCGCGATCGCCGACGCGCTCGACCTGGTCGGGCTGCCCGCGGTGGAGGTCCACCTCTCCGACGTCGAGGCGCGCGAGGACTGGCGCAAGGTCTCGGTCTTCGACGGGCTGGTGGTGGAGAAGATCTCCGGCAAGGGCGCCGACGGGTACCGCGAGGCGCTCGGCGTGCTCGCGCGCGAGCTCGGGGTGGCGGCCTGATGCGCGGCCGCGGCGATCGTCTGGAGGCGACCCTGGCCGAGCGCGGCCTCGACCGCATGCTGGTCACCGACCTCACCAACGTCCGTTACCTGACCGGCTTCACCGGCACCAACGGCGCCGTCGTCTGCGGTCCCGATCTGCGCGTCTTCCTGACCGACTTCCGCTACACCGAGCGCGCCGCGGCCGAGGTCTCCGAGTGGGAGACCGTCACCGTCACCGGCGACTGGCTGGCCGGGATCGCCGAGCGGCTCGCGGGCAAGGTGGGTTTCGAGGACGACCACGTCTCGGTCCGCTCGCTGACGAAACTCGAGGAGAAACTGCCCGCCGGCGCCGAGGCGGTCGCCGCGGGCGGCGCGGTCGAGGCACTGCGGCGGGTGAAGGACGGGGGGGAGCTGGCGGCGATCGCCGAGGCGGCGAAGCTGGCCGACGCGGCGCTGAAGGCGACGGTCGAAGAAGGCTTCGTCGGCAAGACCGAGCGGGCTGTCGCCGACGCCTTCGAGGCGCACGTCCGCGCCGGGGGCGGCACGCTCTCCTTCGACACGATCGTCGCCGCGGGCCCGAACGGCGCCCAGCCGCACGCCGAGCCCGGCGACCGCGTCATCCCCGTCGGTGAGCTCGTCGTCTTCGACAACGGCGCCAAGCTCGACGGATATTGCTCCGACGGCACCCGCACCTACGCGACCGGCGGCCTCGGCGAGGAAGGGCAGCGGGTCTACGAGACCGTGCTCGCCGCCCAGCAAGCCTCGCTGGAGGCGATCCGCCCGGGCGTCAAGGGCGAGGACGTCGACGCGGCGGCCCGCAAGGTGATCGACGACGCCGGCCACGGCGAGCACTTCGGCCATGGCCTCGGCCACGGCGTCGGCCTCGACATCCACGAGGGCCCGCGCCTCTCGCTGCGCTCCGACGACATCCTCGCGACGAACGAAGTGGTCACCGTCGAGCCCGGGATCTACCTGGCCGGCGACCTCGGCGTGCGGATCGAGGACCTGGTCGTCGTCGAAGACGGCGGCCTCCGCAACCTCTCCTCGCTCCCGAAAGAGCTGACCTACGTCGACTGACCCTCCCTCAGCTGTTCCTTATGGACGTCACAGCGCCATAAAGAACAGCTGGGCGAGAGTGGTGCTCAGCGGCTGAGGTCGACGCCGGCTTTCATCCGGCTGCCGAAGGCGGCGAGCAGGGCGATCGTCGACTCGACGTCGGCCAGGTCGACCATCTCGACCGGGGAGTGCATGTAGCGCAGGGGGATCGAGACGAGGCCGGTCGGGATGCCCGAGCGGGCGATCTGGATCGCGTCGGCGTCGGTGCCGGTGCTGCGGCCGCTGGCGCTGACCGAATACTCGATCCCCTCGGCCTCGGCGGTCTCGACGAGCAGGTCGAAGACCTTCGGCGAAAGGGTCGAGCCGCGGCCGATCACCGGGCCGGAGCCGAGCGGGTGGACGCCGTTTTCCTTCTCGTCGACCCCCGGCGCGTCGGTCGCGTGGGTGACGTCGACGGCGATCGCGATGTCGGGGCGCAGCTCGAAGGTCGAGGTGCGCGCGCCGAACAGGCCGATCTCCTCCTGCACCGCGGCGACGCCGGCCATCGAGCCGCCCGGTCCGGCGCCCTCGGCGCAGCGGCGGGTCGATTCGAGCGCGACGTAGGCGCCGAGCCGGTTGTCCATCGACTTGGAGACCAGGCGTCCGCCGAGCACCTGCATCGGCTCGGTGCGGATCACGATCGGGTCGCCGACGCGGACCAGCGCCTCGGCCTCCTCGCGGTCGGCGGCGCCGATGTCGATGTGCATCGATTTCAGTTCGACGACCTTTTTGCGCTGGTCCATCTCCAGCAGGTGGATCGGCTTGCGGCCGGCAACGCCGGGGACGATCCCGTCGCGCCCGCGGACCTCGACCCGCTGGCCGACCAGGATCTGCGGATCCCAGCCGCCGATCGGCTCGAACCAGAGGAAGCCCTTCTCATCTACGTGGGTGATGATCAAGCCGATCTCGTCGATGTGGCCGACGATCGCGACCAGCGGCTCGGCCTCGCCGACCCGGGCGATCGTCGAGCCGATCCCGTCGTAGGAGAGCTCGGCGAACGAGGCGGCCTTGCGCCAGATCTCGGCAGCGGGGCCCTCGTAGCCGGAGGGCGCGCCCGCGCGCAGCAGTTCATCTAGAAGCTTTGGAACGTCGTTCGAAATCGTCATAGACGGGGGAGTATGCCGAAGTCCCAATTTCCGCCCACGCCCTACTCCTCCTCCTCGGCCGCGATCAGCTCGGCCTCCGCCTCGGTCATCGTGTTGCGGGAGCGGAGCTCGTCGCGGCGCTCGTCGTAGTTCGTGTGCTCCCGCGCCACCAGCAGCGCGAGCAGCGCCGTCGCGATCGACAGGGTCGCCAGCGCCGGGATCTTCGTCGCGATCGGGATCAGCACCAGCAGCAGGGCCGCGCAGACCGGTTTGTAGCGATTCCAGTCGCCTTTCTGGCGATAGCGGAAGAGGACCAGGCCAAGCAGATAGAGGGCGATCCCGCCGCACAGCGCGAACCCGGTGACCCAGTGAAGGTGGGCGTTGGTGTGAGCGATCACGGCCTTCAGGCCGAAGGCGGCCACCACGATTCCGGCGACGAGGAAGAGGTGCAGGTAGGAGTAGGAATCACGGGCGAGCGCGTTCTGGACCGGCCCGACCTCGGCCTCGGCCAGGCGCCTGGCCGACACCAACGCGACGACGTCGAAGTAGACCCACCACATCGCCGCCGCCACGGCGACGCCGAGCACGGCCGCGACGCCGATCCCGAGGTCGAGGTGCCCCGCGGCGCCCGCGCCGATCTCGACGATCGACTCGCCGAGGGCGATGATGATGATCAGCCCGTGGCGCTCGGCGAAGTGGCCGGGGACCAGCTGCCAGCCCTCGATCCCGAAGACGTACGGTCCGCCGAAGTCGAGCGCCAGCGCCAGCACCCAGAGTGCCGCCTGGGGCAGGCCGTCGAAGGCCGAGGCGGTGGCGAGCAGGCCGACCGCGACCGCGGTCGAGACGGCGAGGCCGATGGTCGAGCGGCGCAGGTCCGGGGCCTCGGCGCTGGCGATCGTGAACAGGGCGATGTGGGCGACGCGGAAGAAGCCGACCGCAAGGGCGAAAGCGAGCGCCAGGTCGCCGAACGCCTCCGGCACGCAGATCGCCGCGATCAGCATCGAGGCCATCGCGGCGAAGAAGACGAGGCGGACCGGTCCCGCCTCGGGGTCGATCACGCTGGTCAGCCAGGCGTAGGAGGCCCAGGCCCACCAGAGGACGCCGAGCACGAGCAGGCCCTGTCCCAGCCCCGACCAGGTCGGGTGATGCGACATCAGCGAGGTGCACTCGGTGATCGCGAGGACGAAGACGAGATCGAAGAACAGCTCCAGGGGCGTGACGCGCTCGCCTTCGCGGCGGACGGCGCTCAGGCGCGGCGCGTGGGGGCGGTGGTGCTGGTCGGACCGGCCGGGTCGGCCAGCCGCGGACGAGGCGTCGGACACGCCGCCAATCCTTGCAACTCGGTCCCCGGACGACTTGCGGCGCCGGGCGGGCCGAAGACCCAGAGGCGCAGGAGGAAGTAGCGCAGCAGGGTCGCCGCGGCGTTGGCGACGACGAGGACCGCGACCTCGACCGCCCGCGAGGCTCTCGGGGCGAGCGCGTCGAGGCCCGCCAGCGCGACCGTCGTCAGCGCCAGGCAGAGGCCGAAGACGACCAGTCCCTGCGCGTGGTGGGTGAGGAGCCCGGCGCGCCCGCGGCGGCCGAAGGTGAAGCGGCGGTTGGCCGCGGTGTTGAAGACGGCGCTGAGCGCGAGCGCGGCGGCGTTCGCGGCGAGCGGCGCCAAGGTGACGCCGCGCAGGGCGACGAAGAGCAGCAGGTAGAGGAGCGTGCTCGCGACGCCGACGAGGGCGAAGCGGCTCAGTTCGCCGCCGAGCCGGGCGATCCCGCGCAGGTCCTCGACCGCGGTGCGGACGATGTCGACGCGGGAGTCGGGGTCATCGACCCAGTCGACCGGCACCTCGTGGATGCGCAGGCCGGAGCGCTCGGCGAGGACGAGGAGCTCGGTGTCGAAGAACCAGGCCTGGTCCTCGACTCGCGGGAGAAGCGCTTTGACCGCGCTCGCGCGCCCGGCCTTGAAGCCGCACTGGGCATCGGAGAAGCGGCTGCGCAGGGTGAGGTGGAGGAGGCGGTTGTAGGTGCGGCTGATCAGCTCCCGCTTGGGACCGCGGACGACGCGCGAGCCGCGCGCCAGGCGCGTGCCGATCGCCAGGTCCGAGTGGCCGGAGACGAGCGGAGCGACGAGGGGGAGGAGGGCCTCGAGCCCGGTCGAGAGGTCGACGTCCATGTAGGCGAGGACGTCGGCGGAGGTCCGCGACCAGACCCGGCGGAGTGCCCGTCCCCGACCCTTCTCGGAGAGGCGCAGGTAGGCGACCTCGTCGAGTTCGGCGGCGAGCCGCTCGCCGATCGCCCCGGTGGCGTCCTCGCTCGCGTTGTCGGCGATCACGATGCGGAAGGACCAGGGGAGGGACTTCAAGCAGAAGGTGTGGAGGCGGCGCACGCTCCTCTCCAGCGCGACCTCCTCGTTGTAGGCGGGGATGGCGATCTCGACGGTGGGCCTCATGCGCCGAGCTTGCGCCGCTAGCGTTGAAGCGCCCTCGGCGCAGGCTCAGGGTTTCCTGGGAGCGCTCGCCCACTCGCCCGTTCCCAGGAATCTCACAGGAAGTTCCGAGACGATGTGCTCGTGAACACCGCTCCCGAGAAGCCCGCGGCCGGCAAGGTCCTCGTCGTCGACGACGAGCCGAACATCGCCGACGTCCTCTCGATCGCCCTCCGCTTCAACAACTACGAGGTGAAGACCGCGGCCGACGGACAGGGCGCGCTGCAGGCGGTCACCGACTTCCGTCCCGACCTCGTCCTGCTCGACGTGATGCTGCCCGACCTCGACGGCTTTGAGGTCGCCCGGCGCATGCGCGAGCGGGCCGACGAGACGCCGATCCTCTTCCTCACCGCCCGCGACACCACCGAGGACAAGGTCCGCGGCCTCACCCTCGGCGGCGACGACTACGTCACCAAGCCGTTCTCGGTCGAGGAGTTGCTCGCCCGCATCGCCTCGGTCCTGCGCCGCTTCGGCAACGCGGGCGGCGGCGAGAGCGTCCTGCGCTTCGGCGACCTCGAGCTCGACGACGACACCCGCGAGGTCTTCCGCGACGGTGCCGCGATCGAGCTCACCGACACCGAATACCGCCTGCTCCGCTACCTGATGTCCCACCCACGGCGCGTGCTCACCCGCGCGCAGATCCTCGACCACGTCTGGGACTACGACTTCGGCGGCGACGCCCGGGTCCTGGAGACCTACGTCAGCTACCTGCGCAAGAAGCTCGAGGCGCGGGGCCCCCGTCTGATCCACACGGTGCGGGGGGTCGGCTATGCGCTCCGTCTTCCACCTGCCTGACTGGTCGCTGCGCGCGCGCCTCCTGGTGCTGCTGATCGTCCTCGCCACGGTCGGCCTCGCGGCCGCCGACTTCGCCTCCTACCGGGCGCTCCACAGCTACCTCTACGACCGGGTCGACCAGCAGCTCGAAGCGGCGGTGATGCCGCTCTCGATCCGGCTCTCCGAACAGGCGGGTGGGCAGGAAGCGCCGGACTTCGGACCGGGTCCCGGGCCCGGCGGCGACGGTCCGTCGCCGAACGGCGGGCTGCCGAGTGGCACCTACGGTCAGTTGTCGACGGCCGACGGCGAAGTCGTCGCCCACACGCCGTCGCGGTTCTTCGGCGAAGAACTTCCGCTGCCGCAGGTCCCGACCGACCTCCCGCCGACCCAGCCGGAAGAAGCCGTCGCGCCGGTGACGGTGGGCGAGCGCGACGGGGGCTCGGAAGAGTTCCGCGCCGCCGCGGTCCAGGTTTCCGCCGACGGCCTGGTCGCGTTCGTCGCCGTCCCGCTCGGCGACACCAACGCGACTCTCAGTCACCTGGCGCTGATCGAGCTGGTCGTCAGCGCCGTGATCCTCGTCGCGCTCGGGCTCGCGGCCTGGTGGCTGGTCGGGGTCGGGCTGCGGCCCCTGCGACGGATGGGCGAGGTGGCCGGGCAGATCGCCGACGGCGACCTCTCGCGCCGGGTCGAGCCGGACAACGACCGTACCGAGGTGGGTCGCCTGGGACGGTCCCTGAACGCGATGCTCGCCCAGATCGAGAAGGCCTTCGCGGAGCGGGCGGCGGGGGAGAGGCGGCTGCGGCGCTTCCTCGCCGACGCTTCGCACGAGCTGCGCACGCCGTTGGCGTCGATCCGCGGCTACTCGGAGCTCTACCGGATCGGCGCGGCGCGGGACCCGGCCGAGACCGAGCGGGCGATGGCGCGGATCGAGGCCGAGTCGGCGCGCATGGGCGGCCTCGTCGACGACCTGCTGACGCTGGCGCGGGTGGACGAGGTGCGCGAGCCGGCGCGCGAACCGCTCGACCTGCGCGAGCTGCTGGAGGACGCCCGCGACGACGCCCGCGCGGCCGCCCCGGAGCGCGCGATCTCCCTGACCCCGACCGGCCCGGTGGCCACGGACGCCGACGGCGACGCCCTGCGCCGCGTCTTCGCCAACCTGCTGCGCAACGCGATCGTCCACACCCCGGATGACACGCCGATCGAGATCTCCATGGAGGCGACCGACGCCTGGGCGACGGTCTCCGTGCGCGACCACGGCCCCGGCCTGCCGCCTGGCGACCCGGGCGCCGTCTTCGAGCGCTTCTGGCGCGACTCCGCCTCCCGCGGCCGCGACGACGGCGGCGCCGGCCTCGGCCTGGCGATCGTCGCCGCCATCGTCAACGCCCACGGCGGCAGCGTCGACGCCTCGAACGCGGCCGACGGCGGCGCGTCATTCACCGTCCGCCTGCCCCTGCACTGAGTCCCAGGAGCGTCTCAGGGAACTCCGAGGGTCGGGCGCCACGGTGGTGGCATGGAGAGCGCTACGCACCCACACCCACGGTCCTGGAACTCGACCCGCCTGCGCGATCGGCTGCGGGCCCTACCACTGCCGCGGCCGGAGCTGGCCGTACTGCTCGTGCTCGCGGCGCTGCTGTACCTCTGGGGACTCAGCAAGAACGGCTGGGCGAACGACTACTACAGCGCCGCGGTCCGCTCGATGGCGGGTAGCTGGCACGACTTCCTCTACGGCTCCTTCGACGCGAAGGGGCTGATGACCGTCGACAAGCCGCCGCTGGCCCTCTGGGTAGAGGCGCTCTCGGCCAAAGTCTTCGGCTTCGACTCGCCGGCGATCCTCGTCCCGCAGGCGCTGATGGGTGTCGCCTCCGTCGGCCTCCTGTATGACCTGACCCGGCGCCACTGGGGACGCGCCGCGGGGACCCTCGGCGGCCTGGCGCTGGCGCTGACGCCGGTGATCGTCGCGATATCGCGCCACAACAATCCCGATGCCCTGCTGGTGCTGTGCAGCGTCGGCGCGCTCTGGTGCTTCGTCCGTGCCTTGGAGCACGGAGCCACGAAGTGGCTGGTGCTGGCCGGCGTCTGCGTCGGCCTCGGCTTCGAGGCGAAGATGGGCGCGGCCCTCATGGTCCTCCCGGGCATGGCGCTCGCCTGGCTCTGGGTGGCACCCCGCGGCCGCCTCGTCGCGGTCCGGCAACTGGCCATTGCGGGCGCCGCGCTGCTCGCGGTCGCACTCGCCTGGCCGGTCCTCGTCTGGCTCACCCCCGAGGCGAGCCGCCCCTGGATCTCCGGCACCAATGACAACTCGGTCTGGTCGCTGATCTGGGAATACAACGGCTTCGGCCGGCTCGAAGGACAGACCGGCGGGCCGACCTCGTTCGGCGCCGCGGGCGGCGGCCCGTTCGGCGGGGCGACCGGTCCGTTTCGCCTCCTCAACGAAAGCCTCGGCGGCCAGGCCGGCTGGCTGCTCGGCGCGGGGACGGTCGGCGGCCTCGGCATCGCCGCCCTCTCGCGCCTGCGCCGCACCGATCCCCGCACCGGCTGGATCATCGCCGTCGGCGGCGCCTTCGCCATCACCGTGGTGGCGTTCAGCTTCGCGGGCGGCATCTTCCACCCGTACTACACGTCCCTCCTGGCGCCCTTCGCCGCGGCGCTCCTCGGCGCCACGTTCGCCCAGGTGCGGAGCGCCGGTCAATCGGGACGGATCCTCGGAGCGCTTGCCATCGGCGCCGGCGCGATCGTCGAGCTCGTCGTCATCGACCAGAGCGCCGCGGACCTGAACTGGCTCGTCGTGCCCCTGGTGCTCGTCGCGGTGGTGGCGGTCGGCACGCTGCTCTTCGCCGACGCGATCGGCCGGCGGGTCGGCGGCGAAGGGGCACGCGGCGTGAGCCCGACCCGCATCCGCCTCGCCGCGCTCGGCTGCGGTCTCGGCATCCTCCTTGTCGGCCCCGCGATCTGGTCGGTCGAGACCCTCGGCCACCCGACCAGCGGCACCTTCCCCACCGGCGGTCCCGAATCCGCGTCGACGATGGGCGGCCCCGGCGGCGCGCCGGCCGGGGGCGTTCGTACTTCTGCTCGCATGGGATTCAAAGGTACGAACGCACCAGGCTTGCCGTCCCGTGAAAGCGGTCCGCTGGCCATGGGCGAAGGCTTCGGCGGCACCGGCGGCCCGCCCTCGATGAGTGGTGGGACGACCGGTGGCGCGGCCGGAGGGATGTTCGGTGGCGAAGACCTGACCTCGGTCCTCGAATACACCGAAGCCCACGGTGGCGGGACGATCGCGGTCGACAGCCAGTCGGGCGCCTCCGCGTCGATCATCGAAGAAGGCGCGGAAGTGGCCGGGATCGGCGGCTTCTCGGGCAAAGAGTCCTCGGTCAGTGCCGCCTGGCTCGAAGAACGGATCGAATCCGGCGCGATCAGCTGGATCTACGTCGGCGGATCTGGCGGCGGCATGACCGGCGGGCCGGGTGGAGAAGCCGGAGACACCCGCACCGGTTCGGAATCCGCGATCGACACCGTGGTCAAGTCC
>JBOGYZ010000307.1:0-12585 GCA_050697015.1 Solirubrobacterales bacterium
GCCTGCCAGGGCCGTGGACGAGACGGCCCTTCCCTTTCCCGGGCGCCGGCTTCAAACGGCACCAGTCCCACCGGTTGACGGGCCGAAAAGTCCTCTATATCTGGGCTTTTCGGCCCATCAACATCGCGGTCACTTCGGGGGCAGGGTGGTGACGAAGGCGAGGGCGCGGTCGACCCAGGCGTCGAGCTCGGCTTCGGTGCCGAGGACTTCGGGAGCGACGAAAAACCAGCCGGGCATCCGTCGCCCGGTCGACTCCATCGGCTCGACCCCGGGCAATGCCTCGACCTCCTCGGCGTCGACCGGATCGGTCCGGACGAGCAGGCCGCCGCGACGCGAGGCGGCGACAGCGAGGTTGCCGTCGACCATGAAGCCGAGCCCGCCGAACATCCGCTTCTCGACCACCTCGCCGTCGAGGGCAGCGAGGCGCTCCCGAACTTCCTCGGCCAGCTGCTCGTCGTAGGCCATCGCGGCACACCGTACCTGCCCACCCCAGGGTGGGTGCGGCTCACCCCTTGGGTCTCTTGCACCGCACCCGCGGGGTCGCTTGGGTCGCGGTGGCAAGCGATTCACGACGAACGGAGGACCCGATGACGAAGTGGAGGAACGGCGGCGTGATGCTCGCCGTGGCGTTGATGGCACTCGACGCCCTGGCCGCGGTCGCCTCGGCCGCGCAGCTGGTCGACGACGAAGGCGACAACGCGCTGGTCGGCACGAGCGGACCCGACTACATCCTCGGCCACCAGGGCAACGACCTCCTGCACGAAGACGCGGCGGAAGACGTCGCTCCCTGAGCTCGGCGAGCCTCCCCCGCTCCGCTCAGGGCGCCGCGGCGTTCTCGGCAGAGCGGGCGACGAGGTCGCCGATCTCGAGGCAATCGTGACCGAGCTTGTAGCCCACAGCCCCCGCCTGGACCTGCCCCGCGGCGAAGGTCAGTTCGGAGACGTACTTGGCTTCGGCCGCCGAGCCGGGCGCGGGCGGTCCCTGGGCGACATCGCTGGTGTAGTTGGCGGCGGTCGTGAGGCCGGTCGAGAAGCGTTCGAGGGCGATGCTCGGGACGGTCGGGTCGACCAGCGACTGGAGGCGACCGCGCATCGTCTCGATCACCTCGAGGTAGCCGCGGGCGCGTTCGGCACGTCCCTGCCCGGCGGTCGACGGCGCGCCTTCCAGGGCGAGCTTGCAGTAGCTCGCGACCTCGGTGCGGAAGGCGGCCGGCGACGGCGGAGTCGGGGCCAGGCTGCCCTGGTTGAAGATGCCGGAGACCGCCAGGCTGGCGCCGATGATGACCAGGATCAGGATCACGATGGTGACGTAGGGGCCGATCGAGCGCTTCTCTTTCCTGGGACGGGCGGCCGCCGCGGCGCGTTCGGCCTCGCGCACCGCCTCGACCGAGCCGAGCGGGACGTCGGCGCGGGAGCTCGGCGCGGGAGTCGACTCGACGTACCCGCCCTCGATCGCCAGCTCGACCAGCCGGGCGCGCTTCTGGTTGTGAGGCAGGTCTTCGATCCCGAACTTGCGGTACAGCGTCCGCAGGTGTCCCTTCACCGCGCCGACGCTCAGGAAGACCTCGTCGGCGATCTCCTGATTGGTCGCCGGAGTCGCGTAGCTGTTGCCTGCCGCGATCGGCCGGCAGAGCGCTGCCAGAATGCCAAGCTGCGTATCGGTCAGCCGGACGTCGTTCGGGGGTTCAGCCATGAGAGGTAAGTGCACCGTGACAAAGATCAGCCGCCGGGTCGCCCTGCTGGGGGCGGTCGTCGTTGCCTTGACGGGACTCTACGCGGCGGTCGGCGCCGATGCCGCCGGCACCTTCGCCGCCCACGCCCAGCGGCCGAGCTACGACTCCGGCGCGCTCGAACTGACGGGCCACGGCGGCTACACGACCGCCCGCGCCCATACCGAACTGCGCGTCACCGTCTGCCTGCAGAAGCGACTCGGCGGCCGCTCCTTCTCGGTCCGCTGCGCGACCGGCACCGGCGCGGGCAGGCGGGTGACGGCCGAAGTCGCCGTCCCCGGCTGCGTCAAGGGCACCTGGCGGACGACGGCGGCCGGCGAAGCGCTCAACAAGAAAGGCGCCTGGATCCACCAGGCGAGCGCGACCAGCGTACCGTTCAGCTGCTGATGGCAGTGCGCGGCGGGCGCCGCTGATGTCCCGCGCGACCGAGGACCGCAACCGCCGCATGCTGCGCGCCCGCGACACGATCGACCGCTCCTTCGCCTCGCCGCTCGACGTCGCCGCCCTCGCCCGCGTCGCCCACGTCTCCCCCGCCCACTTCGCCCGCCAGTTCCGCGCCGTCTTCGGCGAGACCCCGCACCGCTACCTGCAGCGGCGCCGGATCGAGCGGGCGATGGAGCTCTTGCGCGACACCGACCGCCCGGTCACCGAGGTCTGCCTCGACGTCGGCTTCGCCAGCCTCGGCACGTTCAGCCGCACCTTCAGTGCTGTGGTCGGCGAGGCGCCATCCGCCTACCGCGGGCGCACCCAGGCGACGCGCACCCCGCAGTACGTCCCCGCCTGCCTGGAGAAGACGCTCCGCCGCCCGGTCGGCGCGCGGCGTGGATAGAGCAGTTTCGGAGAAGCGGAACCGGTCGCGCCGCTCTACCGTCGGGGCCATGTTCAAACACATCACCCACACCACCATCTACGTCACCGACCAGGACGAGGCGCTCGATTTCTACGTCGGCAAGCTGGGTATGGTCGTCGCGACCGACGCCGACATGGACGTCATGCGATTCCTCACCGTCACCCTGCCCGACGACGACAGCGTCCAGCTGATGCTCCTCCTCCCCGGTCCACCGCTGCACGACGAGGCAACCGCCGAGCAGGTTCGCGAGCTGATCGCCAAGGGCGGCGCGGGCGGCGGGGTCATCTTCGAGACCGACGACTGCGTCGGCACCTACGAGCGGCTGCGCGACCTCGGCGTCGAGTTCACCCAGGAGCCGACCGAGCGCTTCTACGGCACCGACTGCGCGCTGCGCGACCCATTCGGGAACCCGCTGCGCTTCACCGAGCGTCCCGCCGCATGAGCCAGACCCGCGGCCCGCGCGGCAGCCGCACCTCCTCGGTGACGCGGAAGCCGAAGCGGGCGTAGTAGTCGATGCAGCATCTGACGGTCGCGCGCACCGTGGAAGCGCTCCAGCATCCACGGCCGCACGGCGTCGCGCGGGCAGGCCCAGCGGGCGACGGGGTCGTCGTCGAACGCCCGGGTCAGCATCCGGCTCAATGTCGGGAGGTCCGCCACTCCCGCGCGACGGACCCCCGCTGCTGCTCCCCCGCTCCCGGCCAAGGCGTTACGCCGCGGTGGCCTCCGGGTCGGGCCGCACGAACACAGTGTCGGCGACTTTGATGATCTCGTCGGCGGGCAGGTCCGCTCGTTGGGCGTGCTCGCGAATCGCCTCCGGGCTCGAAGCCTGGTAGATGCAGACGGTGCCGACCGGGCCGCCGCCCTCATCGAGGACATAGCTGCGGATCCAGCGGATGTCGTCCGACATCTCCTCGTCGCCCACCTGGGACGATCGCGCCGCGGCCTCCTGGAGCTCGGCGGGCGACTGCCAGCCGCTGCGCCTCAGAATCACGTAAGTATCCATCGGTCTCCCCTTCTGTCGGTGACTGTCTCCGAGCATACGTCGGCGGGAATCACCGGGTTCAAGGTTTTGCCGATCAGCGCTTGTGACGGGGCGTCCGCTGCAGCGTGACCGAGCGGTGCACCGTCTTCGGCGTGCCGCCGTTGGGAGTGAAGGTGACGCGGAACCTCACCGGCGCCCGCAGCGTCTTCTTCAGCTGTTTCGCCAGCTCCACGCGCGCGTGGATCGTCAGCCACATCGACTGCACGCCCTTCGATTTGCGCGTGACCGCGTGCACCTTCGGGCCGAAGAGCAGCAGGAAGCCGGCACTCCGCAGCTTCACCTGCAGGCGCACCGTGCCGTTGCGGCGATTGTGGATGATGCGGCCGAACGTGATCCTGTTGGACGGCGCCGGAGTGGCGATCGGCGCGATCGGCGCCGGCGATCTCGCGGCCACCGTGTGCACGGCGGGCGCGGCGCCGCTGCAGTACGCGGTGCGTCCGGTGAAGACCATTTCTTCGCCACAGCCTTGGTTGTCGACGACGCTCAACTTCGCTTCGTAGGAGCCGGGCGCGCGGTAGGTGTGAGTGGTGCTCACCCCACTCGCCGTCCCGCCGTCACCGAAGGCCCAGCTCCAGGAGACAACCGAGCCGTCCGGGTCGGTCGACGCCGCGCCGCTGAAGCTCGCGGGCGTCCCCGCCGTGACGTTGGGCGCGGTGAACGCGGCGGTCGGCGACTGGTCGGGGGTCATCGCGAGATGGAAGATTTCGGCTTCTTCGTCGGCCGGTTTGATCGGAGCTTCGACTTTGCGACTGA
Organism: Solirubrobacterales bacterium; assembly: GCA_050697015.1. Lineage (GTDB taxonomy): Bacteria > Actinomycetota > Thermoleophilia > Solirubrobacterales > 70-9 > VAYN01. Next base: position 4,375 of record JBOGYZ010000307.1, read on the forward strand.
TCAGGTTGATCGGCGTGACTTCCCTGGGACTCGCCGCGTAAGCGGTTTTCCCGTCGGCGGACACAGCGATTTCCGAAGTGCGCCCGGGCACGGCGATCGGTTTGCCGACTTCTTCATCGGATGCGGTTTCGACGACCCTGAGGGTTCCGGTCGGCGATCCCGCGGTCGAGACGTAGAGCCTTTTACCGTCGGGGCTCACCGCGACGCTGTCCGGGACGCTCGGCAGCGGGATGGTCGTGACCATCTGGTCGAGCGCCGCATCGATGACGACGACCCCGCTCACACCTTCGACGACGACGTAGGCGGTCGTGCCGTCCGGGGTGAAGGCGATCTGCTCGGGAGTGCCGGTGACTTTGATCGCGTCGCCGACGACTTCTTCCGTCTCGGTGTCGATGGTGAGGATTTCGTGGTTCCTGGTGCCGACGTAGGCGCTGGTCCCGTCCGGATCAAAGGCGACCGCCCAGGTCTCGGCGCCGACGTCGATGGTCCCGCGAGCGGTGCCCGTATCCGGGTCCACGACCTGCAGTTTGTTGCTCAGTTCGGTGGTCACGAAAGCCGTCTTACCGTCGGGCGAAACCGCCACTTCCTGGCCGTCGCCTCCGAGCGGAATCGTTTTGAACGGTTTGCGGGTCGCGGTGTCGATCACCGCGGCGCTCTGACCACTGGTGGTCGCGACGACCGCGCGACCTCCGTCGGGCGTGATCGCGATCGGCCCCGGTTCGAAGTCCAGCGGAATCGGTTCGCCGACTTCTTTGCCGGTCGCGCCGTTGATCGTCGAAACCGAGCTCTCGGTCGGGTCCGAGTTCGAGACCCAGACCAGCGGCGCGGCGCTCGCGCTCGCGGCGGCCACGCAGAAGAGTGCGTAGACGGTGGCGATCGCCGCGAGCCCCCGCACGCTGATCGAAGAACGACCCATCGGCGGGGATTCTAGGCAGACTTGGCGCGCTTTTCGGCCTCGTCGCGCAACGCCGGGAGAACGTCGGCGGCGAACTGTTCGAGGAAGCGCCTCTGATTGTGGCCGGGGGCGTGGAGGACGAGGTCTTCGAAGCCGAGGTCGACATAGGGCATGACCGCCTCGATCACCTCGTCGGGATTCGAGGTGACGATGAAGCGGTTGTGGGCCTTGTCGGCGTTCTCGTCGGCGACCCGTTCCATCTCGATCGGGTCGTCGATCCCCGCTTTCTGGTCGTGGGACAGTCCCAGGGCCGACCAGATCTTGCAGGACTCGAAGGCATCGTCGTAGTCGCGGTCGTAGGAGACCTTGATCTCGATCATCTTGCGGATCTCGGCCGGATCACGGTCGACTTTCTCCGCGCCCTCGGCGAGGTTCGCCATCAGGTCTTTGTAGAGCTGCGGGTCTTTGCCGCTGGTGGAGATGAAACCGTCGCCTAGCCGCCCCGCGAGTTTCGCCGCCAACGGCCCCGAGGCGGCGATGAAGATCGGCACCGGATCGTCGGGTTTGTCGTAGACGGTCGCGCGCTGCGTTTCGTAGTACTCGCCTTCGAAGTCGACCCTCTCTTCGCGCCATAGCTGTTCGATCAATTTGACCCCCTCGGCGAGGCGCCGGCGGCGCTCTTTCGCTCCCGGGAACTCACCGCCGGTGGCGGGCGTCTCGTTCAGCGACTCCCCCGTCCCGACGCCGAGGAAGACCCGGCCCGGCGCCAACGCGCCGAGCGTCCCGAATGCCTGGGCGATGATCGACGGGTTGTAGCGGAGGGTCGGCGTGAGGACGCTCGTCCCCATCACGACCCGCTCGGTCGCCTGGGCCAGCGCGCCGAGCCAGACCAGCGCGTTCGGCGCGTGGCCGCCCTCGTGGCGCCAGGGCTGGAAGTGGTCGGAGACCGCGACGATATCGAGGCCGGTCCGCTCCGCCTCGATCGAAAAGTCGAGCAGCTCGCGCGGGCCGAACTGCTCCGCCGAGGCCTTGTAACCGATCCTGATCGCCATCGAAATCCTCCTGGGGGCCGTTGCTTGCCCCCGGGAGACTTGCAGGTCGGTTCAGGTGGGGGGCCATCACCAGGTGGCCGGCGTCCACCTCCACCGTGGTCGCCCCCATCCGCGCGGCGAACTGGCGCTCGGCGTCGGCGGCGAAGTGGCCGACGAAGTCCTCTTCGGCGAGCCGGCCGAAGCCCTGAGCGGCCGGCGACGACGGTCGGCCCGTCCTGACGGGCGAGGACCTGGCGCAACCGCGCGACGTCGTCCTCGGTCGAGGTCTCGGGGAACTGGGGCGCGGTCACCTTGTAGCCCTTGGCCTGCAGAGCCTCGGCGGAGGACCAACTCCGCCGCGTCGCTCACGCCGGGGGCGGGATCACGATCACGTGTTCGGGACTGAGGTATGCGCTCAGTCGCGCGAGGAGGATGCTCGAGTTGCCGACCCCGTTGCTCGAGCTCTGCGGCAGCTGGGTGGTGACGATCCCGACCGAGATGTCCTGGGCCTTCAGGTAGGCCGAGACGCCCGTGTAGCCGTCGATGAAGGGGTTCTGGAATTCCCAGCCATTGGCCAGCGTGATCCCCATCGCGTAGAAGAGGTGCTTGCTGAAAATCGGGATCTTGCCGACCGAGGTCGGGGCGATCCGCTCGCGGTTCGCCTGCGCGGAGATCAGCGCGCCCCGGCCGATCTCGCGGGCGCCGTGGACGACGTCGGCCATCGGCGAGGCCATCACCGTCGCGTCGCCGATCGACCACGAGGGGCTCCAGAAGGTGTCGTCCTCATAGACGCCCCGTTCGCCGGTGTAAGCATGGAGCGCTTCACCGGGCATCGCCGGGTAGCGCGAGATCTGGGTGTGATCCAGGCCGAGCGGCTCCAGCACCCGTTCGCGCAGCAGCTTGGAGACGGACTCCCCGGTGACCTTGGCGATCACCTGGCTGAGGATCGCGAAGTTGGTGTGCGCGTAGTGGAAGCAGGTCCCCGGCGCGCAGGCGACCGGCTGGGTGAAGGCCCAGTGGAGCAGTTCGTTCGAGGTCCACTGGCGGAACGGGTTTTCGAAGAGCAGCTGCTGGAACGGTTCGTTGCCCTGGACCCAGTCGGGGTAGCCACTGGTGACGTCGGCCAGCATCCGCAGCGTCACTTCGTTCGCCTCGGGGAAGTTCGGCCGATACTTGGCGAGCTTGTCGTCCAGCGAGAGCTTGCCTTCGTCTTCAAGCTGCAGCAGCAGGTTGATCAGGTACGGGATCGCGATCGACCCGATTCGGAAGTACATCCTCGGCGAGGCCGGCACGCCCTTCATCGAGTTGCCGAACCCCTTGTTCACCAGCGGCTGTTCGCCGGTGTCGACCCGCATGATCGTCGCCCGCAGGCCGAGTTCCGGCATCGCTTCGCGGACCATCGCTTCGATGTGATGCCGCGCGCCCTCCCGGCTGGTGCAGCCAGTCGAGACCTGCAGCTGCCCCTGCGGGCATTCCGCCGCGCTCGCCGAGCCGGCCAGCGCCGCCCAGGCGACCAGCACGACGATCGAGATTTTGAGCCAACCCTTCAAGAGGCGAGCAGTCTATTCGGATGGCGCGAGCCAGTTGAAGTGTCTGGGGATCACGCGATTGGCGGGGAGCTCGAAGAACGTGCTGAAAGCGAGGACCGGAGCACCTTTCCCTCCGCTCTCGTCCAACCGGTCACCAGACTCCCGTTTGATTCGGTACAGCTCGGTCAGCAGGTGGTCGTAGAGCCTGTTCACCTCCGTCCACCCGGCCTCGTCAACCTGCATCGGGAACCGGCTGATGTGATGGTCGGGACGCTCGGCAAAGCTGCCGGCGCTGAAGGCGCAGTTCGCATCGGCGGCCGCGAAGGAGAAGATCATGCGCGAGAAAGCGGCCCGCTCCTCGGCGGTGAGCGCGGCATATTCCTCAGCGTCGAGCGCGAAGAAAACCGCTCGGTATCGATGTTCGATCGAGCCGCGCCGAGGCACTTCCTCGGTCAGCTCGATCAGGCCGTCCGCGTGGAGCAGCCTGACGTGGTACGCGACGTGACTCGGCTCGAGGCCGAGCTCCCTGGCAATTTCGACCGGACTCGCTTCCCGGTCGGCCAGGATCGTCAGCGCCCGGCATCGAACCGGGTGCGACAAGACCCCTGCGAACATCTGCTTGTCAACGATCTTTCCTCCCATGCGCAACCCCCTAATCCCCTGAATGAGCGAACGTTGTTAAGCATACGATTCGTTTCGTCCTACATGCGGATTGAATGAAGACAGAACCTTTCGCGGTCGAATCCTTTTGTCTGCGCTCGTTTTCGTGCCGTCGGCAAGACCGACAGCACGAAGGGAGGTGGGGGTATGTCGATCACGGGGCTCACGATGATCATGCCCGAGGTTTCGACCGCCAAGGCGTCTTAAGGGATCAACCGGGCACCCGGGATGGCCGGGTGCCCGGCTTCGCTTGCTGGTCGATTCACGCGAATCCCAGTGCACGGGCGTAATTGGGCGGCCATCTCCGAGTGCCTCGGATTGGAGGACGACACAGTTCCTCAACTGGGTCCGGTCCGCTCGCTGAGTTGAGGGCGCCATAGCGCCCATAAGTCAGCGAGCGACGGATCCGGTGATGAGGAACACGCACGGAAGCGCGGAGAAGGACACGGAGCCCGCACGAGGTCACCCCTCCGCGCGCATTCCTCCCGCATCCCGACACCCCTCCCGGGTCGAGTTCGCAGTTAGGTCCGCCATGCGGCCATAACTGCGAACTCACCGGTGGTGGGGTGGGGAAGGCGCACGGGACTCGTACCGGTCACGCGCACTTCGTCACGCATCGCGCACAGGCCCGCGGCGCCAGCTGGCGTCCAGCGGCGTGGAATCAGCCCATCTAAAGCTCGTCGAGCAGGCCGGCGATGCGGCGGAGGACGTCGGCGGCGGCCTCGAGGTCGCGCTCGGGGATGTCGGCCATGGCCGAGTCCCACCGCTTCAGCCAGAGGCGGCGGCGCTTCTTCAGGACGGCTCGGCCCTCGTCGGTGAGGGTGACGAGGACGCGGCGGCGGTCGGTGTCGGAGCGGAGGCGGGTGACGATGCCGTCGCGCTCGAGGTCATCGAGCATCGCGGTGACGCTGGCCGGGCTGAGCCGGGCGGTCTCGGCGATCTCCCCCGCCGTCGCCGCCTCGTTCTTGTCGAGCGCGAAGAGGGCGCGGACCTGAGCGATGGTGAGCCCGTCGTCGTTCTTGCGGTGCTGGTCGCGGCCGCGGAGGCGACGCTCGGCACCCATCAGGCCGCCGAACTCCTCGCGGACCGCGGCGAGCGCCTCGGCGCGCCGGTCGGGCGCCGCGACGCTCACGCCGACTCCAGCGCGAGCTCGCGGGTTTCCATCTCGACCAGGGCCGGCTCGGGCTCGGCGGGGCCGCGGCGGGCACGCCGCTCGATCCGGGCGAGCATCAGCGTCGGCAGCAGCGCCGCGGCGGTGATGCCCATCACCCAGATGAAGGTGGTGCCGAAGGCGTCGGCCATCGCGGGCTGCGAAGCGCCCGCCGTTTCGAGGTGGGTCTGCAGGATCACGGTGAGGATCGCCGTGCCCATCGAGCCGCCGACCCGCTGCAGGGTGGTCAGCTGCGGCGTCGCGTGGGTCACCTGGTCGGGACGCAGGACGCTGTAGGCGGCGGTCATCGCGGGCATGATCGACATGCCGATGCCGAAGCCGCGGACGACCATCGCCGCGCCGATCACCAGGAGCGGGGTGCTGTCGGTGAGCAGGACGAAGGGGATCGTCGCCACCAGCGTGATCGCGGTGCCGAGGGCGGCGGTGATGCCTCCGCCCCACCTTTCGGTGGCGCGGCCGGAGAGGCCCATCGCGACCGCCGCGCCGAGCCCCTGCGGGATCAGCAGCAGGCCGGTGGTGACGGCGTCCTCGCCGCGCACGGTCTGGAAGTAGAGCGGCATCAGGACCATCGCGCCGAAGAGCGCGCCGCCGAGGCAGAAGGTCGTGAACGATGCCGCGGCGAAGGCGCGGCTCTTGTAGAGGCGGACGTTCAGCAGCGGGTTCGGCATCTTCCACGCGCGGAGGACGAAGGTCGCGACGCCGACCAGGCCGATCACCAGGGGAACCAGGACCGAGCTCGAGAACAGGGTGCCGGCGGAGCCGGTCTCGGCGAGCCCGTAGGTGATGCCGACGAGGCCGACCGAGAGCATGCCGAGGCCGAGGAAGTCGAGCCGCTCGGCGCCCTCCGGCTGATCCTTGGGGAGCAGCTTGATCGCGGCGACGAGGGTGAGGATGCCGACCGGCAGATTGACGAGGAAGATCGACTGCCAGGAGACGTGCTCGAGCAGCAGGCCGCCGATGGTGGGGCCGAAGATCGGGGCGAGGACGATCGGGATGCCGATCGCGCTCATCACCTTGGGGAGGTTGCGCGGCCCGGCGGCCTTGACCAGGATCATCTGGCCGGTCGGCACCAGCATGCCGCCGCCGATCCCCTGGATGACGCGAAAGGCGACCAGCGACTCGGTCGACTGGGCGAGCCCACAGAGCACCGAGCCCGCGGTGAAGAGCACCAGCGAGAACATGTAGACGTTGCGGCTGGAGAAGCGCCGCGAGGCCCAACCGCTGACCGGGATCACCGCGGCGAGCGCGAGCAGGTAGCCGGTGACGACCCACTGGATCTGGTCGACCGAGGAGTTCAGGTCCTTGCCCAGCGTGTCGAGGGCGACGTTCACGATCGTCGTGTCGAGGACCGACATGATCGTGCCGAGGACGACCACGGTGGCAATCCGCCACACGTGCGCCTCGATCTTGCCTCCGGCGTTCTGCACTGCTTCGCTCACTTCAACATCACTTCCTTCGTCTCCCAAAGTTTCGGTACCTAACAGTTTAGCGCCGATCCTTAGGTACCGAAAGGTTCTGTGACGAGGTTCACAGGAGATAGCGTGGCCGGGCGATGGGGAAGGCGATCGTCTGTCCGGATGGGTTCAAGGGGACGTTCTCGGCGCGGGAGGTTGCCTCGGCGATCGCCGCCGGCAGCCGTGAAGGCGGCTTCGAGGCAGCCGAATTACCGCTCGCCGACGGTGGCGAAGGGACGCTTGACGCGCTGCTCGCGCGGGGCGGTAAGCGGCGGACCGCCACCGTTGCCGGGCCGCTGGGCGACCCGGTCGAGGCCGACTACGGGCTGCTCGACGACGGCCGGGTCGGGGTGGTTGAGACAGCGCAGGCGAGCGGCTTGACGCTGGTGCCGGAGGAGCGCCGGGACGCCTGGGCGGCGAGCACGCGTGGGACCGGTGAGCTGATCGCCGCCGTGGCGGCGGACGGCGCCGAGCGGGTCCTCGTCTCGGTCGGTGGCTCGGCGACCACCGACGGCGGCGCCGGTGCGCTCGCCGCGCTCGTCGGTATCGCGGTCCCACCGCTCACCGTCCTCTGCGACGTCGCCACCCCTTATGAGGACGCCGCTCTGGTCTTCGGTCCGCAGAAGGGCGCCGACCCGGCTCTGGTGCGGCGGCTCACCGAGCGGCTCGACGACCTCGCCTCCACCCTCCCCCGCGACCCCCGCAGCGTGCCGATGACCGGTTGCGCGGGTGGGCTCTCCGGCGCGCTCTGGGCGGCGCACGGCGCAGAGCTCGTCTCCGGCGCGGACTACGTCCTCGACCTGCTGGGGTTCGACCTCCTCCTCCGCGACGCCGACCTTGTCATCACCGGCGAGGGGCGGCTCGACGAGCAGTCCGCGACGGGCAAGGTGGTCGGCGTCGTCGCCGCGCGTTGCCTCGCCGCAGAAGTCCCATGCGTCGCGATCGTCGGCCAGTCGGCGCTCGACGAGTCTGCCGCCGCCGCGATGGGCCTGGCCACGGTCGTCGAGGCCTCCAGCGCGGCCGAACAGCACGAGGCCGGCCGCGCGTTGGCCAAGCCCTGTCGCTAGCTGTTCTTTATGGACCTCACACGTCCATAAGGAACAGCTGGGCGGGGCGGATCAGGTCAGGCGGCGCGTCACGTCGCTGAGGGCGGCGCCCAGGACCGAGCCGGCGATCGCGTCGAGCGGATAGTGCACGCCGGTGTGGACGCGCGAGTAGGCGACCAGGCCCGCCAGCGCGTGCAGCGGCAGCGATGCCGCCGGGAGGACGCCTCCGGCGCCGCCCGCGAAGGCGAACGCGGCGGCCGAATGGCCCGAGGGGAACGAGCGCGACGACGGCATCGGCACGTGGCGGGCGATCGGCACCTCGTGGGCGAGGCGGTCGGGGCGGCGGCGGCGGGCGAGCGGCTTCACGGCGACGTTGACGACGGTGGCCGTGACGGCGATCGAGGTCAGCCCGGCGACGGCGGCCC
>JBOGYZ010000308.1:0-3473 GCA_050697015.1 Solirubrobacterales bacterium
GCCTGCCAGGGCCGCCACGAGACGCCCAGGACGCCACTCGGACGGCGCCGCAAGGGCCGGCACAACGCCGCCCCTCGCAGCCCCCAACCCTCAGTCCTCGATCCCCTCCTGTTTGCCCTCGGGCATGAATTTGTTCGCGATGACCCAGCCGACGGCGAGCATCCCGGCGCCGACGTACCAGGCCTTCTCCATCGCGGCGGCGAAGTTGCCGGGGCCTTCGGGGCCGGTGAGATTGGTGGCGCCGGCGACGATCGAACCCATGATCGCCATTCCGACCGCGGAGCCGAAGTTGCGGAAGGTCTGGACGACGCCCGAGCCCTGGCCGCGCATCGAGTCGGGCAGGCGGTTCAGGGCGTCGGTGTTGAGCGGGGAAAAGATGAGGCCGAAGCCGGCGCCGGTGAGCAGCATCCCGGCGAGGGTCGCACCGTGGCTGAGTTCGGAGAGCTCGCCGCCCCAGACGACCATCCCGATCGCCCCGAGCAGGAAGCCGAACACCACCGGTTTCTTCGGCCCGAACTTGTCCATCCAGCCGCCGCCCACCCGGGCGGCGATGAAGAAGGTGTAGAACATCGTCAGGATCGAGAAGCCCGCCTGGGTCGGTTCCTGGCCGACCGCGACCTGGAAGTAGAGCGAGCCGAAGAAGAAGACGGCCAGCCACGGTCCGAAAGCGAGCATCGTGAGCAGGTTGTCGACCGCGAAGGGGCGGTTCGCGATCAGCGCGTTGACGTCGATCAGCGGGTTCTCGTTGTCGGCGCGGCGCTCGTAGGCGACGAAGGCGCCGAGGACGAGCAGGCCGATGATGATCGACCCGATCGTGGCGGGACTGTCCCAACCCCATTCCGTCGACTCCTGGATCCCGAGCACGGTGAGTCCCATACCGACGACGAGAAGCACCGCGCCCTGAACGTCAAGCTTCGCCGGCCGCTTGACGTTGGGCAGCTTCGCGAATTTGAACTCGATCAGGGCGAAGGCGGCGACCGCGACGTTGATCCAGAAGATCGCCCGCCAGGTCCAGTACTGGGTGAGGTAGGAGCCGGCGATCGGGCCGATCGCGGTGAAGAGGCCGGCGACGATGAAGAAGACGGCGAGGCCCTTGCCGCGTTCCTCGCTGGGGAAAGCGTCGAGCACGAGGACGGTGGCGGAGGGGATCAGCAGACCCGCGCCGATGCCCTGGATCAGGCGGAAGACGACCAGCCAGGCGGTCGAGATGCTTCCGTCGGGCACCAGGCCGCAGAACAGCGAGGCCCCCGCGAAAATGACGATCCCGGCGATGCAGGTGCTGCGGTGGCCGAGGATGTCGCCGAGCTTGCCACCGAGGGCGACGAAGGCGGCGGTGGAGAGGGCGTAGGCGGTGACCAGCCACTGGACGGCGGTCTCGGAGAGGTGCAGGTCCCCGGCGATCGTCGATGCCGAGATCGAGACGATCGTAAAGTCGATCATCACCATCGCCATCGCGGGTACGAGCGGCCATAGCACCCGGAACCGTTGGAATTCCCCGTTCACTGGCTCTCTCTCCTTGTCCTTGTCCGTAACCGACTGTTTCCGTGATTCTGCCCGCAGCCCACGACAGATCTTGAGCGCGACCTTCCATCGCGACCGTTTCACCTGGGCCGCTTACGGCGCGCTGCTGGCCTTCGGGTTCCTGAACGCGGTGCTCGGGCCGATCCTGCCCTACCTCCGCGCGGTCGAGGGCATCTCCTATCTGGTCGGCGCGCTGCACCAGTTCGCCTACGCGATGGGCGGCGGCGTGGCGGGCCTGCTCGCGCACCGGGATCTGCTGGGACGCTCGGCGACGATCCGGTACGGGCTGGTCGGGGCGGCTTTGGCCGGGCTCGGGCTCGGCTTCGGCGACGCGGCCGCGATCACCCTGCCCGCCACGCTGGCGATGGGTTTCCTCAACACCGCGGCGCTGATCGCGCTGTGGGCGGCGCTCTCGGACGCCCACCGCGGACACCGGGCGGTCGCGATGACCGAGGGCGAGGTCGCGGTCAGCCTTGGCGGGATCGTGGTGCCGCTGCTGGTCGCGGTGCTGGCCTCGACCGCGGCGACCTGGCGGTTCGCGATGGTGATCGGCGCGGCCGTGGTCGGCGTCGCGGTGCTCTGGATCGGCGCGGTGCGGGTGCCGGATCGCGAGGGGCGGGGCGAGCACCGCGGTGACGCCGGCCAGGACGCGCCGGCGCCGGACGGGCACGACCGCGTAGCACCCGCGGCGGAAGGGCCCGAGGCCCGGAGCCGCTTCTCGCCCCTCCTCGCCGTCATCTTCTCGATCGTCGCCTTGGAGTTCGGCCTCAGCTTCTGGCTCGCCAGCTACCTCAACGTCAGCGTCGGCCTGGAGAAAGGCTTCGCGGTCGCCCTCGTCGCGGCGCTCTACGGTGCCAACCTGGCGGGGCGCCTGCTGGCCAGTCGACTCGCCCGCCGGGTCGAGACCATCCGCCTCCTGGCGCTCGCCCTCCTCACCGCGATGATCGGCCTGCCGATCCTGATCGGAGCCCACGCGACCGGCCCGGCGACGCTCGGCTTCGTCATCACCGGCATGGGCATCGGCGCCCTCTTCCCGCTGACCTCCTCGCTCCACGTCGGCCGCAGCCGCCGCACCGCCGACGCCGCCCTCGGCCAGATCCTCGTCGTCGCCGCCTTCGGTCAGACCTTCGGCCCCCTGGCGGTCGCGGCGATCGCCCAGCTGACGAGCCTCCGCGCCGGCTTCCTCGTCCTCCCGGCCCTGGTCCTCTCGGCCGCGGCTGCCCTGGCCCTGGCCGTCCGCCGGGGTTAGGGACGGGGGTGGGGCAGCGTCGGGCTCGGGGATGCTGCGTTACCAATTATCCTGATTACCGGCAAAAGGTTACCTGCAATCTCACAACCACCGGGAGACGCATGATGAGGAGATTCAAGAGCACATTGGGGGCCGGATTGGTCGTCGCCGTCGCGATCGCCGTCTTGGCCGGGCCGGCTTCGGCTTCGGCCTCGGTCTGGCTGCACAACGGCAAACCACTCAGCGAAGCCAAACAGCTCTCGCTGAGGGGCGGGGAAGTGATCCAGGTCCCCGCTGGGGCATTCCTTTGCAACGCCGAAGCCACCATGACCACGGAAGGCGGAAGCACCGCCCAGATCACGGCCTACAACGTCGAACTGAGCAGCTGCAGCGGCTTGCTCGGGGAATTCAACGGCTGCGAAGTAACGGCGGCGACCGTCGAAAACCTGCCTTGGGGTGTCACCGTCAACTCCGTCGACCTGACTGCGGAGGAAGTCGGCATCTCCTACTCGTTCGATGAAGCGTGCCCCATCCACAAAGTCGAAACGGGTTTCCCTGAAGTCACGCTGACGCTCGAAGAACCGGAAGCCATCCGGTACTTCAACTTCTCGCAGGAAGGCGTCGGCAAAGTCGACGGCGAAGAAGGGTGGCTGATCGACAGCGGCGTCCTCCAGCTGCCTGAAGAGGAATTCGGCACATACGGAATCGGTTGATGGAGTCCCGG
>JBOGYZ010000309.1:0-18070 GCA_050697015.1 Solirubrobacterales bacterium
TTCAGCCCGAGCTTCGAGTCGGGCGGCGTGGCGATCGTGAACCAGAGGTTGAAGTCGTGGGTGCGCAGGTAGTTGTGCGAGACGCCGGGGTGGGCGTTCACCATCCGGGCCGCCCGCTGCGGGTTCTCGGAGTCGACTTTGGCGGCGACCAGCATCGATTCGTAGCCGAGCGCGCGGGTGTCGAAGATCGGCGTGATCTCACGGATGATCCGGCCGTCGAGCAGCCGCTGGGTGCGGCCGAGCACGTCGGCCGGCTCCAGGTCCGCCTCACCGGCGACCAGGGCGAACGGTTCCGGGTCGAGCGGGAAGTTCGACTGCAGGAGGTTCATCAGACGCTTATCGGTCTCGTCGAGCGGGATCGCCGAGCCGTCCTTGCGTGAGCGCGCCTTCGACTTCGGTGCTTTCGCTGACGTCTTCACTGAAGCCAACCTGCGGCCTCCTTCGCGTAGTAGGTGATGATCGCGTCGGCGCCGGCCCGGCGGAGCCCGGTCAGCGTCTCGAGCACGGCCTCGCGCTCGTCCAACCAACCGTTCAGGGCGGCGGCTTTCAGCGCCGAGTACTCGCCCGACACATGGTAGGTGGCGATCGGCGCTCCGGTCGCCTCCTTCACCCGGCGGATGACGTCCATGTAGGGAGTGGCGGGCTTGACCATCAGCATGTCGGCGCCCTCCTCGAGGTCGAGTTCGGCCTCGCGCACCGCTTCGGCGCCGTTCGCCGGATCCATCTGGTACCCGCGCCGGTCGCCGAAACCGGGGGTCGACTCGGCGGCGTCCCGGAACGGCCCGTAGAACGCCGAGGCGTACTTGGCGCTGTAGGCGATGATCGGGATATCGGAGTGCCCCTCCTCATCGAGCTGGTAGCGGATCGCCCCGACCCGGCCGTCCATCATGTCGCTCGGCGCGACCGCGTCGGCACCCGCGTCGGCGTGGGAGATCGCCGTTTTGGCGATCAGCTCGACGCTCAGATCGTTCTGGATCTTGCCGTCGGCGTCGGGGATCCCGCAGTGGCCGTGGTCGGTGTACTCGCAGAGGCAGACGTCGGTGATCACGGTGAGGTCGGGGTGGACGTCCTTCAGTGCGCGGACCGCCATCTGGACGATCCCCTCGTCGTCGTAGGCGCCGGAGCCGACCGCGTCCTTGTCGGCGGGGATGCCGAAGATCAGCATCGATTTGATCCCGGACTCGGCGACCTCTCCGGCGTGCTCGACCAGGTTGCTGATCGAGTAGCGCGAGATGCCGGGCATCGAGGGGATCTCCTCGTCGATGTCCTCTCCGACGACGACGAACGCGGGCATGATCAGGTGCGCCGGGGAGAGGTCGGTCTCGCGGACCAGGGAGCGGAGAGTGTCGGTGCTGCGCAGGCGGCGCAGGCGCGTGGCGGGGAACGACATCCTTTCCGAGTTTAGGGAAGGTAGCTTTCGGCGCGTGCTGGCGAGGGGCTTGACCAAGCGGTTTGGGGATCGCGAAGCGCTGCGCGGAATCGGGTTCGCGGCCGAGCCGGGGGAACTTGTCGCCGTGATCGGGCCCAACGGGGCCGGGAAGACGACGCTGCTCTCGATCCTCGCCGGGATCCAGACGGCGGACGACGGTGAGGTCGAGACGGGCGAGGGCGCGGTCGGCTGGGTGCCCCAGCAGGCGGCGCTCTACCGGCGACTGACCGTGGAGGAGAACCTGCTGCTGTTCGCGCGGCTGGAGAAGCGCGAGGACCCGCGCGCCTCGGTCGCGGAGATGCTCGAGCTGACCGGCCTCGCCGAGCGCCGCGGCGAGATCGTCGCCGGCCTCTCCGGCGGCAACCAGCAGCGGATCAACATCGCGATCGGCCTCCTCTCGCGGCCGATCGTGCTGCTGCTGGACGAGCCGAGCGTCGGCCTCGACCCGCGCCAGCGGGCGCGCCTCTGGGAGTTCGTCTCCGGCCTCGCGGTCCGCGGCACGACGGTGATCTTCTCCACCCACGACATCCAGGAGGCGGAGCGCTACGGCAACCGGATGCTGGTGCTCGCCGACGGCGAGGCGCTCTTCGACGGCCCAGCCGACGAACTCCGCGAGGCCGTCCGCGCCGAGGCCCCGGAGGCCGCCGACCGCGATTTCGAGACCGCCTTCGTCGCCTACCTCCACCACCGGGGGCACTGACCGATGCGCTGGCTGCTGCTCAAGGACCTGCAGATCCTCCGCCGCTCGCCGCTCCAGGCGGCGCTCCTGATCGTCTACCCGGTGCTGATCGCGATCCTGGTCGGCCTCGCGGTCTCCCGCGGGCCGGAGGAGCCGCGGGTCGCGCTGCTGAACGAAGTGCCGACCAACGCGCGGGTCAGCCTCAGCGGCAAGAAGCTCCCCTCCGCAAACGTCCAGCGGCGGATCTGCGGGAAAGTCGAATGCGTCCACGTCCACTCACGAGATAAGGCGATGGAGGAGGTCGAATCGGGGGACGTGCTCGCGGCGCTGATCCTGCCCGAAGACCTCGTCAACAAGATCAACTCGCTCTCCACCCTCTCGCCCGGCACGCCGAAGGTCGAAGTGCTGGTGAACGAATCCGACCCGCTGAAGGCAAGCGTCGTCGACGACAAGATCGAAGCTCTGCTCGCCCAGGCGAACCTGACGCTGGCCAAACGGATCGCGGTCGAAGGCGGCCGCTACCTCGACCTGGTGATCAAGGGCGGCAAACTGCCGGTGCTCGGCGGCGGGATCGAGATCCTCGGCCTACAGGCGAGCGCCCACATCCTCGAAGCGATCGAACCGGCGCTGCCCGACGGACCGCTGAAGGCCGCGCTCTCGCAAGTCACTGAATTCGCGAAGCAGGCGGCCGAAAACCTCGACATCGCCGGGCCACTGATCGACCGCCTCGCCCAGCCGATCGCGGTGAAGAAGATCCCGGTCGGCGGCTCCTCGCCACCGCTGGAAACCTTCGCGATCGCCGTCGCGGCGACCTTCACCCTGGCCTTCATCGCGGTGCTCCTCGTCGCCGGCTCGCTCGCCCTGGAGCGCGAGGAGAACGCCTTCTCGCGCCTCACCCGCGGCCTCGTCTCGAGCGAGGCGCTGCTCACCGAGAAGGTCCTGCTCGGGGTCGTCGTCGGCCTCCTCGTGACGCTCTTGATGCTCGCCGGCCTGACGATCTTCGTGCCGCTCGAGTGGGGCCGCTTCGGCCTCTGGCTGGCGGCGATCGTGGTTGGTGGGGCGTCCCTGGCGGCGGCGGGCGCGGCGCTCGGCGCGGCGGCCCGCGAGGTCCGCGCCGTCTCCCTCCTCGCCTTCATGGTGACCCTGCCGGTCGCCTTCCTCTCGCTCATCCCCTCGGGCACGGTCGGCAAGGGCCTCTACGACGTGATCAAGGTGATCACCGCCCTCTTCCCGCTCAAGCCGACGCTGGACGCGATGACCTCGGCGCTGGAAGCGGGCAACGGCGGCATCGGCGGGCCGCTCCTGCACCTGGCGATCCTCGCGGTCGCCTACGCGGTGATCGCCCGCGTCGCCCTGCGGCGCTTCGCCCGGGTCTAGGTGTTGACGGGCCGAAAACCCGTCAGATAGTCCGGTTTTCGGCCCGTCGACCTGGGAGGGGCGGCAGCGGGCGCAGGCCGCCGCGTTCCACGTGGTGCAGGACGAACTCGCGGACGCTCAGGTCCGGAGCCAGCTCGGACCGGACGCGGTCGATCATCTCGGGGGTCGTCGACTCGGGGAAGACTCGATCGGCGGCGGGGATCGCGGCGAGGGCGACGGGCGCACCGTCGACGAGCAGCGGCCCGTACACGCCGATGAAGGCGTCGATCTCCCGCGGCCCCTCTCCCCCGATCTCGTACTCCGCGGTGAAGTCGGCGAGCTGCTCGAGGCGATAGTTCTCTCCCTCGCTCGCCGTGATCGCCTCCATCTGCGCGTCGCTGGGGAAGACGAGGTGGACGCTCACCACGGTGCCGGGACTGGCGACGACCGCGGCCGGGACCGAGCCGTACCGGGTGAGGTGGGCGGAGTAGACGACGTCCCAGCCGCGCAGCGCGACCCGCAGCACCGCGATCGGCTCCGGCGGCAGGTGGGCGAGCTTGCGGGTCAGGGCCTCCGGCGAGGCGTTCGCGCCGTAGGCGAGCAGCGCGCGGCGCCCGCCCACGTCGATCTCCTGCGGCGGCACCGGCATGGTCCGGTCGCCGAGCTGGACGAAGGAGCCCGCGGGCGGGTCGTAGGGATAGGCGAGCGCCCGCCGCACCAGCTCGTCGTCATCGGGCCGCACCCCCATCGCCATGCTTCCGAGCTTAAGGGCCATATATGGCACCTAAGCTCGGAAGGTCTCCGGGCACTAGGGTCGGCGCATGCGGCTCCTCTTCATCGGCGATGTGGTCGGCGGGCCCGGGCGGCGCGGGCTGCGCGAGAACATGCCCAGCCTGCGCGAGCGCTACGCGCCCGACCTGATCGTCGTCAACGGGGAGAACTCGGCGGGCGGCATGGGGATCACCGAGCGCACCGCCAACGACATCTTCGACACCGGGGCCGCGGTCATCACCTCCGGCAACCACGTCTACCGCCACCGCGACGCCTACCCGTTCCTCGAACGTGCCGAGCGCGTGATCCGCCCGGCGAACTACCCGAGCGGCAACCCCGGCCGCGGCTACACCGTGGTGGAAGCCGGCGATGGCGATGGGGCCATGCGGGTCGGCGTGATCAATCTCAGCGGCGGGGTCGGGCTGAAGGTCGCGCGCTCGCCCTTCGACACGGCCGACGCGATCCTCGAACGGATCGAGGCCGACGCGGTGATCGTCGATTTCCACGCCGAGGTGACCAGCGAGAAGGTGGCGATGGGCTGGCACCTCGACGGTCGCGTCGCCGCCGTGCTCGGCACCCACACCCACGTGCCGACCGCCGACGGCCGCGTCCTCCCCAAAGGCACCGCGTTCATCTCCGACGTCGGCATGACCGGCTCGCGGCAGAGCATCCTCGGGGTGCGGATCGAGGACGCGCTCGGCGCGCTGATCACCCAGATGCCGACCCGGTTCGAGACCGCCGACGAGGACGTCTGGGTGATGGGCGCCGTGGTCGACGTCAACCAGTCGGGACTGGCGGACTCGATCGAGCCGGTGATGGTTCCGGCCGCCGCCGGCGCCTGAACGGCCGCCTCACGTCGGGCACCTCGTCGGGACGCGGCTCCTCGGTCCGCTCCAGCATCGCGAGCGCCACCAGCATCAACGGGAAGAACCAGACGATGTAGAGGTAGAACCAGTGGTGGAGGGTGATCTGCACGGCGATCATCAGCGCCGCCGAGAGGGCCGCCACCTGCAGCAGGGACTTCTTGCGGGGGACGAAGGCGAGCGCGATCGCCAGCATCCCGGTCCCGGCGAGGATCGCGACCCGCAGCGGTTCGAGCCATTCGACCTGGCCCCAGATGCTGAACGGGGAGCTGCGGCCGGCCTGGGCGGCGATGGTGCGTTCGTAGAAGACCTTGAGGCCGGGGTCGATCGCGGGCCAGAGCATCGCCGCCACGGTGACCGCCGCGAACCCGGCGACGAAGACGAGCGCCTTGCGGGAGAAGACGGCCGCGAGGGGACCGCGCTCGGCCCCGCCGGAGCCGTTGTCATAGGTGAGCAGCATCGGGCCGAGCATCAGCGGCGTGAACTTCGCCCAGGTCGCGAGCCCCAGCGTGACCCCGCGCCACAGGGGCTTGGCGAGGAGCACGAGCGTCGCCACCAGGAGCGCCGAGACCAGCGCATCGTTGGAGTCCGAGGAGAGGACGTAGGCGGTGTAGGGAAAGGAGGCCCAGCCGAAGGCCAGGATCGCGCCGAGGCGGCGGCCTGTGGGTCCCGGCCGGATCCGGATCCCGAGCACCAGCAGCAGGATGAAGGTGGCGACGTCGAAGGTGATCGAGGCGCCGTGGGCGGCGGGAAGGTCGTCCCATTCGCCGGTGTAGGGCCAGATCACCTCGAACGGCACGTAGGCGGCGTAGTTGACCGGGCCGTAGGTGTCGCCGGAGTGGATGTCTTCAGGGAAGTCGCCGTAGAGCGGTTCGCCGTGGACGATCTTGTGGGCCCCGGTGACCCCCGCATAGCCGACGTCGATCGCCCCCGCGTCGGCCATGTTCAGGCCGACGCGGAAGCCCATCAGGAAGAGCGCCGCGACCAGGATCCACAGCGTCGGCCAGACCGGGCGCAGGCCGACGCCGCGCCCGCGGAAGCCGATCCACAGACATCGCGCCAAGAGGTAGACGAGCACCGGATAGGCCAGGGGCACCGAGACGCCGATATCGCCGCGGTTGAAGAAGAAGTGCGAGACCCCGAAGCCGATCAGCACCAGCAGGTCGAGGTTGGCGATCCGCCGCAGCCGGCGCCAGTCGGTCAGGCCGATGAGGAACAGGAGGCAGAGCGGCACCCAGATGAACGGCGAGTTCAGCGAGTGGGCGAACTCGCCGGAGTACCCGCGGGCCATTTCCCAGGCCACCTGGTAGCCGGTCCACGACTCGGTTACCTCGCCGGTCTTCGGGTCGACCATCACCAGCGCGTACTCGCGTTCGTCTTCGAACCAGCCGACTTCCCAGCGTTCGTTGTTGAACGTCGGGCTGGGGACCAGGTCCGGGTGGACGTGGGTCTCGGCGGCGACCTTCGGGTCGCGCGCCGCGGCCTGCGTCGCTTCGGCCGGGGTGATGCTGCCGGGCGGCGGCTCTTCCTTCTCGGTCGCCGCGCTCGACCCCGGCGGCACGAGCAGGGCGAGGGCGAGGAGCAGCGCGATCAGCGCCGCCGCCCGCCGCGCCATCACTCCCCGCCCGGGGCGTTGGGGCGAGACAGGCCGAAGTGCTCGAGGATCGCCGGGGTGACGTCGCGCAGGCTCCACTGCTCGCGCTCGTCCGCCGACTCGGGACCGCAGCCGACGAAGAGCAGCGGCCCGAGGCTGTCGCCGGCGTGCAGGGCGCCGTGGCTGCCGCCGCCGGCGTGACTCTCGCCGCCCCAGTCGACCGCCTCGAAGCCCTCCGCCAGCGAGAGCACCCAGTCGCCCGAATGCGGCGCGGTCAGGGCCGACCACAGCCGCTGGAGCGGATCGGGATAGGTGTCGCTGCGCAGCTTGCCGTCCTCGATCCGCGCCTCCAGCACGGACAGCTCGCCCTCGATCTCCCAACGCCCGCCGCGCAGGTCGGCGACGTCGGTGCCGGGCCGGAAGCGCAGCTGCTCGCCGCGGCGCTCGACCCTCGCCCACTCGTCGCCCGCCGCCGGCATCCCCGGCTCGGGCCGGTAGAGCGGCGCGCCCTCGGCGTCGAGCAGCCGGCAGACGAGGTCGATCCCCTCGATCTCGGTCAGCCTCTCTCCCACCGCGGCCGGGTCGGCGCGCTCGCCCTCACCGGGCAGCAGGTAGACGTGGGCGGCGCGGCTGGTCGGGCTGACCGCGAGCTGGGCCAGCTCCGGCCGCTCCTCGGAAGGCTGCAGGACGCGCCACTGCGCGCCGAGGATCTCGGCCAGCGGCAGGCCCCGCTCGACCGCGGTGTGGGCGTGGTCGGCGACCAGGATCACCGCGTGCTCGGCGAGGAAGGGGTCGATCCCACCCGCCTGCTCGATCAGCGTGCCGAAGCACTCGTCGGCCCTGGCGATCGACTCGACCGACTCGTCGGGCCCGTGGCGGTGCGAGTAGTTGTCGTTGTCCGGCAGCGAGAGGAGGAGGAAGTCGAAGCCGTCCTCCTTCATCAGCTCGACCGCGCAGCAGGCGGCGTAGGGGTCGCGGACGCCGGGGATCGAGGTCGACCTGCAGGGAACCTCGCGACTCGCGTAGAGGTCGCCGTAGAAGAGCTCGGCCGGCCCCCAGGTGTGGTGGCGGAACTTCAGCTTCGTCGCGTCGACCGCCCGGCGCATCAGCCCGTCGAGGGAGACCTCGTGGCGGTGGCGGCCGCGGTAGATCAGGTACGGCGTGCAGGCGGTGCGCTCGCCGGCGTCGTCGAGGCTCTCGAAGAGCGTCTCGATCTCCGGGCTCAGGTGCGCCAGGTTCATGTTGTAGACGAGGTCATAGAGCGCGCGGAATACGCCGAAGGCACGGGTCGCCTCGAGCGAGGAGCCGTACTCGACATAACGCCGCTCCAGCCGGTGGTACCAGTTCATGCCGCTGATCCAGTGGCGCTCGGCGCCGACCCCGGTGACCATCTCCGCGCAGGCGACCGGCGTCACCGAGGGAAAGCTGGAGACGCAGTCGTCGATCAGCAGGCCGCGCTCGACCAGGGCGCCGAAGTTCGGCGCCCTGCCCTCGTCGATCGCGCGCCGCAGCATGTCGGTGCGGAGCGAGTCGACGTAGGTGAGGATCAGCTTCTTCTTGCGGCGCTCGCCGGGCATCGCTTGGTCAGATCATCGTGGACGGCCGACCTCGGCCATCGTCGATCCCGTTAACGGAGGACGCGGAGGCCGGCGTGTTTGCGTTTCGCGCGCCGCTGGCGGCTGATGCCCAGCCAGACCAGCGCGATCGCGACGGCGATGATCACGATCGGCACCAGCAGGGCTATGGCCAGCACCACGAGCGCCGCCAAGGCGACGATGAAGCCGAGCGCGCCCGCCCCGCTGCCCTCGCGCCGCGAGGCGCCGAAGACGAGGTCGGAGATCACCAGGCAGGCGACGCCGCCGCCGATTGCCGCGAGGATCCCGCCGACGAGGTTGTCGAGCAGGAGACCGGCGACGAACCCGACGATCGCCGCCAGCAGGACCATCCGTCCGCGGGCGGATCCCGAGGTGCCGGTGGTGCCGGCGAGCATGCCGATCGCGATCCCGATGCCGAGGTCCTTAAGCAGATCCACGGCCGTGAAACCTAACGGTGCGGGCCCCTCGGTGGCAATCCGCCACACTTCACGGATGACCGAGGTGCCCCAGCCGCCGCATAAACGTCGTGCCCACACCTCCACCAGGGACCTCGAGCGCTACGCCGGGCTCTTCGCCGAGCGGACCACGGTGATGCGCTCCTCGGCGATGCGCGACCTGATGGCGGTGACCGCGCGCCCGGAAGTGATCTCGCTCGCCGGCGGCCTGCCGGACACCTCGACCTTCCCGCCCGAGAGGCTCGCCGCGCAGATGAGCAAGATCGCCGCGGAGTCCGCGGCGGCGGCGCTCCAGTACGGCCCGACCGAGGGCTTCGACGAGACCAAAGACTGCATCGTCGAGGTGATGGCGGCCGAGGGGATGCTGCCCGACCCCGACGACATCGTCATCACCACCGGCGGCCAGCAGGCGATCGACCTCGTCACCAAGACCCTGGTCGATCCGGGCGACGTGGTGATCTGCGAGGCGCCCACCTATCCCGGCGCGGTGCCGGTCTTCTGCAGCTACCAGGCCGACGTCCGCCAGATCGAGATGGACGGCGACGGGATGCGGATCGACCTGCTCGAAGAGCTGCTCGACGAGCTGAAGGCCGAAGGGCGGCGGCCGAAGTTCATCTACACGGTGCCGAGCTTCCAGAACCCGGGCGGGGTCACACTCTCGCTCGAGCGCCGCGTGCGCCTGGTCGAGCTCGCGCGCCTGCACGAGATCCTCGTGCTCGAGGACAGCCCCTACGGCCTGCTCCGCTACAGCGGCGAGGCGCTGCCGCCGCTCTACCAGCTCGACGGTGGCGACTTCGTCATCTACCTGGGGACGTTCTCGAAGATCCTCTCCCCCGGCATCCGCCTCGGCTGGGTCGTGGCGCCGCCGCCGGTGCTGGAGAAAGTCGTCCTCGGCAAGGGCGCGACCGACCTCTGCACCTCCACCCTCACCCAGTTCTTCGTCCGCCAGTACTTCTCCGAAGGCGGCTGGAAGAACTACGTCGAAGACCTCGTCGAGCTCTACCGCGGGCGGCGCGACACGATGCTCGAGGCGCTCGCCGAGCACTTCCCGGCCGAGGCGACCTGGACCGAGCCCGAGGGCGGCCTCTTCATCTGGGCGACGCTGCCCTACTACATCGACACCGGCGACCTGCTGGCGAAGGCGCTGCGCTCGGACGTCGCCTTCGTGCCGGGCCAGGCGGCGTACGTGGACGAGCGGGGGAAGAACTCGATGCGCCTGAACTTCAGCGGCGTGAACGACAACGACATCAGGGAGGGCATCAAGCGGATCGGCCGCGTGATCGGGGAACAGGTCGACCTCTACGAGTCCTTGGCACCGGGAACCTCCGAAACTCCGGCCACTGCGCCTTCTCCCCCGGCGAAGGACGAGAGCGCCGAGACCAGCAACGTAGTTCCACTGCGGAAGGAAGCCAACGGGTGAAGGTCGTCGTCCTCAAGGGCGGGCGGTCCCTGGAGCGCGGCGTCTCGCTCCGCTCCGGCGCCCGCGTCGAGGACGCGCTCGAACGACTCGGCCACGAGGTCGTCCCGATCGACGCCGGCGCCGACCTCGTGAAACGCCTCCGGGCGGAGAAGCCCGACGTCGCCTTCGTCGCCATGCACGGGGTCGGCGGCGAGGACGGGACCGCGCAGGAGCTCCTCGAAATCCTCGGCATCCCCTTCACCGGCCCGGCGGCCGCCGCCTGTGCCCGTTCGATCGACAAGGTGATGGCGAAGGCGACGATGCGCGGCGGCGGCATCCCCACCCCCGAGTTCTTCGCCTTCACCCAGACCGCCTTTCGCGACCTCGGCGCGGCCGACGCGCTCACCGACCTCGAGGGCACCCTCGGCTTCCCGCTCGTGGTCAAGCCGAGCCGCGGCGGCTCCTCCCTCGGCGTCAAGTTCGCCGCCTCGCCCGCCGAGGTCCCCGGCGCCCTCGTCGCCGCCTTCTCCTACGACGACCGCGTGATGCTCGAGCGCTTCGTCCAGGGCCGCGAGGTGGCCGTCTCCATCCTCGGCGGCGAGGCCCTGCCGATCGTCGAGGCGATCCCCGCCGAAGGCGACCCCTACGACTTCGAGGCCCGCTACGAGATCGGCCGCACCCACTTCGTCTGTCCGGCCGACCTCTCCCCCACCGAGCGCAGCGCGATCACCGACGCCGCCCTCGCCACCTACCGCGCGCTCGGCTGCGAGGGCTTCGCCCGCGTCGACCTGATCCTCGGCAGCGACGGCCCTTGGGTCCTGGAGGTCAACGCGATCCCCGGCCTCACCGACACCAGCCTCCTCCCCCAGGCCGCCGAGGCGGCGGGGATGAGCTTCGAGGGTCTAGTGGAGCAGATACTCCACTTAGCCCTCGCTCCGAGCAGCGTCTCCTAGGAATCGCCCGAGGCGAAGTCCTCGGGACTGACTTCATCGAGGAAGTCTTTGAATTTGTCGACTACCTCCTCGGTGTCCTCGACCTCGTGCTCGAACTCGATCGCCGACTCCTCGATGACCTCCTCGGCGGCGAAGATCGGGGCGGCGACGCGGACGGCGAGGGCCAAGGCGTCGGAGGGCCGCGAATCGATCTCGATCTCCGACCCCCCCACGCTGACCGTGATCGAGGCGTAGAAGGTGTTGTCGCGCAGTTCGGTGACCGACACCCGCTCGCATTTCGCGTCGAGGTTCTCGAGCATGTCGGAGAGCAGGTCGTGGGTCATCGGCCGCGGCGTCGAGGCGCCCTGCAGCTTCATCAGGATCGCCGCCGCCTCGGGGTGCCCGATCCAGATCGGCAGGAACCGGTTCCCGTCGACCGTCTTCAACAAGACGATCGGCTGCTTGCCGACCATGTCGAAGCTCACGCCATAGATCTGCATCTGCTGCAAGGGGGTGCTCCCGCCGTACGTGGTCTGGAACCAAAAAGTGTACGGGGCCGAGTGGGCGATCCTGGATTCGAACCAGGGACCTCGTCCTTATCAGAGACGCGCTCTAACCAACTGAGCTAATCGCCCGGAGACGGCGATGATAGCGACGCGCCACCGAGCGGATCACTTGGCTCGCCGGCGCAGCTCACGTGCCAGGTGGTGCGCCTCGTCGACGTTGTCGAAGCGGAGCTCGGCGACGATCGCGCTGCCGCGGGCCTTGACCGTCACCTCGTGACCGAGTGCCGCCTCGAGTGCGTCGGTCGCGTCGGCGAGCGCGGCGCGCTGGTCGGGATCGATCGGGGCTTTCCGCGGACGCGCTTTTGGCTGGCCGGCCAGCCGAACCCGTTGCTCGGTCTCGCGGACCGACCACCCCCCTGCCACCGCCTCACGAGCGAGACGACGACGGACGTCGTTGCCCGGAGCGCCCAGGATGGTGCGGCCGTGGGCTTCCGAGAGGTCGCCTTTTTCGAGCATCTCCAGCGCCTCGTCGGGGAGCTCGAGCAGGCGGATCAGATTGGAGACGGCGGGGCGGCTGCGGCCGACCCGACGGGCCAGGTCCTCTTTCGTCAGGCCGAGGTCCTCGACCAGGGCGGCGCAGGCCTTCGCCTCCTCGACCGGGTTCAGGTCCTCGCGGACCATGTTCTCGATCAGCGCCGCCTGGAGCCGCTCGGGCTCGGCCTGGTCGCGGGCGACGACGGGAATTTTGGCGAGCCCGGCCTGCTGGGCGGCGCGCCAGCGGCGCTCGCCGGCGACCAGTTCGTAGCTGCCGTCGGCGAGCGGGCGGACGAGCAGCGGTTGGACGATCCCCGAGGCCTCGATCGAGGCGGCCAGCGCGGCCAGGGCATCCGGGTCGAAGTGGGTGCGCGGCTGGTTCGGGTTCGGCTTGATCAGGTCGACGGGCAGTTCCAGCAGCTCGCCGTTGGCGGCGTCGGCGGGCGTCTCCGGGAGAATCGCCGCGAGGCCGCGGCCGAGCCCGGGACGCCGTTTTTTCGTCGAGCTAGCCACGCGCAGCGAGCTCCTTGGCCAGTGCGCGGTAGGCGACGGCACCGCGCGAGGAGGGGGCGTGGTCGGTCACGGGAAGACCATAGCTAGGGGACTCGGCGACCCGGACGCTGCGCGGGATCACCGTCTCGAAGACCATGCCGGGGAATTGCTCCCGCAGCTCGGACTCGACGTCCTGGGCCAATCTCAGGCGGTCGTCGTACATGGTCAGCAGCAATCCCGATACCTCCAGCCTCGGGTTCAACTGGCGCCGGATCAGGCCCAAGGTGTCCAGGAACTGGACGAGCCCCTCGAGCGCCAGGTACTCGGCCTGCACCGGGACTATGACGCGATCGGCGGCCACCAAGGCGTTGACGGAGACGGGGCCGAGCGAGGGCGGGCAGTCGAGGAAGGTGCGGGCGAAGCGCTCGCGCACCGGGCCCAGCCGTTCGCGCAGGCGGGTCTCGGAGTTCTCGATCCGCGGAAGCTCGACCGCGGCGCCCGCCAGATCGACGTTGGCGGGGACGATCCAGAGGTTGTCGGGGCCGGCGGGGCGGGCGGCGGCGGCCACCTCGGTATCGCCGGTCAGGCAGTCGTAGGAGGACGGGTGCAGGTCACGGTCCCCGCCCAGCGCGACGGTCGCGTTGCACTGAGGGTCGAGGTCGACGAGCAGCGTCTGCTCGCCTTCGGCGGCGGTGCAGGAGGCCAGGTTGACCGCGCTCGTGGTCTTCCCGACGCCCCCCTTCTGATTCGCGATCGCGTAGACGGTTCCCATCGCGGCCCAGACTAGATGAGCGTCGGACCGACCGGTTGCGCGCGCGATGCGGGACGGTCGGATAGCCTGAGCGCGTGTCCGACCTGGCTGACTGGCCCGACGATCCCGCCGAGCGCGCCCGCGAGCTGGTCGAGGGCGTCCTCGATGAGCTCGACCTCGACGGCGACGTGGAGGTCGAGGAGGACGACGCCCGCATCCTCATCAACGTCGTCGGCGGCGAGGATTACGGCCTCCTGATCGGCAAAAGGGGCCAGACGATCGACGCCCTGCAGCTGCTCTGCTACCAGGCCGCCTTCCGCGGTCTGCGGGAGCGCAAGCGGGTCGTCGTCGACGCGGCGGGCTACCGTGGCCGTCGCCGCGAGACGCTCGAGAGCCGCGCCGACCGCGCCGCCGAGCAGGCCCTGACCAACAGCCGGGTCGTCGAGATGGATCCGATGAGCGCCCAGGAGCGCCGTGTGGTCCACGAACGGCTGAAAGGCCGCTCCGGGGTCGAGACCTACAGCGAGGGCGACGAGCCCCACCGCTGCGTGATCGTCGCACCGCTCGTCACCGAGTAGTGACCGACGACCCGACGGCGTCCCTCTCGCCGGCCCAGCGCCGGTCGCTCGAGACCGTCCTGGCCCTCCTCGCCGAGGAGCGCGCGTCGGTCAGCTCCGTGGTGGACCAGCGGGCCTGGAAAGTGCACGTCGAGGACAGCCTGACCGGCCTCGATGTCCCCGAGCTGTGTGAGGCGTCTCGCATCGCCGACGTAGGGGCCGGAGCGGGCTTCCCGGGCCTCGTCTTGGCCGTCGCCCTGCCCCAGGGGCGAATCGACCTGATCGAGTCCGTGAGCCGCAAGACGGCCTTCATCACGAGAGCCGCCGAATCAGCCGAGATCCCCAACGCTTTCGCCCTGAACGCCCGAGCCGAGGACGTCGCCCGCGGCGTGGCACGCGAGTCCTACGACGTGGTCACCTCAAGAGCCGTAGGCCGCCTCTCGACCCTCGCCGAGCTGGCCAGCCCCCTCCTCCACGAAAACGGCCTCCTGATCGCCTGGAAGGGCAAACGCGACAAGGATGAAGAGCGCCAGCTGGAGAGCGCCTCAGAGGCCCTCGCAATGACTCCGGAGCAAATCCTCGACGTCGGCCACCGCGCCGGCTCCGAGCACCGCCACCTGCACGTCATCCGCAAGTCCGCCGCCACGCCCACCAACCTCCCGCGCAAGTCCGGCCTGGCCAAGAAGCGCCCCCAGGGCTGATCCCCTCCAGCTTCAGGTAAGGGAAGGATTCTCCGTCGGCGTCCCCCGCGGCGGCTTCGTAGAGCGAGTTCTGACCCTCTCCGAACGGCTTGTAACGAGGGCTTGCCGGTCCCCGCCGTCAGCCGGTGGCCTCCGGGCCCGAGTTTGAGAGAGGAGAGGGTCAGAACTCGCTCTCTCGCACGTCCCCCACGAAAAAGGGCCCCCTTTCGAGAGCCCTTCTAACGTCGCCGCTTCTTTTTTTTCGGCGGTTTAGGAGGCGGTTTAGCCGCCTGGACCTCCGCTTTGCTGGCCACCACCGGCGCCGGAATCACTTTGTTGATCACCAGCCCCTGCCCGATGGTCCAGATGTTCGTGGTGATCCAGTAGACGATCAGACCGGCCGGGAAGTTGATCACGAAGGGAACGAAAACGAGCGGCAGGATGAACATCATCATTCGCTGGGATTTGTCCGCGGTCACCGACATGAAGAACCCGGAGGCCAGCTGGGTGCCGACGTAGAGCACGATCAGCGCGATGAGTTCGGCCCCGTGCGCCGACGCGGTCAGGTCGTTGACGAACAGGAACGACGCGTGGCCGGCGGTTTCGCACCCGTTGGGGAGGCCGAGGCCGGAACAGATGTCATCCGGGAGCTCGTGGCGGAGCGTGTAGAAGAGCGTGATGAAGACCGGGAGCTGCGCGATCAGGGGGATGCAAGAGGCAAAGGGATTGACTTTGTTCTCTTTGTAGAAGCGCATCATTTCCTGCTGCATGCGCTGTTTGTCGTTTTTGTATTTCTCCTGGATCTCTTTCATCTGCGGCTGGAGTGCCTGCAGGGCCCGCATGCCTTTGAGCTGTTTGTAGGTCAGCGGGATGAGGATCGCCCGGGTGCAGACCGTGATGGCGACGATCGAGAGGCCCCAGGAGAGGCCGACGTTGTCGTGGAAGAACTTGAGGACCGCGTTCGCGACATCGATCAGCGGCTGCAGGATGTTTGCGTCCGGGACCATCACCGGTGGGCCTCACCGTGGTAGTCGGCCGGGTGGATGTGGCCGAGGCCGCGCAGGGTGAAGCGATCGGGAACCGGATCGAAGCCCCCGTGGCTGAAGGGATTGCAGCGGATCACGCGGTAGGCCGCGAGGATGAAGCCGCGGATCACGCCGAAGCGTTCGACCGCCTCCACCGCGTAGGCCGAGCAGGTGGGCTCGTACTTGCAGCGGCGGGGACGGCTCGGAGAGATCCAGCGCTGGTACGCCCGCACGGGGGCGAGAGCGACGCGTTTCACGTGAAACGGGGAGGACGGGGCACCGCTGGAGCGTTTCACGTGGAACGCCCTCCGCCAAAACTGGCGTCCATCGCCTCTTCGAGCGATTTGGTGACGCCGGCGGTCCCTTCCTTCTCGATCAACCCACCGATGTCGGATCGGGCGACGATTACGAAGTCATGTTTGTCCGGTAGGCGATCGGAAAGCGACCAGAAGGCTTCGCGCAGGGTGCGCTTGACCTTGTTGCGGTCGAGTGCTCCGCCTACCTTGCGGGACACGGACACGCCGAGCCTCACCTCTTCGCGCTCTTCATCACGACGCGGAAACGTGTAGAGGACGAGGTAGCGGGTCGCATGCGACGAGCCATCGCGATAGACGCGGTCGAACTCGCCGCTCCGCGAGAGCCGACGACGCTTCGACGGCGGCATCTAGGGGGTGAGGTGCTTCCGACCTTTGCGCCGGCGACGCGAAAGGACGGCGCGGCCACCGCGGGTGCTCATGCGGGCGCGGAAACCATGGGTCTTCGCCCGCTTCCGCTTCTTGGGCTGATAAGTGCGCTTCATTGCCGGCGGGAGTATAGGGACACCGGAGAAATCTTTTCCCCGCCAATTGCGGGCGGCCGGGTTCCCCCAGCAAATGACGGCGCTATCGTCGCCGCCCCCCGTGCCTGACGACTCCCACACGACCGACATCGAAAGCCTCTGGCGAGCAACCCAGGAAAGGCTGGCGAAATCGGTCCCGGAGTCGACCTACAGGCTATGGCTAGAGCCACTCGAGGCGGTCGGGGCCGACTCCGACACGATCTACCTGAAGGCTCCCGAGGGGATCCGGGCCTGGGCCGAGCGACGCTACTCGGCACTGATCGCCGCCGCCCTCTCCGAGATGGGCACGAACTTGCAGCAGGTCAGCTTCGCCGCGCCGCGCGAGATGGCCGAGGGCGCGGCTCCCGGCCCCGATCTGAACCCGAGCTACACCTTCGAGCGCTTCGTCATCGGTCCCGGCAACCGCCTGGCCCACGGCGCCGCGCTGGCGGTGGCCGAGGCCCCCTCGGAGGCCTACAACCCGCTGTTCCTCCACGGCCCGCCCGGGCTCGGCAAGACCCACCTGCTGGCGGCGATCGCCAACTACCTCCACGACAACGCTCCCGGGCTGATCGTCCGCTACACGACCGCCGAGTCGTTCACCAACGAGTTCGTCGGCGCGCTCCGGAGCGCCGGGGCCGAGGCCTTCAAGGCCCGTTATCGCGACATCGACGTGCTGCTGATCGACGACGTCCAGTTCCTCGAGGGCAAGCCCGCCACCGAAGAGGAGTTCTTCCACACCTTCAACGCCCTCTATGAGTCCGGCAGCCAGCTGGTGCTGAGCGCCGACCGCATCCCCAGCGAGCTCTCGACCCTCGCCTCCCGCCTGCGCGACCGCTTCGAGTGGGGGCTGACGGTCCCCGTGGAACCGCCCAACCTCGCGACCCGGGTCACCGTCCTGCGCCACCTGGTCGACGAGTCCGGGATCGAGATCGCCGACTCGGGCGCCCTCGCCGAGCTCGCCAACCGGATCGACGCCAACGTCCGCCAGCTGCACGGCGCGCTGACCCGGGTGATCGCCCACGCCTCGCTCCTCGCCAAGCCGCTCAGCTCCGAGCTGATCGCCGAGGTCATCCCGAAAGGCAACGCGCGCAGCGCCCAGGCCACCTCGGTCGAGGAGATCCAGCAGCAGGTCGCCGAACGCTTCGGCATCTCCCGGGCCGAGCTGATCGGATCCAGTCGCGCAGCCACCCCACTGCGCGCCCGCCAGGTCGCGATGTACCTCACCCGCGAGCTCACCGACCTCTCCCTGCCGCAGATCGGCCGGCTCTACGGCGGCCGCGATCACAGCACCGTCCTGAACAGCCTGCACCGCATCGAAGCGCGTCTCGGCGAGGACGAAACGCTGACCGAGAAGGTCGCCGAGTTACGCACAGCAATCCACAACCCCGCCGCCGGCTGAGCCCCGGTCGCCGCCGCCACTGCAAGAATCCACGCCCGTCCACAGGCGCGTCCCCAGGCCACTTCCCGCACCACGCTGCCGAATAGTCTTCGTCCCACCGCTTTTCAACAGCCTCTAAACCAACTCAATAAGGCAATCACTTGAAGCTCACGACCAAACGCGAAGAACTCGTCTCCAAGCTTTCGACCGTCTCGCGTGCCGTCTCGACCCGCGCCGCGACCCAGGCCCTGTCC
>JBOGYZ010000310.1:0-15926 GCA_050697015.1 Solirubrobacterales bacterium
TCCTTGCCCTGATCCCGTATCTGGCACTGTCGGCCGCGCTCGAGCCACTCACCACGATCATCGGCAACGACATCGGCGCCGGCACGCAGGCGATGGCGCTCAGCTCCGGCCTCGCCAACGCCGCCTACGCGGTCGGCACGGTCCTCGCCGTCCAGCTCGCGCAGCTTCTTCCCCAGCGTCGCGTGATGCTCGTCTACGTCGTCTTCCTGGTGCTCGCCTGCATCGTCACGGCCTCGGCGCAGAGCATCGTCATGTTCGACATCGGCCGCATCGTCCAGGGCTTCTGCACCAGCCTCCTGTTGATCGCCGCGGTGCCGCCGCTGGCGCTCGGCTATCCGATCGCCAAACTGAAGACGACGGCGGTGATCATGAGCATGTGCATCTTCGGCGCGGTCGCCGCCGGTCCCGCGATCGGCGGCCTGCAGGCCCAGGCCGACGCCTGGCGTCCGCTCTTCTGGATCGTCGCCGGCATCGCCATCGTGGCCTTCTCGCTCGCCCTGCTCACCTTCGAGGACGTGCCGCCCGCCGACCCGACCTCGCCGGTCGACATCCCCGCGATCGGGCTCGCCGCGGTCGGTTGCGTGGCGGCGTTCTTCGGCTCTTCGATGCTCGCCACGCACGCCTTCCTCGACCCGATCGCGATCGTCCCGCTGGTCGGCGGCCTCGCCGTGATCGTGGCGCTGATCGTCTACCAGGCGACCGCGAAGAACCCGCTGCTGACGATCGGCGAGATGGTCAAATCGACGATCCCGGTCGCGGGCATCGTCCTGGCCCTGCTCGCCGCCGCGGCCTCGGTCTCGGCCACGGCGCTGACCGCCGAGGCGCTCTCCGGCACCTACGGGCCGCTGCACCTGGGCCTGCTCTACCTGCCGGAGCTCGGTGGCGCGGTAATCACCGCCTTCGCCCTCGGCTACGTGATCACGCGGCGCTCGATTCACTACCTGCCGCTGATCGGCATGGTCTTCCTCGCCGCCGGCATCCTCGTCTTCCGGACCGAGGTGCCCTCGAGCGCGGGCCTGACCCTGCTCGGCTCCTTCCTCACCGGCATCGGCCTCGGCGCCACCGTCGCCCCGGCCCTCTTCGTCGCCGGCTTCGCCCTCCGGGCCACGAACCTGCAGCGCGTGTTCGCGATCGTCGAGCTCATGCGCGCCGTCGCGGCGTTCCTGATCGCGCCGATCTTCGCCCACTTCGCGGTGAACGCCAGCGGCGGCTTCAACCATGGCGTCGGGATCGTGCTGTGGATCGGCTTCGCCCTCGCGCTCCTCGGCGGCATCGTGCCGGTCGTCCTCTACTGGCTCGGCGGCGCCCGTCCGGAAACGCCCGACATCGAAGGGTTCCTGGCCGGCGAGGGCCCGGCGTACGAGTCGCCGCCCCTGCTCGCCCGCCTGCGTAACCCCGCTGGCAGGGGGCACGCCGTGACCCAAGGAGCTGACTGACATGGAGGCATCGAGCGCAACCCCGTCGCCCTGCGAGGCCCCCGGCCCGGCGATCTTTGCCTACGACGGCTCCGAGCTCGCGGGCTACGCGATCGAACAGGCGGCTCTCCAACTCGCCCCCGGCCGCGAGGCCCTGGTCGTCTGCGTCTGGCAACCCGCCGACGTCGGATTCGTGCCGATCGAGGGTCGCAACCTGCACGCGGCCGCGGCCAACGAGGTCCAGGAGGCAGCGAAGGAGACCGCCGCCCGCGGCGTCGAGATCGCCGAGAAGGCGGGCTTCCAATCCCGTCCCCTCACCGTCGAGGCCGCCCCCACCTGGAAGGGCCTCGTGCAGGTCGCCGACGAGCACAGATGCGGCCTGATCGTGATCGGCTCCCACCAGCGCAGCGGGCTCCTCGGCCACCTCGCCGGCTCCGTCGCCGCCGCCACCGTCTCCCACTTCGAGAGCTCGGTTCTGGTCATCCACCAACCGCACTCGCACTGAGCGCCATCCCCGCAGCTTGTATCGCGTATCAATACGCGATACGCTGCGGCCATGATCAAGGAAGCGGACATCTACGTCCTCGGTGGCCTGCTCGCCCACGAGGGTGAGTGGACCTACCGGTCCCTGGCGGACGATCTCCACGTTCCGCATGCCGTTGTCCAAAGGGCGCTGTCCCGCGCCCAGGAGGCGGGTCTCTACGTGCCACACCGGCGAGAACTGCATCGCGCCCACTTCGAGGAGTTCGCCGTCCACGCCCTGCGCTTCGTCGCCCCCGCGCGGCTCGGCCCGCTGACGTCCGGGGTGCCCGCGGCCTGGGCCGCCGAACCGATGGCCAAGGCGATCTTCTCCTCTGGGGACGATCCGCCGCCCGTCTGGCCTCATGCGGAAGGCGGGGTGCGGGGACAGGCGGTCGAGCCGCTCCACGAGGCCGCCCCGGAGGCGGTCCGCGATTGGGCTGAGTTCGGCGAGGTCCTGTCCTCCCTCGACAGCCTGCGGGTCGGCGACGTTCGCGTTCGACAGGTGGCGGAGGACTTTCTCGCCGCCCGGGCACGGAAGCGCTCGGCCCGGGAGGGCCGATGAGCGCCGCGCAGCTCGAGGTCGCCGCCGAGTTGCTCGGCCCCATCCTCGACGACGTCGTGTTCGTCGGCGGCGCCACGGTGCATCTCTGGCTCACGGAGCCCGACGCGCCGGCCGCCCGCACGACCGATGACGTCGACGTGATCTGTGAGGTGGCGACGCGGGCGAGGTACTACCGGCTCGGCGAGAGGCTCCGGGAGCGGGGCCTTCAGGAGGCGCCCGACGCACCGGTCCTCTGTCGCTGGCGGAGCGTCGAGCCGCCACTTGTCCTGGACGTCATGCCGACCGACCCCGACATCCTGGGTTTCTCCAACCCGTGGTACGGCGAGGTCATCTCCACCGCCGCGGCCGTCACCCTCGGCTCCGGCGTCGTGATCCGGGCGGCGCGCCCGGTGCACCTGATCGCGACCAAGCTCAGTGCCTGGCAGGGCAGGGGAGGAGGGGACCTCCTGGGCAGCCACGACATGCACGATGTCCTGGCGCTGATCGACGGTCGACCTGAGCTGATCGACGAGCTCATCGCGGCACCGTCGACCGTCCGCGATTACGTTCGGGAACAGCTCACCGAACTCAGAGATCAGCTCTACTTCGGGTACGCGGTCGATGGGATGACGGCGGCGTACGGGCCATCGGGCGCGGGCCGCGCGCTGGTGGTCAGAAGGCGGGTCGACGAGTTGGTCGCCTGACCTCTCAGGCAGCCGGCTCCGCGTCACGGAGCAGCCCCGCCAGGGGGTCGTGGCCGGACCAGCCGCCGGCCGAGAAGTAGGGCGGAGGCGGACGAAGGCGGATTCGTGGTGGAAGCGGACCTCGCGGTCGTTGCGGACCGCTGCCCTGTGGGCGCCGGCGGCGTCGTGGGCGTAGGCGCGCATCGCGGCGGCGGACTCCCAGACCGAGAAGGTCGAGACGAGGCGCGGCGGGTGGGCGAGGCCGGTCGCGGCGAGGAGGCCGGGGGCGCCCTCAAGAGCGGCCTCGCGGGCGCTGGTGGGGAGGAAGGTGTGGAGCTTGGTGGCGCCGCCGCGACCGGGCTGATCGCCGCGCGGGAGTCCGCCGACGCGCCGGTCGACGCGATCGCCAAGGCGGCGGGGGTGTCGCCACCGGTCGTCTACGACCACTTCGCCTCGAAGCTCGCCCTGTATGAGGCGGTGCTCGACTCGCACTTCGCCAACCTGAGGGGATCTGGGCGCGCTTCCCGGTCGCCGAGCTCACGAGCGAGGCGGTCGCCGCCTCCTTCGACGCCTGGTTCGGCTACGTCGAAGCGAATCCCGATGCCGCCCGCGTCCTCTTCCGCGAGCCGACCAATGCCGATGCCGCCGCCGTCCACCGCGCCGTCTCCGAGCGCAGCCGGGGGCTCGTCATGCAGCCGCTGCTCGGCGCCCCCGCGAGCGCGGCCCTCACCGCGACCGGCCCCGACCTCGAGATGACCTGGGTCGTCCTGCGCGGCGTGCTCCAGGGCCTCGCCCTTTGGTGGGTCGATCATCCCGACGTCTCCCGCGACCGCGTGGTCGCCACCGCCCTCGGCGCGCTTTGGCAGGGCGGGGGGCATGTGCTGAACGTCGCCGGCTAGGGCTGCGGCTCTTGCGGTGTGCGAAAACTTGGAATAGCCGAAGTCAGGAACACCGCAAGACGATCAAAATCTGGAAGGGAACTCGTGATGAAGCTACGGAACGTCCTCGCCGGTGCCGCGCTCGCCCTCGCCGCTCGCGCCGCGCTGCCCCGCCTCCTGCTCCTCAAATTCGCGCCGTCGGTGGAGAAGCTGAACGCCGGTGACCACACCGCGCTGCTCGACGCCTACGCCGACGACTTCGTCCTCCACTTCCACGACGGGCCTCATCGTTGGCGGGGCGACTGGGTCGGCAAGGCGGGCATGGACGCCTTCCTGCGGAACTTCACCGCCGCCGGGATCAAGGGGGAGATCGTCGGCATGGCGACCAGCGGGCCGCTCTGGGCGCTGACCATGTGGGTGCGCTTCGACGATCACGCGGACGCCCCCGACGGAACCCGGCTCTACACCAACTCGACCGTCCTCGTCCTTCGCACCCGCTGGTTCAAGGTGGTCGAGCAGCACGACTTCTACGTCGACACCCAGGAAATCGTCGACTTCGACCGCAGGCTCGCCGAGCGCGGGGTGGAGGCGGTGCCCGCGCCCAACTAGTTCGGCCGACGAACCAGTGTTGCTACGCTGGTCCGCAGATGGTTCGACGGTCGAACGAAACGGACACCAACAAGAGGCAGGCGATTCGCGCCCTGGCGCGGATGGCGCGGCAGCTCGAACGCTCCTCCGGCGATCTCAACCTCGCCCACTACCGGGTTCTTTCCGCCGTCGCCGACGGTGACGAGCGGGCGTCGCGGGTCGCCGACCGGCTGGCGCTCGGCAAGCCGACGATCAGCGCCGCGGTCGAGTCGCTGACCAAGCGTGGGCTGCTCTCGCGCGAGGACGCCGCCGAGGATCGCCGCGCCGCGACCCTGTCCCTGACCCCCGCGGGGAAGGCGGCGCTTGCTCAGGTGGAGGGAGAGATGCTGGGACGGCTCGACGACCTCTGCTCGCGGACGCCCGACCCGGACGCCGTGTTGAAGGCGCTCGCGCAGCTCGGCGAGGCACTCGACGAGGTCGCCGACGAACGGCTCGCGGCGCGCAAGGCCGGGCGCGCTACGGGGAAGTCGGTTTGAGCGAGCACGGTTGGCTGCGGCGCCTCGTCGGCTACGTCCTCCGCCACCGCCGCGACGTCGCGATCTCCTTCGGCGCCGCGGTCCTCGGCGCAGCCTGCCAGGCCGGCGCGCCACTGCTCGAGCGCCAGATCGTCGACGGCGTCATCGTCGAACGCTCCGAATCGCTCTGGCCCTGGCTGATCGCTCTCGTCGTCGTCGCGATCGGCGCCTTCATCGGCGCGAACCAGCGGCGCTACCGCGGCGGCAAAGTCGCGCTCGAGGTCCAGTACGACCTCCGCAACGAGATGCAGGCGCACCTGCAGAAGATGGACTTCGCCTCCCTCGACGGGATGCCGACCGGCCAGCTCGTCGCCCGCGCCAGCTCCGACACCACCCTGGTCCAGGGCCTCCTGATGTTCATCCCGATGATGAGCGGCAACCTGCTGTTGATGGTGCTGTCGCTGGGCGTGATGCTGTGGCTCTCGCCGCCGCTGGCGCTGGTCAGCCTGATCATCGCGCCTGCGCTCCTAGCGGTCAGCTACCGGATGCGGACGCGGATCTACCCCGCCACCTGGGACGCCCAGCAGCGCGAAGGCGAGGTGATCCAGATCGTCGACGAGGCCGTCGGCGGGGTGCGCGTGGTGAAGGCGTTCGGCCAGGAACGACGGGAGCTGGAGCGGGTCGCCGCCGCCTCCGAGGACCTCTACGGCTCGCAGATGCGCGCGGTGCGCCTGACCTCGCGCTTCCAGCCGTTGCTGCAGGCGATCCCGGCCTTCGGCCAGGTCGCGATCCTCGCCTTCGGCGGCTGGCTGGCGCTGCGCGGGGACATCAGCCTCGGCACTTTCCTCGCCTTCACCACCTACGTCGGCCAGCTCGTCTCGCCGACCCGCCAGCTCGCCGGGCTGATGGCGATCGGCCAGCAGGCGCGCGCCGGGGTCGAGCGGATCTTCCAGCTGCTCGACCTCCAGCCCGACATCGCCGACGCGCCCGACGCGGTCGAGCTCGGCCCGCTCGCCGGCGACATCGACTTCGACGACGTCGACTTCGGTTACGACGGGCGGCGGGACGTCCTCGCCGGTTTCGACCTCCACGTGAAGGCGGGGGAGCGGGTCGCGATCGTCGGGCCAAGCGGCAGCGGCAAGACGACCGCGACGCAGCTCGTCTCGCGCTTCTACGAGCCCGATCGCGGCGCGGTGCTGGTCGACGGCCACGACGTGCGCGGGGTGACCTTGCGGAGTCTTCGTACTCAGGTGGGCGTCGTCTTCGAGGAGGCGTTCCTCTTCAGTGACTCGGTGCGCGCGAACATCGCCTACGGTCGGCCGGAGGCGAGCGACGCGGAGATCGAGGCGGCGGCGCGCGTCGCCCAGGCGCACGAGTTCATCGAGCGCCTGCCGCGCGGCTACGACAGCGTCGTCGGCGAGCGCGGGCTGACGCTTTCGGGCGGGCAACGGCAGCGGATCGCGCTGGCGCGCGCCGTCCTGCAGAACCCGCGGATCCTGATCCTCGACGACGCCACCAGCGCCGTCGACGCGCGCACCGAGGAGGCGATCAACGAGGGCCTGCGCACGGTGCTCGCCGGGCGGACGACGCTGCTCGTCGCCCACCGCCGCTCGACCCTCCACCTCGCCGACCGCGTCGTCGTCCTCGACGAGGGGCGGATCATCGACCAGGGCACCCACGAGGAGCTGGCCGCGCGCTCCGCCGTCTACCGCGGCCTCCTGACCGGGCTCGACGAGGACGTCGCCGAGGCGGTCGAGGGGCGGGTCGAGGCGCTCAGCGCCCGGGCCGCGGGACAGACCACGGCGGCCGCGTGGACCGGCGACGGAGCCGGGTCCGGTCCCGGCTCGACGGCCACCGCGCGGTTCGGCCCGACCGGTCTCGGCTCCGCGAACCTCGGCGGCGGGCTCGGCAAACCGGGCGGCGTGCGCGGCGGGGCGATGGGCAAAAGCCTGGCGCCGACGCCGCAGCTGCTGGCCCAAGTGGCGAAGCTGCGGCCAGTCCGCGATCGCGCCGACGTCGACCTCGACCGCGAGGCGCGCCACCAACGCGGCTTCAACCTGCGCAGGCTGCTGCGCGAGTTCCGGGTGCCGCTGCTCGTCGGTCTGGTGCTGGTCGTCCTCGACGCGCTCGCCGGCCTCGCCGGGCCCGTCCTCGTCAAGGAAGGCATCGATGGCGGTGTCGCCACCGGCTCGCAGGCGGCGCTCTTCACCGCCTCGGCGATCTTCGCCTTCGTCACCCTTGCCGACCTGATCGACGAGGTGGGGGAGACCTTCGTCACCGGGCGCACCGCCCAGCGGGTGATGCTGTCCCTGCGGATCCGGATCTGGGCGCAGCTGCAGCGGCTCGGCCTCGACTACTACGAGCGCGAGATGGCGGGCCGGATCATGACCCGGATGACGACCGACGTCGACCAGTTCGAAGCGCTGATCGAGAACGGCCTGCTGTCCGCCCTGGTCGCCTTCGCCACCTTCTTCGGGGTCGGCGTCGCGCTCCTCGTCCTGAACTTCGAGCTCGGCCTGGCGACCCTGTCGGTGATCGTGCCACTGGCGATCGCCACGGTCGCCTTCCGCCGCCGCTCGGGCGTGCTCTACGACCAGGCGCGCGACCGCATCGCGATCGTCAACGCCGACTTCCAGGAGAGCCTCTCCGGCGTGCGCGAGGCGCAGGCCGCCGTCCATGAGCGCGAGACCGAGCGCCGCTTCCGCGGGCTCGGCGACGACTACCTCGAATCGCGCGTCGGCGCCCAGCGGCTGGTCGCGACCTACTTCCCGTTCGTCCAGTTCCTCTCCTCGCTGGCGGATGTGATCGTGCTCGCGGTCGGCGCGCAGATGATCCACGAAGGGCGCCTGACGACCGGCGTCCTGATCGCCTTCATCCTCTACGTGGACATGTTCTTCAGCCCGATCCAGCAGCTCTCCCAGGTGTTCGACTCCTGGCAGCAGACGCGGATCTCGGTGGCGCGGATCGACGAGCTGATGGGGCTCGAGACGACGACCCCGCCGACCGCCGAGCCGGTCCGGCCGGGGCGCCTCGCGGGCGCTGTGGCCCTCGAGGGCGTGAGCTTCTCCTACCCCGAGCCGACCGCGGCGCCGAGCGCGATGGCGGCGGTGCGGGGACCGGCGGACGCCCGACTTGGCGGCGCGGCCGAGGACGAACTCCTCGCCGCCAAGGCGCCGGAGGCGCTGCGCGACATCGACCTCGCGGTCGACGCCGGAGAAAGGGTTGCGCTGGTCGGCGAGACCGGGGCGGGGAAGTCGACGCTGGTGAAGCTCCTGGCCCGCTTTTACGACCCCGACACCGGGCGCGTGGCGGTCGACGACCACGACCTCCGCGCCCTCGACCTTCCCGCCTACCGTCACCGCCTCGGCTACGTGCCGCAGGAGGCTTTCCTCTTCACCGGCTCGATCCGGGACAACATCGCCTACGGCCGGCCGGACGCGACCAACGCCGAGGTCGAGACGGCGGCCCGCGCGGTCGGCGCCCACGACTTCATCGCCGCCCTGCCCGGCGGCTACGGCCACCAGGTCGCCGAGCGCGGCCGCTCCCTCTCGGCGGGCGAGCGCCAGCTCATCGCCCTCGCCCGGGCCGAGCTGGTCGACCCCGCGATCCTGCTCCTCGACGAGGCGACCTCGAACCTCGACCTCGCCAACGAGGCCCGCGTCGTCGCCGCGATGCAGCAGCTCTCCGCCGACCGCACCACGATCGTCATCGCCCACCGCCTCCAGACCGCCCGCAGCGCCGACCGCATCGTTCTCCTCGACGCCGGCCGCATCGCCGAGGTCGGCAGTCATCAAGAACTCCTCGCGAGGGGCGGCCACTACGCCGCGATGTGGCAAGCCTTCGAGGCCCTCAGCGAGTCCCGCACCGCCGCCTGACCCGCCGTGTTGATGGGCCGAAAACCCACGTATATCGTGGGTTTTCGGCCCGTCAACATCAGAAGAAGCCGTTGCGTGGGGGTGGGGTGCCGTTGACGAGGTGGTCGCCGACGGCGGAGGCCTTGAGGAAGGTCGGGTTGTGGGTGGAGATCGTGCGGATGTTGCGCCAATGGCGGTCGAGGTTGGCGGCGGCCTGGGTCGCGGAGGCGCCGCCGACGTCGAAGAGGGCGGTCGCGGCGCGGGGGGCGAAGGAGTCGATCGCGACCTTGGCCTGGGCGGCGGCGAGCTGGGCGGCTTCGGCGAGGTCGGGGTCCGGTTTGCCGTCGACGATCGAGGCGCCCGCGGCGTCGATCGGCTCGGCGGCGGCGAGGACGATCGCCTCGGCGGCGAAGGCCTCGGCGGCGATCTGACCGACCACCTGGAGGATCTGCGGGTCCGCGGTCGGGCTCTCGTCGGTCGCGTGGCTGAAGGAGCGGCGGCGGCGCCGCACCAGGGCGACGGCGTCGTTCCGCACGGCGCGGAGCGCCCCGACGGTCACCGCCTGGAGGTAGAGCTGGAGGAAGGCCCCCTGGATCGCGGGCGCTTCCATTATCTCCTTATGACTGCCCAGGTCGACCACCTCGTCGGGCTCGACCCGCACGTCGTCGAGGCGCGTGGTGCCGGTGCCGGTGAGGCGCTGGCCGAAGCCGTCCCAGTCGTCGAGGATGGCGACGCCCGGGCGGTCGACCGGGATCGTGATCGAAGCGATCCTCTCGTCAGGCGTCGAGGCGTAGATCTGGGTGTAGTCGGAGTAGAGGCTGCCGGTCGAGTAGAACTTCTCGCCGTTCAGGCGGAAGCCGTCGCCGGCGGGGTCCGGGGTCAGCAGCGTCTCGAAGCCCATGCCGACCGCGTTCGCGCTCTGCTCGCTGATCGCGTTGCCGAAGATCTTCCCCTCGTTCACGACGGCGGTCCAGCGGGCGCGCCGCCCGGGGTCGGGCTCGTCCAGCAGGCGCTCGACGTAGGAGAAGTGGACGCGCAGGATGTGGGCGACGTTGGAGTCCGCCTCGGCGAGGGCCATCAGCACCTCGAAGAGCTGGCGCAGCGTCGCCCCGCCACCACCCTCGGCGACCGGCACGCGGATCGCGCCGAGCCGCCCCTCCTTGATCAGCCCGATCTCGGCGAACGGGGCGATCCGGTCGCGCTCCCGCTCCGACGCGCCCTCCGCGATCCGGGCGAGCAGGCGCTCGAGGGTCGGGGTGCCGGGAAGGGGGTGCTCGCGCAGGGTGGTGGTCGCCATGGGCCCGAGAGTAATCTCGATCTTCCAGGTCAAGAAGGAAGGCGGAGCGGTGCACCCGGTCGGGGAACGGTTAGGTTCCGAGGAATGGACCAGCGGGTCAGCCTGATCACCCTCGGCGTCGATGACGTCGGCGCCG
The DNA here is from genome assembly GCA_050697015.1 of Solirubrobacterales bacterium. Lineage (GTDB taxonomy): Bacteria > Actinomycetota > Thermoleophilia > Solirubrobacterales > 70-9 > VAYN01. The sequence continues at coordinate 10,430 of JBOGYZ010000310.1, forward strand.
CGCGCCGCTTCTACGAGGCGCTCGGGTGGGAGTGCAAGGAAGTCGAGGAGACCGTCTTCGTCCAGGCGGGCGGGTCGGCGGTCGTGCTCTGGGGACGGGAGAAGCTCGCGGACGACGCCGGGGTGGAGGACGCGCGCGCCGACGGGTTCGGTGGGGTCGCGCTGGCGCAGAACGTGCGCTCCCGGGAGGAGGTCGACGAGATCGTGGGAGCCGCCGAGGCCGCGGGCGCGACGATCACCAAACCCGCGGCAGAGACCTTCTACGGCGGCTATGCGGCGTACTTCGCCGACCTCGACGGCCACCTCTGGGAGATCGCCCACAACCCGGGCTTCACGTTGAAGGATGACGGCTCGCTCGTCCTGCCGTTCTGAGGGCGCCGCACCCCGCCGGTCGGGGCACGCCCTTGACTTAGAGCGCGCTCTAATTCGTAACCTCGAAGGATGGAGTCCGAAACCGCCCCCCTCGAGACCGGCCTGACGATCGCCGACGCCGCCCGCGCCAGCGGGCTCAGCGTCCACACCCTGCGCTACTACGAACGCGCCGGGCTGATCGGCGATGTCGACCGCGCGTCCTCCGGGCACCGCCGCTACAGCGAGACCGACATGGCGTGGGTGGAGACCATCCGCTGCCTGCGGGCGACCGGGATGCCGATCGCCCGCATCCGTCGCTACTACGAGCTGGTGCGGACCGGCCGCCACGAGCGCGAGCGCCTGGCGCTGCTCGAGGAGCACCGGGAGTCGGTGCGGGCCCAGCTGGCGGAGGTCCAGGGTCACCTGGCCTTCGTCGAACGAAAGATCGCCACCTATGAGGAGTTAATCGATGGATAGAAGGACGTTGGGAAGCCAGGGCTTCGAGGTATCGGCCGAGGGGCTCGGCTGCATGGGAATGAGCTACGCCTACGGCGCCGGCGACGAGGAGGGCGGGATCGCGACGATCCACCGGGCGCTGGAGCTCGGCGTCACGCTGCTGGACACCGCCGAGGTCTACGGGCCCTACGTGAACGAGGAGCTGGTCGGGCGCGCCGTCGCCGGCCACCGCGAGGAGGTCGAGATCGCGACCAAGTTCGGGTTTCGGATCAATCCCGATGATCCGAGCGACCGCGGCGTCGATGGCAGCCCGGAGAACGCGCGGCGGGTCTGCGACGAGTCGCTGCGGCGGCTCGGCACCGACCACATCGACCTCTTCTACCAGCATCGGGTCGACCCCGGCGTGCCGATCGAGGAGACCGTCGGCGCGATGGGTGAGCTGGTCGCCGCCGGGAAGGTCCGCTTCATCGGCCTCTCCGAGGCGGCGCCGGAGACGATCCGCCGCGCCCACGCCACCCACCCGCTGACCGCGGTGCAGAGCGAGTACTCGCTGTGGACGCGCGACCCCGAGGACGAGGTGCTGCCCACCCTGCGCGAGCTGGGCATCGGCTTCGTCCCCTACTCGCCACTCGGCCGCGGCTTCCTCACCGGCCAGATCCGCTCGATCGACGACCTGTCCGAGGACGACTGGCGCCGGACCAACCCGCGCTTCCAGGGCGAGGCGTTGGAGGAGAACCTGCGCCTCGCCGACCGCGTTGCGGAGCTCGCCGAGGGCATCGGCGCGACGCCCGCCCAGGTGGCGCTCGCCTGGGTCCTCGCCAAAGGCGACGACCTGGTCCCGATCCCCGGCACCAAAAGCCCGAAGCGCCTCGAAGAGAACGCCGCCGCCGCGGACCTGGCGCTGACCGACGCCCAGGTCGCCGAGCTCGACGCCGCGATCTCCCCCGACGCCGTTCGCGGCGCCCGCTACGACGACTCCGGCATGGAGATGCTGAACAACTAGGGCTCAGACCCGCAGGACGTCGACTTCCTCGAAGGAGGAGAAGTCGGCGTCCTGCGTGAGGACCGTGGCGCCGTGGCGCATCGCGGTCGCGGCGATCCAGGTGTCATGACGCCGCGGTCGGCGACCGCGGTCGCGCTCCGCCGCCGCGATCCGCGCGAAGCAACTTGCGACCTGCGGGTCGATGGGGAGGAGCGGATAGGTCGCCTGGACGCGCGAAAGGGTCGAGAGGCGGACAGCCCGGATCTGCCGATCGGCCGCGCGGAGCACGCCTAGCTCGAGCTCGGCGGCAGTGATCACCGAGACGGCGATCTCCGAGGGCAGCTCGTCGAGCTCGCGGGCAGTCTCCTGAGCGATGAAGACGGAGGTGTCGGCGATCGCGCGGCTCAAGCTTCGTCGAGTTCGTCGCCCCGAACATCCGCGAGGTCGGTCAGCAGGCCCGGATCGGCGGCGGCCTCGCCGCGGATGCGACGCAGCTCCGATGCGGGGACCCAGGGGTCGCGCTCCTCGAGGTGGGGCACGATGTCGGCTACCGGGCGCCGGTTGACGGTGAGCGTCAGCCGTTCACCTTTCTCGAGTTCGGCGATCACAGCGGCGGTCGAGTTGCGCAGATCACGGACAGAGACGTCACGGCTCATGTGCACGACTGTAGCACCAGGTGCTACGTGAGAACCCGGACGGACGTCGTATCCGTCCGCGGGGCGGGCTTAGGCTCCGACCATGAATAAGGATTCCTATCTTTCGCGACGGCGGTTCATGGGTGGTCTCGGTGCGGTGACCGGGGCGGCGGCGCTCGGCGGGGCCGGCGCCGCGGAGGCGCTGGCCAGGTCGACGGGCGGGAAAGCTCCCCACCCGAAGACTCCGGCCGAAGCACTGCGCATCCTCCAGGCCGGGAACAAGCGCTATCGGCAGGGGAAGCTCTCGCTGCGGGACTACTCGCCGGTGGGGGAGAAACGAGCGTCCGAACAGAAACCGTTCGCGGCGATCATCACCTGCGCCGACTCGCGGATCTCGCCGGAGCTGGTGTTCGACGTCGAACGCGGCAACATCTTCGTCTCCCGGATCGCCGGCAACAGCATCGACAGCGGCACGCTCGGCAGCACCGAGTACGGGGTCGCCGTTCTCGGTGTGAAGCTGGTGGTGATCCTCGGCCACAGCGACTGCGGCGCGATCAAGGCGGCGATCGGCGCGGTCACCGAAGGCAAGACCTACCCGAGCTCCAAATACGGGGCGATCGGCAAGGTGGTCGACCTCCTGACGCCGACCGTCAAGTCCCTGCCCGCCGATCAGCGGACGCTCGGCCGCTGCGTCCCCGCCAACGCGATCGCCCAGGCCCAGGACCTCGCTCGGCGCGGCCCGATCATCGCTCCGGCGATCCAATCCGGCTCGATCGACGTGGTCGCCGGCGTCTACAACATCGCCAACGGCGCCGTCTCCATCGTCCGCTGAGGCGGCCGCTCCGGCCCACGGAGCCAGTTCCGAAAAATATCTGTTTCAACTACTGAATTTTGTGGTAGTAATGCTCCATCATGGGGGGAGCGGGAACTTCCGTCAGTTGGAGGCCGGGGTGGCGAACGGTGGGATTGTCGGTGGCCGCCCTGGGCCTGTTCCTCCTTATTTCGAGTGCCTCCTCGGCCGGCGTCGCGCAAGCGGCGCCGGCCTTTGAAGCTTCCGGGAGCGTCGAACAGGTCTACGCGACCGGCGTGCCGCCGGGCGCGGGGGTGACGCTCCGCGACGGTTCGGGGAACGTGGTCGGGATGAAGAGCGCCGACGAACTCGGCGCCGTCCTCTTCCGCGAAGTGACTCCGGGGAGCGGCTACCGCCTCGAAGTCGGCGGGCAGCAGTCCGAACCGCTCACTGTGCTGACCCAGCGCTCGGCACCGCCGAACACCTCGATCTACAACCAGACGATCGAACCCCACGGCTACCAGTACCTCACCACCCGCGACGGGACGCAGCTGGCGATCGACGTCCACCCGCCGCAGGACGTGCTGAAGCTGGTCACCAACCAGATCCCGAACCCGGCCGAAGCGGCCGCGGGCGGTGGGAGCACGCCGGAAACGCCGCAGCTGCCACTCGGCGAACTCGAAAAAATCCTCAAGGAAGTGCCCGGCGTAGGAGAAGCGGTCGGCGGGCTCTCCGGACTGCTCGGGAAAGTCGGCGAAGGGCTCGGCATCAAGCTGAGCGGGCCGCCCCGGCAGAAGCTGCTCCAGCTCCTCAAGGCCGCCAAGGGCCAGTCGTCCCAGGGCAACGCCGCCCATGCCTCCGCGATCGAACTTCCGTATATCCCGACCGGCCCGACGCCGACCCTGATCGAGTACGCGGGCTACGGCTACGCGAACCCGGCCGGCCCGGAAAGCGGCATCTCGCTGATCGCCAACCTGATGGGCTTCACCGTCGTCGACGTCAACATGCGCGGCACCGGCTGCTCGGGCGGGGCCTTCGACTTCTTCGAACCGCTGCAGAACCTCGACGGCTACGACGTGATCGAGACCATCGCCCACCAGCCGTGGGTCCTCCACCACGAAGTGGGGATGATGGGGATCAGCTACGGCGGCATCAGCCAGCTCTTCACCGCCGCCACGCGGCCGCCATCCCTCGCCGCGATCGCGCCGCTCTCGGTGATCGACAACACCCAGACGACGCTCTATCCGGGCGGCATCCTCAACACCGGCTTCGCGCTCGAATGGGCGAAGGAGCGGGTCCACGACGCCGAAGCGGCGGCGCCGGGGCATGGCCAAGCCTGGGCCTACCAGCGCATCCAGGAGGGCGACGAAACCTGCAAGAAGAACCAGGCGCTCCACCCGGAAGCGGTCAACCTCCTGCAGAAGGTCAAAGACAACAGCCATTACGTGCCGAAAGTCGCCGACCCCCTCTCCCCGGTCACCTTCGTGAACAAGATCGAAGTGCCGACCTTCATGGCGTGTCAATTCACTGATGAGCAAACCGGAGGCCACTGCCCGGACCTCGCCGAGCACTTCACCGGCACGCGGAAGAAGTGGTTCACCTTCACCAACGGCGCCCACATCGACTCGCTCGACCCGGCGACGCTCAATCGATGGCTCGACTTCCTCGAGCTCTACGTGGCGAAGCAGCCACCTTTGGTGACGGGTGCGGTGATGCACGTCGCGGCGCCGCTCGTCTTCCAGGAAGCGATGGGCATCCCCGGCCTGACCCTGCCGCCTGACCCGATCCAGCTGCTGCCGACCTACGGCCTGGCGCTCGCCGCCTTCGAAGCGCAGAAGCCGATCCGCGTCACCTTCGACAGCGGCGCCGGCGGCCTCTCGCCGGGGCAGCCCTACCCGACCTTCGAAGAATCGTTCAGCGAATTCCCGATCCCGGGGACGAAAGCGAAGGCCTGGTACCTGTCGCCCGGAGGGAACCTGAAATCGACGAAGCCCGCCGGCACGCACGCCGACGAATTCACCTGGGACGCCCACGCGCTCCCGCTGCAGGACTTCAGCGGCGACACCGCCGGGGGCGAAGGCGGCCTCTGGACGGCGCTGCCGACCTACCACTGGGAACAGAGCCCGTCCGGCTCCGCCGTCTCCTACGTGACCGAACCGCTCACCGAAAACACGACCGTGATCGGCGCGGGAGCGGTGAACCTCTGGGTGCGCTCCTCGACCCCGAACGTCGACCTCCAGGCGACGGTGAGCGAGGTGCGCCCGGACGGCAAGGAGACCTTCGT
>JBOGYZ010000311.1:0-25397 GCA_050697015.1 Solirubrobacterales bacterium
GTCGCGCACCGACCGGCCTGGATGACCGACCGACACCTGAGGCGTTTCAGACGAAAAGGCCCGATCCGACCCAGTCCTGGCTGTCGCGGGCGCCCGGCGGCAGGAAGAAATAGCCGCCACCCGTGGGGACGATGTAGTCGACCAGGGGCTCTCCTTCGAGGCGCCTCTGAACAGCTTCGAACTGGCGCCCAAGGTCGCGATTGAAGGCGACGAAGATGAGACCCATGTCGAGCTGGTCGGCCTCGTCGATCCCCCGTGAGTAGTTGTAGCCGCGGCGCACGATGCGGCTGTCCTCGGTCTCCGGGGTCCGCGGCCGCGCGAGCCGGATGTGGGCGTCGAGGGGGATGCGCTTGCCGTCGGGATCGCTGTCGTACCCCGGGTCGTCGAGCTCGGCGGTCGTGCCGAGCGGCGCCCCGACCGCCTTGTCGCGGCCGATCATCAGCTCCTGCTCGTTGCGCGAGACCCGATCCCAGAACTCGACTCGGTTGCGGATGATGCGGATCACCTGGTAGGTGCCGCCGCGGGCCCACCCCGGCTGCTCCGGTCCGCTCCAGACCAGGCGATCCATCGTCCCCTCGTTGGTGACGTCCGGGTTGGAAGTGCCGTCCTTGAAGCCGAGCAGGTTGCGGCCGGCGCCGGTCTCGCGGCCTGGATCAGGCAGGAAGCCCTCGATCTTCCAGCGCGGCCCGAGGACGCCGCGGGTCGCCCGGGAAAGGTCCCGCAGGGCGTGCAGCAACGTCTCCTCGGTGTTCGCGCACAGCTGGACGACCACGTCGCCGTGGCATTCGGTCGCCTCGAGGGCGTCGTCGGGAAAGGCCGGCATCTGCCGCAGGCCGCGCGGGAGCCGCGACGCGAGCCCGTAGCGGCCGTCGAAGAGGGAGGCGCCGAAGCCGATCGTGACGGTCAGGCCGTCGGGGCTGACCACGTTGCCGAGCACGCCGGAGTCGGGGGTCGGCCCCTCGCCCGGCGCCCCGAGCAGGGCGTCGTAGCCGATGCTCAAGGCGCGTGCCCGTTCAGAGAGGGTGCGGAGGCCGTCGGCCAGCTCGGCCCGCGCGGGGGCGATCGCGTCGAAGGAGGCGAAGATCGCGCGGCGCGGGCGGGGGGTGAGGATCCCGGCCTGGTGGACGCCCTCGAACGGGACGCCCTGCGCCAGGTCCTCTTCGAGGGCGGGCGCCGCCGCGGCGGCGCCCGATGCGAGGCCGGGGAGCCGGCCGATCGCCGCACCGGCACCCGCCGCGGCACCGCCGATCAGGAGATCGCGCCTTCGCAGGCTCATTCCGCCGCCACCTTTCCGATCGCCGACTTGCGCGGCAGCGGCGGCCGGGGATCGATCACCTCGGGGACGTAGGCGAGCTGCTCCGCGGCCGCGGCGGTAAGGCCGGCGATCTCGGTGCGCGTCCGTTCCGCTGCCTGGTCCCAGCGCGGCAGGGAGCCGCCGCGCCCTTCGAGGCGACGAAGCGCCGCGGCCAGTGCCGCGAGGCTCGCCTGGCTGCGCTGCGCGACGACCGCGCTGCGGCGTCGGATCAGGCCTTCCAGGCTGCCGAGCACCACCTCGGTGCCGTGCAGGTTTCCGCGTAGTGCCCGCAGGGCGGCGCCGCTCCACGACCCTTCCCGGCCGGAGAGCTGCAGGTCGAGGGTCCCCTCGAGGACCTCGTGGGCGCGCAGCACGTATTCCAAGGGTTCGATCTCGATCGTCGGCACCTCGCGGCGCAGGGCGGCGACGTCGCGGTCGAGGCGGTCGACGTAGGGCGCGGCGTCCGCGGTCGAGGAGGGGTCCCACAACGTCAGCTCGATCCGGTGCAGGCCGGTGAACCGCGGAGAGCTCACGCCCCCCTTCAGGCCACCCGGGCCGCCGTTGATCCGCGCGTCGAGCTCGCCGAAGGCACCGTAGGCGGCGCCGATCGACTCATAGCGTTCGTCGGCGGCGAGCCACGCCCGCCGCGCCGCGCCGAGGTCGCCGGCCGCCACGGCGGCGCGCAGCCGATCGACGTCGCCCTGCATCGCGCTCAGCTCCTCGACCACATAGCGGCGGTACCGCGCGGTCGGCTCGCGGAAGTCGGCGGCGCGCACGCGCGGGATGTTTCCCGAGGTGAGGACCAGATCTTCGAGCGGCTGTGCCGGTGGGTTGCCCGCCGGCGTCGTCGGATGGCTCTCGCCGCCGCCACCGCAGCCGGCCAGCAGCGCGACCGCGAGCAGCGCCGCGCCCGTGCGCAGGCGTCCCTTCACGAGCACTGCTCCCCGGCGCTGACGAGCGCGTTCAGGGGATGCTCGGAGAAGGTCGCGATCGTGTTGTCGCGGACCTGCGGCAGCCGCGGCGTGGCGCCCGCGGCGAAGCAGCCGGTCGGGAAGAGCCGGACGAGATAGCGGGTGGTCCGCGGCTCGCGCGAGACCGTGCTCCAGTTGACGGTGCAATGCGTGATCTCGACGTGGCCGGAGCTTTCCGGCGGTCCCGCGGCTCCACAGGACACGGCGTTGACCAGGCCGGTCGGCAGCGACTGGCCGAGGTCGGTCGCCGAGTCGCGGGGCTGTGACATCACCGCCAGCCGGTCGAGGCCGGCGTCGAAGGCGTTGGAGATCTGCCGCCTCAGCTCGAAGCCCGAGGCGTAATGCTCGGCCACGACCTGCGCCTGGCCGTCACCGCCGCCGGCTCCGGCGGGGCTGTCGCTCCCACCGGAGCCGCAGCCTCCCGACCCCAGCGCGAGCGCGGGGATCAGGAGGCAGAGTGCGGCGATCCGCATCAGTGACGGTTGGACCAGAACCACCAGTGGTGCGGCGGGCGGTCGTGGTCGTAGCGACGCGGGGGCGACACTTCATAGGTGCTGTTGGCACCGTGCTGCTCGGTGAAGAAGATCCGGACACCGTCCTGATCGGCCGGATCGTCGGCACCGAGTAGGTCCCAGGGGGAGGTCCCGCCGTCGGAGACGAAGACCCCAGTCGGCTCGTTGTCCTCCTGGCCGGTGGCGCCCGCCTCCGGGTCGCGCCCGAGGGCGACGAGCCGCTTGGCATCGGCCTGGACCTGGGTGTAGCTCTTCGTCAGGTCGTAGGACCAGATCGAATCGAGCACGCCCTCCTGATCGTGGAGGGTGTCACCGCGGTCCTCGGTGGTGAGGAACGTGTTCTTGTCGAGGAACGTGATGTTGTCGTAGGAGTTGTGGGTCTCGTCGCCGAGCACGATCGTCTTCACCGTGCCGGTCTGCGAGCCCGCCCGCGGCATGTCGAGCCACAGGAAGGAACCCCAGGCCCCGCGGGCCGCTGCCCCGGGGTAGAGGCCCCCTTCTTTGTCGGTGTCGCCGGTCTCGTCGAAGACGAAGGACCTGAAGTCCGTCTCCGGGACGAACTTCCCGTTCTCCGGTCGCTTCAGCGGGGTGGCGCCGGCTTTTTTCGCCGCCGCGTTGGCGTCGAAGCTTTCCGTGCCGTCGATCGCCGTGTCGTGGACCGTGACCCACTTCGCGCTCAGGGTTGCCCCGGAGTGCAGTGCCAGGATCTGCGGGCCGAGCGCGTCTTCGCGGGCGGCCAGCGGGTCGACGGCTCGATCGTGGAACGTGATCGGGGTGCCTTCGGCGGTCACCTGGAGCGCCTGCAACTTGCCCCGGGTGAGGTCCGACCCGGCCGGGATGAACCGGTAGACGAACGAGTTCGGCTGCTTGACCTTGGTGCTGGCGCCGTTGTCGACGACGCCGCTACCGCCGGTGTCCTCGACCAGGTAGATCTCGCCGAGCTTGTCGACGACGACTCCCTCGTAGCCCGCCCGGCCCATCGATCCGTTGAGGAACTGCAGGCCCGGCGCGGTGTTGCCACTCCACTGCAGCGGCGTCGAGAGGACCGCACCGTTGCTCCCCGCCTCGCTGGTGAACAGCAGCTGGCCGTTGAACGGGTCATAGGTCGAGCCGTCGATGCTGCTGAGCCCGGTCTGCCCGGAGGCGTCGGGGGTGTTCAGCAGGGTGATCCGGTGGGCCGGTTCTTCGATGTCGAGGTTGATCCGGGTCAGGTAGGCCTTGTTCGAGCCGTTCTCATGGCCCTGGATCAGGAAGTGGTTTCCGTAGTCGTATCCCGGGGTCGGACCGCCGGGGCTCCAACGGGTTTCGAGGTAGGTGTTCTGGTCCGGCTCGGTCCTGGTCCGCGCCAGCGGTTCGGCGTTGTCTTCGAGGTAGCCGTAGGTGGTGTAGATCGAGCTCGGGTTCTCGAGCGGGTCGACGCCTCGGGCGACGACGTGGAGGCCGAAGCCGCCGGCGAGCAGATTCGCCGGGGCACCGGTGGCCGGATTGGCCGACGGGACACCGGACGAGATCTGGGCCACGGCGACGCCGGCTAGCAGCAATGCGACCAACGCGGTCGCGGCCGCGATCAGCTTGCGCATCTTCACTCCCCTATTCAGTTGTGGACGATGACGGGACGAGCGCCAACGACGCTATGTCGGGCCCGGCCGGCGCTGTGTGATCGGGCGGTGACCGATTTGTGAAGTGATGGTGAATATGGCCGTAGGGACTACCCAACTCACCACCTGGGTTCGTCATACCCCATCGTTCCGAGTGGCCCCGATCGTCGTATGCGAGCACGACGAGGACACCTTGGGGTCGGATTTGCGGCCACCTCACCGCCGACCGCAAGGAAGTCCTCCCGGCGCTTTGGGTCGCTGCCGCTCTCCCGGTCTCGGCTGCGTGGAAGCCCGCCTAGGCTCGTTGCAACCGCGGACCCGTCCCGGACGTCGGCCACCGCCCCACGAGACCGAACCCGACGGGGCCGTACTAGTTCGACAGGATCGCGGCGACGATCAGCGCCCCAACCACCGCCGCGACGACCCCGCCGACGATCATCGGCACCCACGGGTTGGGCTCATGCAGCCAGCCCGGCCGCTCGTGCCGCGGCTTCATCCGCTTTGGCTCGGCGGCTTCCTCCCGTCGCATCTACAGCTCCTCGATCTGGGTCGGAAGTCGGGGTCGCTGTGACGGTCTCTTTACAGATTCGTTGCATCACCGTCGCTCCCGGCACCTAGGTTGAGAGAGTGCTCATAACTCGCGTGGTCTCGAAGCTGGAATTGGGTGGTGCTCAGCTTTCACTTCTGCGGGTGGCACGGGCGCTCACTCGGGGCGGGCATCGGACCCGACTGCTGGCGGGAAGCTCGACGCCGGCGGGTCTGGACCTCGCTCGCTCCCACGGCTTCGAGGCCGAGGTCTTCGGCTCCGCCTTGGACCTACAGTGGAGCTGCGATCCGGAGTTCGCGGCCTGGCTGGAGCCGCGCCTGGAGGACGCCGACCTCGTCCACGCCCACATGCTGGGCGCCTGGTGGGCCGCGGCGACCGGGATCCCTGCAGAGACTCCGTTGGTGGCCAGCGAGCACAACAGCTATGACTGGTGGGGGGAAACACCGTGGGCGGCGATGGCCGAGGCGGCCGGGCGCGTCGATCGTTTCTACGCGCATGGGCCGGGTGCGCGCGCCGGGGCGGCCCGTGCCGGGATCCCCGAGGGCCGGATCCGTCGCGGCATCTCTCCCGTCGTCGGCAGGGACGCCCGCCCGAGGACGGGCTTTCCCGTCCCGAGGATCGTCTTCACCGGCCGCCTCAGCCCCGACAAGGGGCCCGATCTCCTGATCGACGCGATCGCGAGGATGGCCGCGCCGCCACCGGTCCTGATCGTCGGCGCCGGGGTGATGTTGGAGGGACTGGAGCAGCAGGTCGCCCGGCTGGGACTGGAGAGCGCGGTGTCGTTCTGTGGCTGGGTGGACGATCCCGGTTCCTGGGTCGCCGGTGCCAGGATCCAGGTCTGCCCGTCCCGGGACGAGGCGTTCTCCCAGACGGCGGTCCTTGCCATGGGCCTCGGCGTGCCGGTGGTCGGTACCGACGTCGACGGCTTTCCCGAGACGCTCGCCGAAGGCCGCGGGATCATCGTCCCCTCCGAGGACCCCGAGGCGTTGGCCTTCGCGCTGGAGCGGGTTCTCGCGGGCCGCCTACGGACCGACACCGCGGCGGCGCGGGTGTGGGCACGGCAGTTCGACACCGGAAGTGTGGCTGCCGTCTACGAGCGGGCCTACCGGGATCTGCGCCTGGCCACGCCGGAGCTTGCGGCTTGAGCACGGGGGAGGGCGACGGCCTGCTCGCGGCCGACGTCCACGGCTGGAACATCCTCTCCCCACTGCTGGTCCAGGGCGGCTACCTGCCCTGGACCACCGGGTCGATGCGGCCGGCGGCCCTGGTCGCGGTCTGCAATCAGATCGTCCACGGCGGACGGACCCGCGTGGTCGAGTGCGGCAGCGGCGTCAGCACCGTGCTGCTGGCGCGTCTCCTGCGCGAGCGCGGTGCCGGTGAGTTGGTCGCCCTCGAGCACGATGCTCATTGGGCCGTGTTGGTGGGCGAGCATCTGCGACGCGAGGGGCTCGGGACGATCGCCCGCGTGCTCCACGCCCCGTTGGACGGCGAGCCTCCCTGGTACGCGGGCGCCGCCCTGGACGAGGTTCCGAGCGAGGTCGACCTGCTCGTCGTCGACGGGCCGCCCGCCTTTGATCCAGGGCAGGAGATGTCTCGGGCGCACGCCCTGGGTTGGTTCGGGGGGCGACTCGTCGCGGGCGCCACGGTGGTCCTTGACGACATCGATCGCGCCGGCGAGCGCGAGGTGATCGCCGCCTGGGAGGAAGCGACGGGCTGGCGATTCGACCTCGACGAGTCGAGCGGGGTCGCGGTGGGAAGCTGCGGCGCGCCCCCTACTCGAGACGATCGAGTTCGACGATCTCACGCCGCCTGAGCTTTAGGTGCCGCGCTGCGCGCCCGGCGGCGCCAGTAGCACCACACGATGGAGACGCTGCGGCGCGCCCGGACCGCTTTCGGTCCGTCCCCCTTGCCAGATGCCCGCGCGGCTGGGATCCTGCCCCGGTCTCGTCCCCCTTCCCGACCCGAACGGAGGACCGATGAAGAACGCCTCGAAGAGCCGCGCCGTCCTTACGCTCCCTCTCGGCGCCGCCCTGGTGTTCCTGCTGGCGGCGATCGCCCCGGCGGCAACCATGGCCGGGGACGCGCCGACGGGCTGCGAGGTGGTCTCGCTCTCCTTCGTCCAGAAGACCGTGCACCTGCCGCACTCGACCCTGTTGCGGAATCACGACAACCTCGAAGGGACCGCGGGCCTGGAACCCTCGGAACTTCCCCACGCGGTCCACGGCGAGTGCGACGTCGGCCTCTGGCGGGGCAAGCCGCCGAAGGGCAGGGCCGAGACCTTCGCGAAGGCCCGGACCGGCCAGGCGGCGCAGGTCGGGGTCGACACCTGGGCGCCCAACGGGGAAAGCCCCGACATCGGCGAATGGGAAAACAACGAGTTCGACAAGCTCACCGCCGGCTTCCTGAAGGGCCGCTTCCAGGTTCTGAAGGCCCTCCCCGGGAAGACCAGATCGCTCAACCCCGAAGGCGACGGGTACATCGGCGCCGGCATCCTGATCAAGGCGACCGGGCCCGCCGCCGGGCTCGAAGCGGCGGCCGGATGCTGGTGGGACAAGGGGACCTCCCGGGTGATCTGCCTGCTCGACGAGGAGGCCGAAGGAAAGCCGGTGGCCGACGACCTGAACGCGCTGGCGAAGAAGATCGTGCCGAGCTTCCTCGGGGCGCCGTAGCTCGATTGCTCGGCGGCACCCTCGATCCGCGGTCCCGGTCTATGCCTGGCCCTCGAACGTGGGTCCGACCCTCCCTCGCCCCACGGCGGGGGATCGCGTGTACCCGATGAGGCCCCCGTTCGCCGCCTCGACGTCGCGGCGGTCCTCGGGCCGCCGCGTACCGCTGCCGGACGCATCACCGACCGGGGCCCGTCGCGGGTTCGACCCCGGTCCGCCGCTTTTCATTCCCGAAATTCGGCTGGGTCTCAGGTGTTGCCATCCCCATCGCTGGGCCCGCCGTTGTTGTCGGAGTCATGGTCACCGCCGTTGTGCTGGGGGATCGTGCTCACCTTGTGGTGATGATGGTGATGGTGGTTGGCCAGGGCCGTCGCGGTGGTAGCACCGCCGAGTAGCCCGGCGACAGCGAGCATCGCCGCCACTCTCTTTACGTAGATCAGCATCTGCTTCTCCTCTTGGTTGATGGTCAAGTCGTGAAAGCGCTGACGGCCCGACGCAGCAGTGGGCCATAGGAGTGCCAGCGCGAGGGCGGCGCCGCGGCGACGATCACCGTCGTGGACGCATGTCCGGCGACGAGGCAGGCGATCTCGCGGTAGCGGTTTCCGCTGCTGGTCAGATAGGAGTCGATCACGCAGGAGCTGGTGGCGGACCGGAAGTGGAGATCGCGCGCGGAGGCCAGTCGCCGCTCCTCGCGGTCTCCCTCCTCGCGGTTGTGAGCGACGCGGAAGCCGGCCCAGTTGGCCGCGTTCTCATCACCCTGGCGCGGCGTCGCGTTGAGGTAACCGACGATCTGGCCCGAGGGCCCGCGCGTGACCAGCGTCTTGGTTCCCGGGTCGCCGCCGGCGGCCTCCCAGCTCGGCGGCGCCGAGAGGCTGGCGGCCGAACTCGGCAGGCGCACCGTCGTCCAGTCGGCGGGCACGACCGCGGGATGCAGCCAGGCGAAGGCGGCGGGGCGACGTGCGACGTGCGGCTTCGATTCGGCTCGGCCACCGTCCGCGAGAGCCACGGCGACGACCGTGAGGAGTGCGATGAGGACGAGGGGGACGGCGAGGGCGAGCGAATTCCGGCGAGTGATCATGGTGTCGTCTACGGCACCTTTGGAGGGCGGGTTCAGTCGTTCCTCTAAGACCTTCCTAAAGCCCCTTGTCCCTGAGCGGGGATGCACTGCCTGACCGGATGCGCGATCGGGGAGATCCTCGGGATGGCGATCGGCAGCGCCCTCGGCTTCTCGACCTTCGGCGCCACCGTGCTCGCGGTCGAGGCTGCGTAGCATCCGGTGATCGCCACCGAGGGTTTCCCCGACATCCAGGACATCACCGACTGCGAACGGCTCGTCCGCGCCTTCTACGAAAAGGCCATGGCCGACGAGATGATCGGCTGGATCTTCACCGACGTCGCCGAACTCGACCTCGAGGAGCACATCCCGGTGATCGCTTCCTTCTGGGCGACGAACCTGCTCGGCGCAATGTCATACAAAGGGGGCGCCTTCGGCGTCCACGGGAGACTGCACCAGAAGGCGGCGGGAGGGCTGCAGAAGGAGCACTTCGAGCGCTGGCTCGTGCTCTGGTGCCAGACGGTGGACGAGATGTTCGACGGCCCCATTGCCGCCGCCGCCAAGGTGCACGGACTGCGCGTGGCCAACGCCTTCTATGGCCGCCTCCAGATGCAGCCCGCCGGGAGTTAGTCGCAGCGCAGGACGATCTTGCCGACGTGGCCGCCGGCGGTGAAGCGCTCGTAGGCGGCGGTGACCTCGGCGAGCGGGAACTCGGCCTCGATCGGCACCCGCAAGCGGCCGTCGGCGACCAGCGGCAGCACGTGCGCTTCCAGCCCGCGCGCGAGCACCGCTTTTTCCTCCGGCGCCCGGTAGCGGAGGGTGGAGGCGCGGACCGTGCCGCGCGTCGCCATCAGCCGGCGCAGGTCGAGGGTGCCTTCGTGGCCGGCCGAGACCCCGATCACGACGATCGTGCCCCAGGTCGCCAGGGACTTGACGCTGTCGACGAGGTTCGGCCCGCCGACCAGCTCGAGGATCACGTCGAAGGGGCCGTGGGCAAAGGCCTCGTCGGGCGAGAGCGCTCGATTCGCGCCCAGCTCCTCGACCGCGGCCCGGTTCTTCTCGTTGCGCACCGAGGCCGTCACGTCGGCTCCGAGGACGCGGCCGAGCTGCACCGCGGCGGTCCCGACGCCGCCGCCGGCGCCGTTGATCAGCAGCCGCTGGCCGCTGCGAAGTTTCGCCTGGCCGACGAGCGCGTCATACGCGGTCGCGTAGACCTCGGGGAAGCCGCCCGCCTGGGTCCAGTCGAGAAGGTCGGGCACCGGCATCAGCTGGCGCTCGTCGACCACCGCGTACTCGGCCTGCGCGGCGCCGGCGACGATCGCCATCACCCGCGCGCCGGGCTCGAACCTCGGCACCGGGGAGCGCGACTCGACCACCTCACCGGCCAGCTCCATGCCGGGCACGTCATCCGGTACGCCGGCCTCGGGCGGCGGCGGGTAGAAGCCCGCCACTTGGATCGGGTCGGCCCCGTTCACACCCGCCGCGCGGACGCGGATCAGCGCTTGTCCCAGACCGGGCTCGGGATCCTCACGGGTGCCCGGCCCGATGGTCTTGTCCTTGATCTCGGCGACTCGCATGGCGCCATTCTTTCGAACCGCGGCGACGCGTGGCCCCGGCGATCCCCCGATACCCTGGACACGTGCCCAACGCGACGCCCACCGAGGGCCTTCCCGGCGGCGTGGTCCACGACCTCCCGCCCGACCTCCAGACCGAGCTGGCCGCGAACGCCACCGCCCTCGATGCCTGGCGAGACATCACCCCCTTGGCCCGCAACGAGTTCATCTGCTGGGTCGAGGACGCCAAGCAAGAGGCGACCCGCGAACGCCGCATCCGCCGCACCCGCGAAGAGCTCGAGGAAGGCATGCGCCGCCCTTGCTGCTGGCCGGGTTGCAAGCACCGGGAGCGCAACGGGCGCTAGGCGGCCGTACCCCCGGGCGAGCTCTGTATGACGATGATGGAACGGTGACTCCGGATCCGCTTCGCGACCTTCTGCTCTCCTTCGCCGGCGCCGAGGAGACGTTTCCGTTCGGCCCCGAGACGTCGGTCTTCAAGGTCGGCGGCAAGATGTTCGCGCTCTCGGCGCTCGGCGGACCGTCGTTGCGGGTCAGCCTCAAATGCGAGCCACGGTTGGCCGAGGCGCTGCGCGAGGAGCACGCGGCTGTGATTCCCGGCTACCACCTCAACAAGAGACACTGGAACACGGTCATCCTCGACGGCTCGCTCCCCGACGAGGCGGTGAAGGAGATGATCGAGGACTCCTACGACCTCGTCGTCAGCAAGCTGCCGCGAGCGGACCGCACCGCGCTCGGCTGGGGCGGCGAGACCTAGATATGAGCCACGGATCCGTTCCCCCCCGACCCGATTCCAGAGGAAGTGCCGCCGATCCAGTTCCTTGCCTTCGAGGATTGCGAGGAGGTGGTCGGCGAACCACCGGGTTTCGACGGGGTCCAGCTCAACCCCGCCCTCGAGGCCTGGCTAGAAGCCGCGCGAGACGAAGGTCTCGGCGACCCCGACCGAGAGTGCCGCGGCGAGGCCGAGGTAGACGACGGCGACCAGCGCCCGGGTCCGTCCCGGGATCGCGTAGTAGGCCTTGTTGCGGGGCAGGTTGCGACTCTTCCAGCGGCGGTAGCTCTCGTAGCCGCCGAAGACGAGGATCAGGATCAGGATCGGGCTCGGGTAGAGGAACGCCAACACGACCAGCCCGGCGAGGCCGGCGACCCAGACCGCGGGGCTGAGCGCCGCCATCGCGCGGCCGCCGTCGAGCGGCACCACCGGCAACAGGTTGAAGAGGTTCAGGAAGAAGCCGAGGTAGGCCAGCGCGCGCCAGAATTCGCTGCCGCCAGCGAGCCAGATGCCGAGCGGGACGAGGGTCGCGATCGAGCCGAGGATCGGGCCGGCGAGGCCGACCCGGGCCTCGGCGGCGGCGTCTTTGCCGAGCGACTTGGCAGCGATCATGGCGCCGAGGAAGGGGATGAAGATCGGGGCGCTCGCCTTGATGCCCTCGCGGCGCAGCTGGATCACATGGCCGAGCTCGTGCAGGAGGAGGAGCAGGACGAAGCCGATCGCGAAGGTGAAGCCGAAGAGCCAGCCGTAGGCGACGATCGACACCGCCATCGAGCCGAAGGTGGCGAGCAGCTTGAAGTTGCCGATCAGGAGGAGGAGCGCTTTGGCCTTGACCGCGAGGGCGGCCAGCGGCGCCAGCAGGCCGCCGGCTTTCTTGCGGAGCGGGGTGCGCCCGGAGCCGGGATGGATCGGCCCCTCGGGAAGCTCGGGCGGCTTTGACAGGTCCGGCGGATTGCCCAATCCCAACGGCGGCAGCTCTCGGTAGCTCTCGGCCATACCGAAAGTGTCCTCCTCGGATCTAACGGGACCCTTACGGGACGAACCGGATCGCTACCCCGCCGCTTCGGCGCGACGCAGGCCGCCGCGGGACCAGAGGGCGAAGACGATCGGGAGGATGATGCCGAGGGCGAAGGCGAGGCCGATCACGGTCGGGTCGCCGGAGATGAAGCCGCGGCCGGCCTCCAGCAGCGCGGTCACCGGGTTGACCGAGGCGACCGCGTGGATCCAGCCGCTGAGCAGCGAGAGCGGGACGTATACGGGGGCGAGGAAGAGGATCAGGAAGATCGGCAGCTGCATCAGCGGGCCGGCCTGGATCGAGCGGATCCGCAGCGCCACTCCCGCGGCCCACAGGGTGGCCGTGATGTTGACGAGGATCGCCAGCGTGTACATGCCGACGAGGTCGGCCCCGGAGCCGTCGATCTGCATGCCGGCGACGAGGGCGATCGCGGTCAAGACGGCCCAGGTGACGATGGCCCGGAACAGCGCCGCGATCCCGTAGCCGGCGATGATCCCGCGGCGGTCGGTGGCGGCGAGCAGGTAGCGGCGGCCGAACCCCGTCTCGAAGTCGCGGGCGATGCCGAAGCCGGTGAAGACTCCGCCGAAGGCCGCGGACTGCAGCAGCACGAAGACGTACTGGAAGGCCGTGTAGCCGGTCGGGAAGTCGAAGCCGGGCACGTTGCCGACCGCGGAGAGTCCGCCGGCGAAGGAGGCGAAGAAGAAGAGCGGGAAGATCAGCGCCGGGATCAGCAGCGCTTTGTTGGTGAGGAAGTTGTGGATGCTGCGCCAGGCCACGGCGCGGGCGACGGTGCGGAAGCCCGCGGTCGGGCGGCTGTCGGCGGGGCTCACGTGCGCACCAGCCGCGTCTTCAGGGCGCTCGACGCGCCGAGCATCCCCAGCACGAACAGGGCGAGCGCGATGCCGAAGCCGAGGAGGATCTTGCCCGGCTCCCAGCCTTCGATCAGCAGCGAGCGGAACGCCTGCAGCAGGTAGGAGACCGGGTTGATCGTGGCGACGGTGTGGAACCAGGTGGTCTGGATCAGGTCGAGCGGCAGCGCCATCGAGGAGAGGAAGAGGAAGACGAAGAAGACCGGGAAGAGGCCCTGGACCGCTTCGCCCGACCCGGTCCGCAGAGCGGCGAAGAGGCCGATCGTCCCGAAGGCGACGGTGACGCTGACGGAGAGGAGGATGATCACGAAGAAGCCGCCGACGCCGGCGGTCAGTTCGGCGCCGAAGGCGAGGCCGACGATCAGGTAGGCGAGCGCCTGCATCAGCCCCAGCATCAGTGAGCCGGCGAGCAGGCCGCTGAGCAGCGCCGCGCCCCGCAGCGGGGTCAGCGCCATCCGATTGAGGAAACCGGTCTCGATGTCGCGGGCGAGGTCGGTCCCGGAGTTGATCACCGAGAACAGCGCGCCCTGCATGAAGGTGATGGCCAGGGCGAAGGTCAGGTACGAGTCGGTCGGGAAGCCGGGCAGGTTGGTGACGCTTTTCAGCCCGCCTGAGTTCACCGCCAGCAGGAACATCGGAAAGATCAGCGAGGGGACGATCTGCGCGGGTTGGCGCAGGGTCCGCACCACGGAGCGGCGGGCGAGCTGCCCGACCTGGGTGGGGAGGGCGCTGTTCACGCCGCCTCGGCCGCCTCGGCGCGGGAGTCGTCGGCCTCCTCGTCGGCCTCTTCGGCACCCTCGAGGCTGCGGCCGGTCTTGGCGAGGAAGACGTCGTCGAGCGAGGGCGCGAGCAGCTGCAGCGTCTCGATCGCGATCCCCTCGGTGTCGAGCACGCGCACCACCTCGGCCAGTTCGGAGTCACCGCCACCGAGCAGGACCGCGGCGCCTTTGGTGCCGGCGTCCCCGCGCTCGCCGAAGCGGGCGAGGACGGCCGCGGTGCGCTCGCGCTCGGCCGGGTCGCAGGGGACCACTTCGACCGTCGGCCGACCGATCTCCGCCTTCAGCTCGGCGGGCGTCCCCTCGGCGACGATGTGGCCGTGGTCGATGATCCCGACCCGGTCGGCGAGCGCGTCGGCCTCCTCGAGGTACTGGGTGGTGAGGAAGACGGTGACGCCGTCCTCGCTCGCCAGTCGCGCGACCTCCTCCCAGAGTGCGGTGCGGCTCTGGATGTCGAGGCCGGTGGTCGGCTCGTCGAGGAAGAGGATCCGCGGTCGATGGGCGAGGGCCAGCGCCAGGTCGAGGCGTCGTTTCATCCCGCCCGAGTAGCCGCCGACTTTGCGGTCCGCGGCTTTGGTGAGCCCGACGCGGGCGAGCAGTTCGCGGCTGCGCTCTTCGCGTTCGGACTTGCCGAGGCCGTGCAGTGACGTCTGCAGCCGCATGTGCTCGTTGCCGGTGAGGAGCGGGTCGAGCGCCGCTTCCTGCAGGGCGGCGCCGATCGCGGAGCGGACCCGCGGCCCTTCGGTGACGATGTCGAAGCCGGCGACCCGGGCGGTTCCGGCGGTGGGCGGGAGCAGCGTCGTGAGCATCAGCACCGTCGTCGACTTGCCCGCGCCGTTGGGCCCGAGGAAGCCGTAGATTTCGCCCGGCTCGACCCGCAGGTCGATCCCGTCCACGGCGCGCGGACCTTTCTTGAACTCGCGCACGAGGCCGACGGCTTCGATGCCGGCGTTACCTGCCGTCCCGTCCATTGAGCTACCTGCGGCCATCTTCCCTCTCCGTTGCTTGGTTCACTCGAAAGTTGAGATTATCAACAATTGGGGTACCATAGCTTCCATGGCTCGCAAGGTCAAACCCGAATCGGCCACCGACGAAGGCCTCGCCGCGGCGGCTTGGGGCCTGCTCATCCCCCTCGTCTACCCACCCCGGTTCATCGAGATCGCGCACAAGATGGGTGTGACGCCCTCGATCCTCGGGGCGCTCCGCTTCCTCGAGCAGCCGCAGACGATGGGGAGGATGGCCGAGCTCCTCCACTGCGATCCCTCCAACGTCACCGGCATCGTCGACGCGCTCGAAGAGCGCAACCTCGCCGAACGTAAACCCTCCGAGGTCGACCGTCGGGTGAAGGTGGTAAAGCTCACGGTTACCGGGGAAAAACTGCGCGCGCGATCGATCGAGGAGATGTATAAGCCACCCGCCTGGATCGAGGCCCTCTCGGCCGCGGACCAGCGCAAGCTGCGCGACATCCTCAAGCGCGCCGGCGGCAAACCGCCTGACTGAAAGTACGCGGCGTTATCTGGGTTGGTAGACGAGCGCCTGGGTTCCGCTGAGCGGTGCTCGCCACCCCCGGACCAGCGATCTACGGATTTATTCGTTGCACGCGTTGGCGATTTCTTCGACGCCTTCGTTGTTCTTTTCGAAGACCATCGCTTCCGCTTCCTTTTGGGACATTTCTTCGACGCCTTCGGAGACGCACTTGGCCAGCGATGCGGAGACGCCTTCCTCTTCAGCCAGTTTTTCTTCCAGGGTCGACGCGATGCCCGCGGGGTCGTAGCTGGTGAAGCCGACGACTTCGTTCAGCTTCCAGTCGCCTTCTTCCTTCGCCATTGCGACTTCGACCGCCTGGCCTTCGAGGCCGGCCCCCTCGATTTCGACTTCGGCGGTCCCCGTTTCACCGGCTTCGGAGATGTTGGAGACGGTCACCGATTCGGCCGGTTCCGATCCCGCTTTTTTTTCACAGATTTCCAACGATTCTTCCCCGGTCGCGCCGGTTTCCTCTTCGTTGAACGCTTCGGTCTGGACTTCGGTGCACTTCGAGGGGTCGGTGCTCGTCGCGGACGTTTCGATCGCTTCTTCGATCGCCGCTTCTTCGCCGCCGCCGGAACTGCTCGAGCCACCTCCGCAAGCGGTGAGCGCCAATGCCATGGCGATCAACGCAATGGGCAGCAACAGCAGGGATTTCTTCACAGATTCCTTTCGTGGGGCGGCAGCGGTTGCGCACGCCGTGGACTGGTTGGTCCGCCACTTATCGCCCGATCCCGACGAAACTTGAAGATCCTTGAGCAAGTCTCTGACAAAAATGCTGAGGATCGGTGGGACTCAGGGCAGATGGGGCGTCAGCGCGAGCTCGGCACGGCAGTAGGCGGTGTAGGCGAGGCCGAGCATGTTGCCTTTGCCGAGGAAGTGGACGCGGGTGCGGCGCAGGGCCTCGCCCACTCCCATCTGCGGCGTGCCGGCGAGTAGCCGGAAGAAGACCTCACCGCCCTCGCTCGCCATCTCCTGAGCGAGGGTGATCTCGGTGCCGACCACGCCGCTCGCCCCGACTTGGCTGAAGGTGTCAACGAAGTTGACCGGGGTCTGGGGCAGGAGGTCGGTGGTGTGACAGCCGTTGAGGAAGACCAGTGGCCGCGTCTCGGTCCAGTGGTCGGGCACGTCATCCCAGGCGACCCGGTTCCAGGTGACGATCTGCCGCGGCTCGATCCGGTCTTCCTCGCCGACTTCGATACAGGCCTTGGTGGTCTCCGTCGCCGCCCGCCCGTGACAGTAGAAGTAGGCGAGCCCGAGCTTCGCCTCGGCCAGGTATTCGCCCACCTCCTTCCGTGAGTCGGCCGGCTGCGGTTTGCAGCCGGGGAGGCATTCGGCCAGCGTGTCGAGATGATCTTCGGTCTCCGTCGGGTCCAGCCGCAGGCTCTTGGCGACGACCATCGAGGGCGGTGTGCTCGCGTTGATCGAGAGCGGCGCGGCCGCGTTGTCGGTCGAGGCGGGCTCCTCGATCGCGTAGCGGAAGCCCCAGAAGCCGAAGGGGCAGATCACGTTTTCGCGGTGGTGATGCTCCTCGCGGTGGGGGCATGCGTCGACCGCGGGATCGACAAACGGCGAACTCCCATCCCACTCCTCGAGCAGCGGGCAGTAGCTGTACCCGTCTTCCGGCATGCCGAGCGGCAGGTCGTACACGGCGGCCCAGGGGAAGACGAAGACACTGCTGGGGACGCGTGCGACCTGGATCGTCTTGCTATCGCCGTCCTGGGCGACCACCAGAGCGTGTTCGCCGAAGTTCGAGAGCGCGGTCCAATAGTCGGCGCCGGCCACCGCCATCCGGGTCAGGTCGTCGCGCAGTTCATCGGGGCCCTTGCTGTTGTCGGGTCGAAGCCGGTTGACGCGTCCTTCCTTCGTCCGTTTGGCGTGGACGTCGAACAGGTTGGCGCGCATCTCCGTCATCGCCGTCGCCAGCTGCCCGTCGCTGAAGCTGAGCGTGACCGTGTCGTCGCCCGACCCCTTGAAGACGATCACGTGGGTGCCGCCCGGCGTCTCGTTGACGACGATGCTCGCGTCGCGCGGGGCAAGTCTGCCGATATCGGCAAGACGCTCGCTCAGCGTGAAATCGGTGAGGGCAGCGATACCGCCGCGTGGATATGGGTCGTCGGCTGCCACCACGTCGGCGGCGAGGCTCAGCGACTGGATCACGTTGTTCTCGAAGTAGAGGTTGATTCGGGCGTGCGCCGATCCCGGCTGCTGCCCCGTCCGCACGCCAAACTCGAGCGTGCGACGCCGCTCGTCCGGCGCGCACGAGTGGGCACCACCCGGGTCGCAGTCACAGACCCATGCCGCGCCCTCGGTCGGTAGGAAGAGGTGTCGGATCTGACTGGGGACGTCGAGGTCGGCGCTGGCAATCCCAAGCTCGAGCCAGTGTCCGTCCTCGCGCTGCGGCAGTTTCGTGGCCGGAACCTCGTCGGGATCGCGGACGATCGAGCCCTTGGCAGGAGCGCCGATGTCGAGCTCCAGGCGATAGCAGCTGCCGGCTCGGAGCGGAAGGTCGCCCGGGTGGGGGTCCTTCTCTCCCTCGTCGAAGACGAGCACGTTGAGGTAGCGCGGCGCGGGCTCCTGCCAGTAGTCCAGATCCCACCTCGCCTCGGAGGCAATCATGTCTCCCGCCCCAAGCCGGTCTTCCGCCTCCACCTCGGGCGGCGCGACCTCTGCCTCTGCCTCCGCCTCGGCGTCCATTCCGAGAACGTCGATCTCGTATTCCTCCTCCGGCCCTTCCTGTCTTTCGGCCTCCGGCGAGTAGTCGCCTCGCCGTGCGCCGGCCGGCGAGACCCGCTCTGGAGGCTCCGTCGGTCCGTCGTACCGCCGCGTTCGAAGTCCCTCGAGGAACTTGCCGATGATCCGCCGCAGGCGACGGAACAGGCCGTCCGTGGGGGGCGGCGGAACTGAGGTGGCCATCAGTCCTCACCCATCCACACGGTGACCGGGTCGGGTTTCCCGTCCACGGTGCGGGCCTCCTCCAACCTCACGGCAAGCAGGAAATAGCCGAAGAAGCCGATCGCCAGGCCGACGCAGTACCAGCCGAAGAGATTCGGGTTGTCGAACGCCTTGGTCACCGCGGCGCCGCCGATCGCCGCGATCACCGACGCCAGGTCGGAGATCTTCGACGCCCCTGCTTTCCGACGAAGCGTCCGGTAGGTGATCCAACCGACCACCAACCCGAAGCAACCAGACCCGAGATACGCGACAACCCCGGCGTGTTCCATGAGGCTCCCCTTTCGTTTGGAACTATTGGGAGAATCAAGTTGAAAACTGGGCGTTTTTCAACTGGAAACCTACGAATTTGATCCTCCGGACGCCCTTACAAATGAACAATCATTCAGATATCCTCCGGGCGAATGAGCCACGGTGGACACTCCGACCCGGCCGATCTGCTCGACCTCCGACTGGCGGGCCAGGTGGCCGAGACGATGCAGGCGCTGGCGACGCCGAGCAGGCTGCGCATCCTCGCGCGGCTTTATGACGGGCCCGCCTCGGTGGGGGAGATCAGCGAGGCGGTCGGGATGGATGGCTCGGCGGTGTCCCATCAGTTGCGGATCCTTCGTCACCTGGGACTGGTGACCGGCGAGCGGGACGGGCGGCGGGTCAACTACTCGCTGCACGACGAGCACGTCGGGCAGTTGATGGAGCAGGCGATGTCGCACGTCGAGCACCTGCGGCTCGGCATCGCCGACCACGGTCGCCGGGCGCTCGAGGCGAGCGCCTGATGGCGTCGCACCCACACGACCACTCCCACGACCACGGCGGCGGGCACGGGCACAGCCACGGACTGGTCGACGGGTCGATCAAACGCTCGCGCGCCGGTCTCCGGGCGGTGCTCGCGAGCCTTGTGATCCTCGGCGCCACCGCGGGCCTCCAGATCGTCGTCTTCGCGCTCAGCGGCTCGATCGCGCTGCTCGCCGACCTGATCCACAACGTCGGCGACGCCCTCACCGCTGTGCCCCTCGGCGCCGCCTTCCTGATGCGCTCCTTCAAGGCGGAGAAGTACGCGGGCTACTTCGTGGTGGCGACGATCTTCGTCAGCGCCTGCGTCGCCTTCGGCGAGTCGATCGAGCGCCTGATCAACCCGCAGGGCCTGACCCACCTCTGGGCGCTGGCCGGGGCGGGGGTGATCGGCTTCCTCGGCAACGAGGCCGCCGCCTTCGTGCGGTTGCGGGCGGGGAAGCGGCTGCAGAGCCCGGCCCTGGTGGCCGACGGCTACCACGCCCGCACCGACGGGATCGTCAGCCTCGCCGTCGTCGCCAGCGCCATCTTCGTCGCCCTCGGCCTGCAGATCGCCGACCCCCTGATCGGCATGGTGGTGACGATCGTGATCCTCCGCATCACCTGGCAGTCGTTCCTGACCGTGAAGAACGATCCAGGTGAGCCTGCCTAGCGCCACCGCCAACTCCACTCGGAACGCGGGGGCGGAGCCGGGGCGGCACCGGCGGTGGGCGGAGGCTCGGGACGCTCTCTGGAGATTCGTGGAGCCGCGGCTGGAGGACGGTGCCCGCGTCGCGGTGCTCGGTGCCGGCAACGCAGACGACCTGCCGCTGCGGCGGATCGCCGCGCGCGCCGGCTCGGTGACGCTGATCGACCTCGACGCGAAGGCGGCCCGCTCGGCGCGGCGTCGGCTGCCTTGGCGCCTCCGTCGCCGGATCGAGGTCGAGGAGAACGATGTCACCGGCGGCGCGGCCGATCGGATCGTCCTCGCGGCCGTCCGTGGCAAGCAGCCGGGGGACGCGACCTCGCCGGAATCGCGACTTCCGGGCGCCCCCTACGACCTGGCGATCGGCGACCTCCTCTACAGCCAGCTCCTTTACCCGGCGCTCGTCGACCTCGGCGTGGAGGAGGAGCGCCGCGCGGCGGTCCTGCGGCGCCACGCACCGTCCCTGACTCACGCGACCGTCGTCCGTCTCCACGCCTCGGCCCCGGCGGTCGTCCACGTCCACGACCCGCTCGCCTGGTGGGAGGGACACGAGCAGCCGGTCGAGCTCGCCCACATCCTGCGCCTCGCCGGCGACGACCTCGAGGCCGCGCTCGACGCCGTCGCCCGCGGGCTCGGCCCGACGGAGAGCGACCCGCGGGCGGCCCTGCGCTCCCTCGGCATCGCCCCGAGCGCGACCGCGCTCTGGCGTTGGCCCTTCTCGGAAGGCGTCGACTACCTCGCCTGCGCGACCCTCGCGGAGCGCGTCAGCGACGGCGCGACTCGTCCGGCGGGTGCGGCGGCTCAATGGCGAGCAGCCAGCCCGCGGAGAAATGCGAACGCCGCCGGGTCAGGGATGCAGCTTCGACTGCCAGTCGTCCGGCACCGAGCCCTCGGGGCCGGGGACGCCCTGGGAGATCGGATGGGCGTCGGGCGGGGCGAGCTCGGGGCCTTCGAAGAACTGCTCGGAGCGGTAGTCGTAGAACCAGGCCTCGCCCGGCTCGAAGCTATGGATGATCGGGTGGCCGGTCTCTGCCTGATGGCGGGTGGCGTGCTGCTCCGGCGAGTTGTCGCAGCAGCCGATGTGGCCGCAGGTCGCGCAGCGCCGCAGGTGCAGCCACCAGCCCCCGGCGGCCGTGCACTCCTGGCAGCCATCGCCGCTCGGAGGGACGGACTGGTCGATCTCGTCAGCGTTCATCGGTCGCTCTCCTGTGGTCGGCTGGGCTTGGCCGAGCCTAGCGCCTGCCGAGATCCTCGATCACGCCTTTGAGCGCCGCGGCCTGGCTGAGGTCGAGTTCCTTGGTCGCGGTCAGGAGGGTGACGGTGCCACCCGCGGCCTCCGCCGCGATGCGGGTGAGCGCCTCGGCCCGCTCGCCCTCCTCCAGCTCCGCCCGGTAGCGCGCCGAGAACTCCTCGAAGCGCTCTGGCTCGTGCCCGTACCACCGTCGCAGCTCGTCCGAGGGCGCCACCTCTTTGCACCAGTCGTGGAGCTCCGCCCTTTCCTTCGAGACCCCGCGCGGCCACAGCCGGTCGACCAGGATCCGCCGTCCGTCCGCGTCGCTCGGCTCGTCGTAGATCCGGGCCACTCGCACACCGCCGTGAGGCTTGCTCATGCCTCCCAGCCTAAGCGCCGGGCGCTCGTCGGATAAAGGACCGCGATCAGGCCCAGCGCGAGAATCGGAGTGTCGCCTTGATTTGGCGCTAAAGTTTGTCGCCTATGAATGCCACCGCCACGATCCGCGTGCCACGCGACACCCGCGACCGACTTGCTGCCTACGCCGAGGAGCGCGGGGTGTCGCTGTCGACTCTGCTGACTCAGTTCGCCCGTCGGGCGGAGCGCGCCGACGCCTTCCGTTCGGAGCGCGAGGCGACGAGGATCGATCTCGCCGACGGGGATGCCGCCGCCGAGGAGCGCGAGTGGGAGGCGGTCCTGGGTGACGGCCTCGACTGAGGTTCCGCGCCGCGGCGAGATCTGGCTGGTCTCACTCGGCGCCGGTCGCCCGGGCGAGCCGGGCAAGAACCGCCCGGCCGTCGTCGTCTCGGCGGATGAGCTCGTCACGGGAGCCGCGGACGAGCTGATCGTCGTCGTGCCCCTTTCCAGCTCGCGCGCCCCCTCCAAACTGCGCCCGCCTGTCTCGCCGGCCACGGGCATCGACCAGGAGAGCGCGGCCATTCCCCGCGCGATCCGATCCGTCTCCCGCGGGCGTCTGTTGCGCCGGATCGGCGCGCTCGACACGGACGCTTTGGCGGCGGTCGAGCGGGCCCTCGCCACGGTGCTCGTGCTCGATCTGCCTGCCGCGGCATAGGGCGGTGGGCGGGTACATGCCCGCCGCGATTGGGTAGAGATGCCTTTCCGGGGTAACTGGTCGGTGCCGTCAATCGACCGAAGGGGAGTCCGAGATGTCCACCGTCCTTGTCGTCGTCATCGTCGTGGTCGTCCTGATCGTGATCGCCGCTGCGGCGCTCGCGCTGCGCAAACGGGCCGAGCGGCAGCGGATCGAACGCGCGCGCCTCGCCGAACGAGCCGAGGCCCATCGCGACGAGGCTGAGACCCACGCCGCCAAAGCGAACACGCTCTCCGAGGCGCAGGAGGCCCGCCGGCGCGACGCTGCCGACGAGGCCGCCGACGCCGAACGCCTCGCCCGGCAGGCGAAGCGGGCCGAGGAGCGCGCCGAGACCCTCGCCGCCGAGGCCGACCAGGCGGAGATGCGGGTCGGCCGGGAGCGCGAGCACGCCCGCGATCACGGTCGCAAAGCAGAAGACATCGAGGAGCGCCTTTGAGGTTTCGTCCGCCGCCCCCTGGGGAATAATTGGGTGGTCGTGGTTGACGAGAGCGCGGAGATGAGCCCGGAAGACGACTCGCGCCCGGTCGAGCGGGCCGCGGCGGCCGAGGTGAACGGGCGCCGCGTCAACGAGGCGATCGAGCGGGGGACGCAGGGCACGGGGACGGCCGTCTTCGTCTGCGAGTGCGGCAACCTCGGCTGTAGCGAGACGGTCGAGTTGGCGATCTCCGAATATGAGGCCGTCCGCTCCGGCTTCGAGCGCTTCCTCGTCGTGCCCGACCACGAGATCGAGGAGATCGAGGACGTGGTCGAGCGCCACGAGTCCTACCTCGTGGTCGCCAAGCGCGAGGACGCGGCGGCGGAGATGGCCCACGCCACGGACGAGAGGGACGACGGGTGACCGACGCGCCGAGCCGGGACAAGATCGCTCAGTCGGCCTCGATCGTCTCGCTGAAGGTCTGTCATCCCGCCGTCCCCGATGCCGTCCCGGTCCTCCGTCACGCCGCCGCCGATTTCGCCGCCGAGCACGGCGCCGACACCGACCTCTGCGGCGACATCGCCCTCTCCGTCTCCGAGGCGGTCACCAACGCGGTCAAACACTCCCAGGCCCACATCGACGAGCCGGTGAGGCTGACCGCTGCGGTCGCCGACGATTGGCTCGAGATCCGGGTCACCGACCGTGGCGCGGGCTTCGGTCTCGCCGAGTCGGACGGCCTCGGCCTCGGCCTGCCGACGATCGCGCGATTGGCCGCGCAGCTGACGATCTCCCAAGAGGGCCTTGGGACCGAGCTGTGCATGCGCTTCCCGCTGCCGCGCTGAGCCGAGCGCCTGGTTGCGCGGTCTACGCTTGGCCGGTGACGGACCGGATCGTCTACGTCGGGCACGCGACCGTCCTGATCGAGCTCGACGGCGCGCGGCTGCTGACCGACCCGGTGCTGGGAAAGTGGGTGGGACCGTTGCACCGCCAAGCTCCGGCGCCCGCGCGCGAGGCGACCGACCGCCTTGACGCGGTCCTGGTCTCCCACCTCCACCGCGACCACGTCGACCTACGCTCGTTGGGGCGCGTCGCCGCCGGCGTGCCCTTGATCGTCCCCGCCGGGACGGGTGCCTTCTTCGAGCGCCGGGGCCTCGACGGCGTGGTCGAGCTCGCGCCCGGCGAGTCCCACCGGATCGGCCCGGTCCTCGTCACCGCCACCACGGCCGACCACGACATCGGCCGTCGCGGCGTCGCGGCGGAGCCGGTCGGCTACCTCGTAGAGGGCCCGCGGCGCGTCTACTTCGCCGGCGACACCGATCTCTTCGAGGCAATGACCGCGCTCGGCGAGGGCGGTCTCGACCTCGCCCTGCTGCCGGTCTGGGGATGGGGCCCGACGCTCGGCGCGGGACACATGGACCCGGAGCGCGCCGCCCGCGCGGCGGCCCTGCTCGCGCCGCGCCTCGCCGTCCCGATTCACTGGGGCACGCTCTACCCGGCCGGCCTGGCGCGTCACCGTCCGCGACCGCTGAGCGCGCCGCCCCGGGAGTTCGCCGCCCGCGCCCGCGCCCTCGCGCCGGAGGTCGAGGTCCGGATCGCGCCGCCCGGCTCCGCGGTTGCGTTCGCCCCGCCGCCATAGGAGACTCTGCCGCCAACCGCTGCCGGGGGAGGAATCAACGTTGCGAGCGTCGCGGGTCCGTCGGGCCATCTTCGTCACCGTGCTCGACGCGGCGGTGCTGCTGGTGCTGTCCTGGGTCTTCTCCGGCTTCGTCCTCGACGGCCCCGGTGCCGCGCTCCTCGCGGCGGTGCTGGTCGGCGCCCTCAACGCCCTCGTCTGGCCCGCGCTCGCGCGCCTGGCGCTGCCGCTGAACGTCCTCACCCTCGGCCTCGGCGGCCTCGTCCTCAACGCCGTGCTCGTCGCCTTCGTGATCGACCTCCTGCCCGGCGCCGAGATCCGCGGCCTGCCCGCCGCGATCGTGATCACGATCGTGCTCGCGGCGACTACCTCGGTCATCAACTACGCCCTGGCGATCGACGAGGACGACTGGTGGTACCGCCACGTGGTCAAGCGCCAGGCGCGGCGGCGCGGCGACGTCATCGAGTCCGACGTCCCCGGCCTGCTGATGCTGGAGATCGACGGCCTCGCCCATGACGTCCTGCTGCGGGCGATCCGCGACGGCAACGCGCCGACGATGGCCCGCTGGCTGCACTCCCGCAGCCACGAGCTGCGCTGCTGGGAGACCGATTGGTCGTCGCAGACCGGCGCCTGCCAGGCCGGCATCCTGCACGGCTCCAACGAGGACATGCCGGCCTTCCGCTGGTGGGAGAAGGAGCGCGGGCGGGCGATCGTCACCAACCACCCGCGCGACGCCGAAGAGCTCGAGCGCCGCCACTCCGACGGCCACGGCCTGCTCTATGCCGACGGCGCCAGCCGCGCCAACATCCTCTCCGGCGACGCGCCCCACTCGATGCTGACTATGAGCACCGCGCTCAGCCGCCGCCGCCCGCTCGGCCGCGACTACAGCGCCTACTTCGCCCGTCCTTACGCGGTCGCCCGCACCTTCGTCCTCGTCCTCGCCGACATTGGCCGCGAGCGCCGCGCCGCCCGCGCCCAGGTCCGCGACGACGTCCGCCCGCGGATCGCCCGCAGCCGCACCTACGCGCTGATGCGCGCCTGGGCGACCGTCGTCCAGCGCGACCTCCAGGTGGCGACCGTGATCGGCGACCTGCTCGCCGGCCGCCCCGCCGTCTACACCACCTTCCTCGCCTACGACGAGGTCGCCCACCACTCGGGCATCGAACGGGCCGACGCCCTCGCCGTCCTTCACGACCTCGACCGCCAGATCGCCCGGATCGCCACCGCCTGCGCCGACGCGCCGCGCCCCTACCGCCTCGTCGTCCTCTCCGACCACGGCCAGTCGCAGGGGGAGACGTTCCTCGACCGCTACGGCCAGACGCTCGAGGACCTGGTGAGGGAGTCTTGCGACGCGGGGCGCGTGGTCGCCGCGACCGGCGGGGACGAGGCGCTCTCCTACCTCAGTGCCGGAC
>JBOGYZ010000312.1:0-5251 GCA_050697015.1 Solirubrobacterales bacterium
ACGCCCGGGACGTTACTCGGACGGCCGCCACGGCCGGAAGGACGGCGTCCCGCCGCTCCCCCCGGAATCAACCACCTAGCGCGTCTGGTCGGCCGGGACCGACCAACTGTCAGAGTTCTTTCAAGGAGCATGCTTACTCTCGGACGGTCCCAAGATTCGCCAGGAGGCCGCTTTGAACTTTCTTCGCCGCATCTCGACCCGCCGACTTCTTTCGATCTGCGCTCTCGCGCTGGTGCTGGTGATCGGCGGCACCGCCGTCGCGCTCGCCACCTCCGGTGGTGGGCCGAAGCCGCCCGCCAAGCCGCTCGCGAACGCCGTCCACGACGCGCTCGAAGCGCCTAGCGTGCCCGGCATCAGCGCCGACGTCCACTTCACCAACAACCTGATCGACGCCTCCAGCCTGGAAGGCAAAGACCCGCTCCTGGCAGGCGCCACCGGCCGCCTCTGGGCCTCGCCGTCGGGCGGCGGCAAGCTGCGGCTCGAGCTGCAGGCCGAAGAAAGCGGCAACGACAGCCAGGTGCTGGTCGAAGGCCGCCACTTCCAGGTCTACGACGGCACCTCGGAAACCGTCTACGAAGGAACGCTGCCGGAAGAAAAGGGCGAAGGCGGCGAAGAGGCGGTCCCCTCGGTCGAAAAGATCCAGCAGGAAATCGACCGCGCCGGCAACCGCGTCGAACTGAGCGGGGCGATCCCGTCCGACGTCGCGGGCAAGGCCGCCTACACCGTGCAGGCGGCGCCGTCCCACGACGGCGGGCTGCTCGGCCGGGTCGAGCTCGCCTGGGACGCCGTCAACGGGATCCCGCTGCGCGCCGCCGTCTACTCCAGCGAAAGCTCCTCACCGGTGCTGGAGCTGGAAGCGACCGGCGTCTCCTTCGAAGCGGTCCCCGACTCGGTCTTCGACATCGCGCCGCCCGCCGAAGCGAAAGTGGTGAACCTTGCGCCCGAAGAAGTGAAGGGCCCGAACGGTGACCCGACCAAGGCGGTCGGCAGCACGGCCGTCGCCGCCGCGGTCGACTTCCCGCTCGCCGCGCCGCAGTCCCTCGCCGGGCTGCCGCAGGGGGAAGTCAGCGCGATCGAAGTCGACGGCCACACCGCCGCGCTCGTCACCTACGGCAAGGGCCTCGGCGGGATCGCCGTGATCGAGTCGAAGAGCGAACCGGCCGGCGAAGAAGCGTCGGGCGGCAATGAAGGCGAACTCGGCCTGCCGAAGGTCGTGATCGGCAACGTCAAGGGCGAAGAGCTCGACACCGCCCTCGGT
The DNA here is from genome assembly GCA_050697015.1 of Solirubrobacterales bacterium. GTDB lineage: Bacteria > Actinomycetota > Thermoleophilia > Solirubrobacterales > 70-9 > VAYN01. Next base: position 1,259 of record JBOGYZ010000312.1, read on the forward strand.
TCCGCCCTCCGCTTCAGCCGCGAAGGCGTCGACTACATCGTGGTCGGCTCGGTACCGCCGGCCGCGGTGGAGGCGGCGGCGCGGGGGCTGTAGATGATGGCCCTGTAGATGATGAGGGGTAGATGATGAGGACTAGATGGTGAGCTGGTGCCGAGGGTGACCCCGCAGGCGACTCCGATCGAGGTCAAGGGCCTGGTCAAGCGATACGGCGAGTTGGTCGCCGTCGACCAGGTCGACCTGACCGTCGAGGCGGGGGACGTCTTCGGCTACCTCGGCCCGAACGGGGCGGGGAAGACGACCTCGCTGCGGATGATGCTCGGGCTGATCCGCCCGAGCGCCGGCACGGTGCGGCTCTTCGGACGCGATCCGCAGCTGAGCGTAAAGGCGCTCGAGGGGGTTGCCGGCTTCGTCGAAGCGCCGTCCTTCTACCCCTACCTGAACGGGCGCGAGAACCTGCGGCTGCTGGCCGCGCTCGACGGCGACGAGGCGGCCTCGCGGATCGAGGAGTCGCTCTCGATCGTCGGCCTCTCCGACCGCGCCAAGGACCGGGTGGGCGGCTACTCACACGGGATGCGCCAGCGGCTCGGGATCGCGGCGGCGCTGCTGCGTAAACCCCGCCTGCTGATGCTCGACGAGCCGGCCACCGGTCTCGACCCGGGCGGGATGCGCGACATGCGCGACCTGATCCGCCAACTCTCCGCCAGTGGCATGACCGTGTTGCTCTCCAGCCACCTGCTGACCGAGGTCGAAGAAGTCTGCAACCGGGTGGCGATCGTCCGCTCGGGGCGGGTCGCCTACCAGGGGCGGCTCGACGACCTCCGGGCGCAGGCGGGCGAGGGCTACCTGCTGCGGACGAGCGAGGACGGGATCGCCCGCCGCGTCGCCGAGGCGCAGGCCGGGATCTCCGAGGTCCGCCCGGCGCCCGACGGCGGCCTCACCTTCAGCGCCGCCGGCCCGGGTGCGGTCGGAGCGCTCTCGCTCTCGCTGGTCGAGTCGGGGGCGCTGATCGAGGAGCTGAGCCGCCGCCACGCGACCCTCGAGGACCTCTTCTTCAGCCTCACCGAGGGCGACTCCGCCGGGGCGCCGTCCGCCGCACCCGAGCCGGAGCCGGCGCAGGCGTGAACCCCGGCGTCCTCACCGTCTATCGCTGGGAGCTGCGCAAGCTGCGCGCCCAGAAGCGCACCTACCTCGGCCTCGGCGCCGCGGCGATCGTGCCGATCATCTTTGTCGTCGCGCTCGTCACCCAGAACGGCCAGCCCGAAGACGTCTCCTTCGGCCGTTACCTGCACAGCACCGGCCTGGCGGTGCCGCTCGTCCTGCTGCTCTTCGGCTCGGTCTGGATGTTCCCTTTGATCACGGCGCTGGTCGCCGGGGACATCGTCGCCGCCGAGGACCGCCACCAGACCCTGAAGACGATCCTCACTCGCTCGGTCGAGCGCCACCAGATCTTCGCCGGCAAGGTGCTAGCCGCCTTCACCTACGCGATCGCGGCGATCGCGATCACCGGCGCGGTGGCCCTCGTCGCGGGGATCCTCGCCTCCGGCTTCAACTCGATCGTCAGCCTCTCGGGGACCCGGGTCTCGGCGGGCGAAGGGCTCGGCCTGGTCGGGCTCAGCCTGCTCTTCTACCTCGTTCCGATCCTGGCGATCGCCTCGATCGGGCTCCTCTTCTCGACCGTCTTCCGCAACAGCGCGGCGGCGATCGTCGGCACCCTGATGTTCTCGCTGCTGGTCCAGCTGATCGGCATCCTGCCGGGTCTCAGCGGCGTCCACCCGTACCTGCTCAGCACCCAGTTCAACGCCTGGCAGGGGTTCCTGCGCTCGCCGGTCGACTGGGGGCCGGTGATCCGGGCGCTCTGGGTCTGCGCTCTCTACGCGGTCCCGTCGCTGATCGCGGCGACGCTGGTCTTCCTGCGCCGCGACGTCGCCGGTGACTGAGCGGGTCCTGATCGTCGAGGACGATGCCGCGGTGCGGCGGATGCTGGAGCGCAGCCTCGGCGCCGAGGGCTTCGAGGTGGCCGGGGCGGCCGACGGGGGCGCCGCGTTGGCGCTGGCGGAGGGCGCCGCGCCGGACCTCGTCGTGCTCGATGTGGCGATGCCCGGCCTGAGCGGCTTCGAGGTCTGCCGGAGGCTGCGTGCCAAGGGCCTGACCGGCGGGGTGCTGATGCTGACCGCGCGCGACTCGGTGGAGGACCGCGTCCGCGGGCTCGAGTCCGGCGCCGACGACTACGTGGTCAAGCCGTTCGCGATCGCCGAGGTGGTGGCGCGGCTGCGGGCGCTCACGCGGCGCGGTTCGGATCGCTCGGAGCGATTGGCGCACGGGGAGATCGTCCTCGACACCGCCACCGGCACCGTCGTCAGCGGCGGCAAGCCGGTCCAGCTGACCGCCCGCGAGGCGCAGCTGCTCGCGCTGCTTCTGCGCGACCCGCGCGCCGTCCTCTCGCGCGCCGCCGCGATCGAGGCGATCTGGGGCGGGGCGGCGACCGAGAATATCGTCGATCGCTACGTCGCCCGGGTGCGCCGCAAGCTCGGCGACCCGGAGGCGATCCGGACGGTGCGAGGGATCGGCTTCATACTCGCCCCGTGAGGGGTCGTAGCCTCAGCTTCCGTCTCGCGGTCGCCTCCGTCGCGGCGGTGGCGCTCGCGGTGCTCGTCTTCGGGATCGCGGCGCGGATCGTCGTCAGCGACCGGATGCACGCCTCGCTCGACGACAGCCTGCGTCGGCGGGCGACCGACGTGGCCCGCCTCGCCGTCTCGGCGCCGGCCCTTCTGCGGGCGCCGGGGACGCTCGAATCGCCGCTCTCCGGCCACCAACTGAGCGTCGAGGTGCTCGACTCCGAAGGGGCGATCGTCGCCCGCTCGCTGGCGCTGGGCGCGAAGCTCCTGCCGCGGACCGGTGCGACCGCGGCGGCCCGGGACGGCAGGACCGCCTTCGCCGACGGCGAGCTCGGCAGCGAATCGATCCGGATCTTCGCCGCGCCGATCGCCGACGCGGGCGGACCGGCCTCGGGGGGAGTGGTGATCGTCGCCGGCTCGAACGCCGACATCGAAGAGACCGAGCACCGGCTCGGTCTGCTCCTGATCCTCTGCGGTGCGGGGGCCGTCATCGTCGGCGGCGCACTGGCGACCTTCCTCACCCGGCGCGGCACCCGGCCGCTCCGCGACCTCTCCTCCTCGGCGGTGACGATCGCCCGCACCGAGGACCCGGCGCGGCGCCTGACCGAGCCCGCGGGGCCGGCCGAGGTCGCGGAGCTCGCCGCGACCCTGAACCGGATGCTCGACAGCCTGGCGGCCTCTCGCGAGCGCGAACGCCGCTTCCTCGCCGATGCCAGCCACGAGCTGCGCACGCCGCTGACCAGCCTGCGCGGCAACGTCGAGTACGTCGGTCGCCACGGCGCCGACCCGGAGGTCATCGCCGACCTCGAAGCCGACGCGGCGCGCCTCGGGCGCTTGGTCGAGGATCTGCTCGCGCTTGAGCGCGAGTCGGGTGCCGAGCGCCCGCGCCAGCCGGTGCGCCTCGACGAGCTGGTGCGCGCCGCGGCGGCGGGGCGCGAGGGCGTCGTCGCCTCGGTGGACGGCCCGCTGACGGTGAGCGGCGAGCCCGCCGCGATCGAGCGGGCACTCGACAACCTCCTGGAGAACGCCGCCCGCCACGGTCCGCCGGGCGGCGAGGTGCGGATCTCCCTGCGGCGCGACGGCGCGAACGCGGAGCTCTCGGTCACCGACGCGGGTCCCGGCTTCCCGCCCGGCACCGAGGAGGCCGCGTTCGCCCGCTTCTGGCGCGGGGAGAACGGCGCCGCCCCCGGGTCGGGCCTGGGACTCGCGATCGTGCGGGCGACCGCCGAGCGCCACGGGGGCCGGGCATGGGCGGCGGGATCGACGGTGACGATGGCGCTGCCGCTCGATGGTTGATTTCAGGGACAGGGTGGCGCTCTTCCGACGCTTGCGCCCGTCCGGGTTGCGTCCTGGGCGTCTCATGGGGGTCCTGGCAGGC
>JBOGYZ010000313.1:0-2771 GCA_050697015.1 Solirubrobacterales bacterium
GTCTCGGCGACATGGCGCCGAGACCGCGAACCGCTCGACTCAGTGGCCCGGGCAGACGCTCGGTTCAAATCCCGGTTGATTGGCGAATTCCATCCGCTGGTAAGAGAACGGATGGTTGCTCGATGGACTGAACGTGAGCTTCAACCACTCGTGACACGGCGTCGAGCTGCCGTTCACGGTGATCCGCCGCAGGTTGGGCACTTCCTGCCCAAGTCCGTAGATACTGAGGTTCTGCGGTTTGCTCGGTTCGGCGAGTGGGTGGTCGTCGGTGAAGACGTGCGAGTCACCGTTCAGGAGCAGAACCGGCCCACCGAACTGGAGTGAACGGCTCGCGAGCGCCTGGACGATCGGGGTGAAGTGGTCATACTCGCTGGGGTCACCGGTGATTTCGGGGTCCCACATGTCGGCCTGGATCCCGATCACGACGGCCTTCGCCTTGCCTTCTTCGGCCTCGTCGAAGATGTGGTTCAGCCATTCGACGTCGGCCGCGGTGCGACCGGACACCTCTTCCAACTGCGCGTTGCTGCGTTCTTCTTCGAACCAGGGCAGCCAGTCGTTGTTGGAGCCCGGGACGTCGAGGTCTCCGAACTGAGTGCGGGACTGGCTCCAGGCGACGTTCTCGACGTAGATGCCGCCCTGATCTTCGACCTGGCGAGGATTCTGTCCCATGGTCCAACCTGGATCGCTGAAGAAGAGTTCCCGGATGACCTGAAGCCTGGCCGGACGGAGGTCGCCGTTTTCGACCGGTCCGGCCGGCCAGTAGGACCCGTTGTTTTTCCGGTGACAGTCGGTCCATTCGTTGTCACCCGGGGTGAAGACGAGAGGGTCCGAGAAGCCCTCAAAGTCTTTGTGGATGAGTTCGAAATATTCGGTCGAGCACTGCGTGCTGCCGTTCTTGATGTCGCCGAGATGGAAGACGAGGCTGACCCGTGGGTCTGCGTTGATCTCCGCGACGTCGTTGGGGAAGTTTTCGATCTGCGCCGTTCCATAGGGCGTATCTCCGATGACGGCGTAGGTCACCGGTTTGGCCGCATCCAGAGGCGGGCCGGTCTGGGCAGGCTTTCCCTGGGCGAGGGCGAGCGGGGCGGCGAGGGCCACCAGCGCGGCGAGTGCCGCCAGCGCAAGTAGTGCACGCTTCATTAGTGTTCCTTTCGGGGACGAGACACGGACCTCGCGAGGCTAGATCGACACGGTTCTCATCTTGTGACGCCGTCGTGAAGGCCGCCGGTTCGGGTCCCTCACACCGGGCGCCCGCCGCTCGCCCCGCACTTGACCTGGAGAGTCGGATCGAGGGCTTTCCATGGAGTTGAGCGTCGGGCACATCGCCGTCGGTTGCAGATCACCTATCGGCCCTCGATGAGGCTGGTCCACGAAGTCGACGATGAGGCAGGCCCGCGGTGACGAGCAGACGCGACGTATCGGGCGGCGTCGGATCCAGACGACATCGACGCGTTACCGGCGACCCTCGCACTCGACGTCGAGCTCGTCTCGCCGCTCTCGGGACGGATGGTCTTGCGCGGCCGCGATCTGGCCTCGACCAGGGGCTACGTCTGCGTGCAGGGTCCCGGACGCTAGGCAGTTACTGAATTTGCACTAGAGCTTTACGCGCCGGTAACCGGGCACGGCCGTCGGGCGCTCAGAGTCCGCCGTGTCCCGTCTCCCAACGAAAGGTCGATCACATGCGTCACCCGATCCGAGTCGTGCTGCTCGCCGCGGTCTTCGCCGCCACCCTCGGCGCGACCGTCGCGCTGGCAAATTCCGGTCACGGCCGTCCCGGTGGACCGCCTCAGAAATCCCACGGCTCCTTCAGCGTCGCTCTCTTCGGCGACATGCCCTACGGCACCGCCGGCCAGGAAGAGTATCCCCGGCTGATCCAGAACGTGAACGAATCGAGCGTCGCCTTCTCCATCTTCGACGGCGATCTGAAAGCCGGCGGCGACGGTCCCTGCAACGACCAGCTCTACACCCGATCCAAGGCATGGTTCGACAGCTTCAACCGCCCGGTCATCGTCACCCCCGGCGATAATGACTGGACCGACTGCTGGGGCCGTTACGGACCGGGCACGGGCGGCTTCGACCCCGAGGAGCGGCTCGAATTCGAGCGGCAGATGTTCTTCTCGACCGACCAAAGCCTCGGTCAGCACACGATGACGCTGGAACGCGAGAGCGACGAGCCGGCCTTCTCGGCCTACAGCGAGAATGCCCGCTGGAGCGCCGGCCCGGTGATGTTCGTCACCCTCAACGTGCAGGGCTCCAACGACAACCTTCCGCACGCGGGGGTCGATGGCGAGACCCGCCCCGAAGCAGAGATCGCCCGCCAGGCGGCCGAGCATGAAGCACGCGAGGAAGCCAACATCCACTGGCTCAAGGAGTCCTATTCCCTCGCCACCGAACGCGGCCTCAAAGGCGTGATGGTGGACTGGCAGGCGGACCCCGATTTCAACAACGAATACAAGCTCGAACCGCTCCAGTACGACGGTTTCGCCCAAATCGTGCCGGCGCTGCGCGAAGCGGTGATCGCCTTCCCAGGCGAATCGGTACTCGTCCACGGCGACTCTCACTACTTCAAGATGGACATGCCGTTGAACTACGACGACGGCCAGGCAATCACCAAGTTCACCCGGGTCGAGACCTTCGGCGCCGGCAACACCCACTGGGTCGAAGCGACGATCGACCCACGGACCACGCCGATGTTCCAGTTCACTCCGCGCATCGTGCCGGGGAACGTCGACGACCGCTAGGCGGTCGCTCCGATCCGGGGTGCGCGCCCA
>JBOGYZ010000314.1:0-3869 GCA_050697015.1 Solirubrobacterales bacterium
CCACGCAGGAGGTCGAAGACGCCCTGGAGACGATCGACGGCGGCATGCGGCCGAAGCTGCAGGCCTGCGTCGACGCGATCCGCGGCGGCGCCCAGTCGGCCCACATCATCGACGGCCGCGTGCCCCACAGCCTGCTGCTTGAGCTCTTCACCGACGCCGGGATCGGCACGATGGTGGTGCCGTGATGGGCCTGAGCGAGACCCGCGCGCTCGAGGAGCGCTACCTGATGCGCACCTACAAACGGGGCGCGGTCGACTTCGTCCGGGGGGAGGGCTGCCTGCTCTGGGACGCCGACGGCAAGGAATACCTCGATTTCCTCGCCGGCATCTCGGTCTGCTCGCTCGGCCACTGCCACCCGGCGGTCGTCGGCGCGGTCACCGAGCAGGCCGAGCAGCTGATACACGTCTCGAACCTCTTCTACACCGAGCCGATGGCGCGGCTGGCGCAGCGCCTCTCCGACTCGAGCCTCGGCGGCCGGGTCTTCTTCTGCAACTCGGGGACGGAGGCCAACGAAGCGGCGATCAAGGTCGCGCGCAAGCACGCCCACGGGCGGGGGATCGCCGTGCCGGAGATCGTCAGCTTCGAAGGCGAGTTCCACGGGCGGACCTACGGGGCGCTCTCGGCGACGCCGAAACTGGCGCGCAACGAGGCACTCGGCCCGTACCTGCCCGGCTTCCGTTCGGTCCCCGACAACGATGTCGAGGCGCTGCGCGCGGCGGTCGGGCCGAGCACCGCAGCGGTGCTGATCGAGCCGATCCAGGGCGAGTCCGGGGTCTGGCCGACGAGCGACGAGGCGCTGGTCGCGGCGCGGCAGGCCTGTGACGAGGTCGGTGCGCTGCTGATCTTCGACGAGATCCAGACCGGGATCGGGCGGACCGGCTCGCTCTGGGCCTACCAGCAGACCCCGGTGCGTCCCGACGTCATCACCAGCGCCAAGGCGCTCGGCAACGGGATGCCGATCGGCGCCTGCATCACCGGGCCGGAGGCGGCCGAGGCGCTGCAGCCGGGGGACCACGGCTCGACCTTCGCCGCCGGACCGATCGGCACCAGCGCGGCGCTGGCGGTCCTCGACGCGGTCGACGACCCGGCGCTGCTGCGCTCGGTGCGCGAGATGGGCGCGCGGCTGCGGACCGGGCTGGAGGAGCTGCCGGGGGTCGCCGGGACCCGCGGACGTGGACTTATGGTCGGCGTCGCCCTGGACGACGGGATCGACGCGGCGGCGGTCGGCGCGGACCTCCTGGAGCGCGGATTGGTCGTCAATGTCCCGGCTCCGGCGACGATTCGCCTGCTGCCGCCGCTGGTGGTTCAAAAGGAGCAGATCGACCGCGCCGTTGGACTGATAGGTGAATCACTTCTAGGCTTGGGATCCTGATGAGCAGCTCTGACCGGACCGTCAAACGGCGGGAGATCGAAGATTCGACGGCGGCGCGCCTCGCCGAGATCGTCGCTGCCGCCGAGAAGGCGGCGAGGCAGGTGATCGACGAAGCCGAGGAGGAAGCGCGCTCGCGGTTGATCGACGCGAACGAAGAGGCGGAACGGATCGTCACCGATCGGCTCGCCGGGCTGGCCCAGCTGACGGACGAGATCTCGGCCCAGGCGGAGGCACTGCGCCGCCAGTCCGAGGTGCTGCAGCAGGCACTGGCGGAGGCGAAGGCCGAGCTGGGAGGATCCGAGTCGCTCGGCGGCTCGACGGTGACGGGGCGGAAGGCGTCCGAGCGCGACGAGGAACCCGAAGCGGACCCCGAGACTCGCTGGCCCGTGGGACCGTCCCTGACCGTGGTCGGTTCGCGTCCGGGGGAGCCCGAGCCGGACGAGAAGCCCGCTGCCGAGCCGGAGCGCAACGGCCGGGCCTCGGGGGAGGGGGGCGACCCCGGGTTCAACGGCGCGCCGACCGAGAGCGCCACCCCTGCCGGCGCGCGGCTGCTGGCGACCCAGATGGCCGTCTCCGGCTCCAGCCGCCTCGAGATCGAGGAACGACTTCGCAACGGCTTCGCGATCAAAGACACCCGCTCCATTCTCGACGCCATCCTCGGCCCCGAATCCTGATGTTGGGGGCCGATGGCGGGGCAGGGACTTCGGTCCCGACCGCGTACAGGTACTAGATGAACGAGGATCCGACCCGACTCATGAGCTACGACGACGAGCCCCCGCGCCGCCGTCGCCCGCCCCAACAGCCGAAAGGCAACCTGCGCCTGGTCGTCCTGATCATGGGCGTGGTCATCTTCGGCCTCCTGATCGGCCTGATTGCCTCCTGTGGCGGCGGTGAAACCACGACCGTCACGCAGACGCGGACCATCACCGAAGAAGTCCCGGCGAAAACGCCCGAAAAAGCCACTGAAGGCGAAGGTGAAGAAGGCGAAGAATCCGAAGGGTCGGAAGAAAGCGCCGAAGAACAGGAACTCAGGGAAATCGAAGAAGCCGAAGCGGCCGAAGCCGAAACCGGCGGCATCGAAGAAGCCGCACCCACTCAGGAAGAACTGGAACTCCAGGAAATCGAAGAAGCCGAAGCGGCCGAAGAAGGACAGATCTTTGAAGAACCAGAAGGTGGCGGAGTTGGAACTGAAGAATGAGCGGCGCTGATCCGACGCGGCAGCGTCCCACGGCAAGCTACGAGGCGGACCCGGCCCAGGTGGACCGGGTTCTGCTGCTTTATTCGGGTGGCCTCGACACCAGCGTGATGCTGAAGTGGATCCAGGACTCCTACGACGCGGAAGTGGTGACCCTGACGGTCAATCTCGGTCAGCCGGGGGAGGACTACGGGGTGATCGAAGACAAGGCCAAGCGCCTCGGCGCGGTCGAGTGCCACGTGATCGACGCCCGCGAGCAGTTCGCGGAGGACTTCCTCGCCCCCGCGATCCGCGCCAACGCCAACTATGGCAACGGCTACCCGCTCTTCACCGCGCTCGGGCGGCCCTTGATCGCGCAGCTCGCGGTGGAATACGCGCGTAAGTCGAACTGCGACACGATCGCCCACGGCTGCACCGGCAAAGGCAACGACCAGGTGCGGATCGAGGCGACGGTGGCGACGCTGGCGCCGGAGCTGAAGACGATCGCGCCGGTGCGCTCCTGGGCGATGGGGCGCGACGAGGAGATCGCCTATGCGCGCGACAACGGGATCCCGGTCAAGGGCGGAACCGAGGTGGCGCCGTACTCGATCGACGACAACCTCTGGGGGCGCTCCTCGGAGGGTCGTTGGATCGAGGACCTGGACCACGCTCCCGAGGACGACGTCTTCCAGCTGGTCACCCGGCCGGAGAACGCGCCGGACGAGGCCCAGGTCGTGAACATCGGCTTCGAGGCGGGGCTGCCGGTGTCGATCGACGGCGAGCGGCTCGGCCTGGTCGACCTGCTCGAACGGGCGGGGGAGCTGGGGGTGAAGCACGGCTGCGGGATCGTCGACCACATCGAGGACCGGATCGTCGGCCTCAAGGTCCGCGACATCTACGAGGTGCCCGCGGCGGCGCTGATCCTGCCCGCTCACGAGGAGCTGGAGCGGCTGGTCGGGACGATCCACCAGAACCAGTTCAAGCCGGAGATGGACCAGAAATGGGGCTATCTCGTCTACGCCGGGTTGTGGTGGGAGCCCCTGCGCGAAGACCTCGACGCCTACATGAACGCGGTGAACGCGCGGGTGACGGGGGAGATCGGCCTGCGTCTCTACAAAGGCAGCGTGCGAGTCGTGACCCGTTCCTCGCCGAACGCCGTCTACGACGCCCAGTTGGCGAGCTTCTCGGAGTCCGGCGAAGAGCTCTTCTCCCAGACCGCCTCACCCGGCTTCATCGAGCTCTGGTCGCTGCAGTCCCGCCTCGCGCACCAACTGCGCGAACGCGACAAGAGCTAGCGGTGAGTTCGCAGTTATCCGCGGATAG
>JBOGYZ010000315.1:0-4019 GCA_050697015.1 Solirubrobacterales bacterium
GTCACAGCCAGCCAGGACCGCCATGAGACGCCCAGGACCGATCTCGGACGGCCGCCCCGGCCGACGGGTCGCCGCTTTGGAAACGCGGCTCGACGGGCGCGACGGCGGCTAGGCCAGCGTCGTTTCGGCGGCGCCCTCGCCGGGAGCCCGGACCGCCTTCTGCAGCAGCACGCCCTGGCTTTCGCTGAAGCAGAGGCGCACCAGGTGGTCGGGGGCGTCGCTCAGCTTCCAGAAGTTGCAGGTGGCTCCGCTCGGCGGGGGCGGAAACAGGCGGACGTCGACTTCTTCGACTTCGTCTTCGTGCAGGCCGGTGCTACCGAGCTCCTTCAGCACCGCCAGCTCGCCCTCGCCCTTGTGGATCTGCTTGTACTGGTCCGAGGACATTTCGTAGGTGAAGAGGTGGACCGTCGGGCCGGGGTCCGAGCTCTTTTCATCGATGCCGAAGACGATCCCGAGCACTATCAGGCCAGCGATGACGCCGAGCGTCCCCCAGGCGATGATCGCCCGGCGCCGCTGCCGGCGCCGATAAAGCTCTGTCGTCGCGTCCACCGTCCCAGGCAGGATCGCAGACGACGGACGCCCGCTTTCGCTAGCTTCCATCACATGAGTGGAGACACGGATTTCCGACGCGAACTTGGCCAACAGCTGCGGGTTGATTCGATCCGCTCCTCCGACGCGGCGGGTTCGGGTCATCCGACCTCCTCGATGTCGGCGGCGGACCTCCTGGCGGTGCTGATCGACGGGCACCTGAAGCTCGACTTCGGCACGCCTGACGACCCCCGCAACGACCATCTGATCTTCTCCAAGGGCCACGCGTCGCCGCTCTACTACTCGATGCTGAAAGCGGTCGGGGCGATCGAGGACGACGAGCTCCTCACCTTCCGCAAGCTCGGCTCGCGCCTCGAAGGCCACCCCACGCCGATCCTCCCCTGGGTCGACGTCGCCACCGGCTCGCTCGGCCAGGGCCTGCCGATCGGCGTCGGCGTCGCGACCGCGGCGCGGATGGAGCGGATGCCGTCGCGCATCTGGGTCCTCTGCGGCGACTCGGAGATGGCCGAGGGATCGATCTGGGAGGCGGTCGAGCACGCCGGCAAGCAGAGCCTTTCCAACCTGACCGCCCTGATCGACGTCAACCGCCTCGGCCAGACCGGCGAAACGATGCATGGCTGGGACCTCAGCTCCTACGCCGGCCGCGCCCATGCGGCGGGCTGGACGACGATCGAGATCGACGGCCATGACCTGCAGGAGATCGAGGACGCCTACACCGCCGCCGAGGGCGACGACCGGCCGACGATGATCGTGGCCCGCACCAAGAAGGGCAAGGGCGCGAAGGAGGTCGAGGACCTGCCCGGCAAGCACGGCAAACCGCTGGCCGACCCGGCGGCCGCGATCGAGGAACTGGGTGGCGAACGCGACCTTCGCGTCGATGTCGCGAAGCCCGAGGGCGACGCGACCATCCACCGCTTCGAGACCCCCGGCGGCGAGATGCCGACCTGGGAGAAGGGTGAAGAAGTGGCGACCCGGAAAGCCTACGGCGTGGCGCTGGCGGCGCTCGGCGCGCGGCGTGACGACATCGTCGCGCTCGACGGCGAGGTCGGCAACTCGACCCACTCGGAAGACTTCAAAAACGCCTTCCCCGACCGCTTCATCGAGGTCTACATCGCCGAGCAGCAGATGATCGCCTCGGCGGTCGGCTTCCAGGTGCGGCGCCACTGGACGCCGTTCGCCTCGACCTTCGCGGCGTTCCTCTCAAGGGCCTACGACTTCGTCCGCATGGCGGCCATCAGCCGCGCCGACATCCGCCTCTGCGGCTCCCACGCCGGCGTCTCGATCGGCGAGGACGGGCCGTCGCAGATGGCGCTCGAGGACCTCGCGTCCCTGCGTGCTGTCCACGGCTCGACCGTGCTCTACCCGAGCGACGCGACCTCGACCGCGGCCCTGGTCGAGATCATGGCCGACACCGCCGGCATCTCCTACATGCGCACCACGCGCGCGGCGACGCCGGTCCTCTACGACAAGGCCGAGGAATTCCAGGCGGGTGGCTCGAAGACGGTGCTCGACGGGACCGACGTCACGCTCGTCGGCGCCGGGATCACCCTGCACGAAGCACTCGCCGCCGCCGAGCGGCTGGCGGGCGAGGGCATCTCCGCGCGGGTCATCGACCTCTACTCGGTGAAGCCGATCGACTTCGAGACGCTGGTCAAGGCGGCCGAGGAGACGGGCGCGATCGTCACCGTCGAGGACCACTGGAAAGAGGGCGGGATCGGCGAGGCCGTACTGGCGGCGCTGGCGGCGCACGGGGCCTCCGCGAAGGTCCGGATCCTCGCGGTCGAGGACATGCCGAGCTCGGCGAAGCCGGCCGAGCTGCTGCGCGCCGCCGAGATCGACGCCGAGGCGATCTACGCCGCGGCGACCGAGATCGTCAAGACCAAGGTCGAGAGTTAGCCAGGGCGTTCCAGACCCAGCCTGACCAGGACGCAGGGAGCGTGGCGTGCTCTGCACGCGAGCGACTGAGGACGCCGTCAGGCCCGGTCTGGGGCGTCCTGGTCGGCGAGCACGAAGATGTCGATCGCCACGTCGGGGTGGACGTGGATCGTGCTCATGTGTGCCTCGACCGGGCGGCCCAGCACCTCTTCCATGCGGGCCTTGTAGGCGCCCTCGGTGGCGGCGTGGTGGATGGCCCGCGTCTCACGCACCCGCGTCTCCTGGCCCGCGTCGAGCAGCGTCCGCTCCAGCGGCGTGAACACGTCGGTCAGCACGCAGACCACGAGGTTGTCGGTGATGTGCGTTTTCGCCGCGCCCGGGCCACGACCGAAGTGCTCGCGGTGCAGGGCGACCGCGGCGTTGGATATCTCGGTGAGCTGGGGGCGGCTGGCGGTCAGCGGTCCGTCCATCGTCTCGCTCAACTGTCGACTTCCTTGTTTCGGGGGGAGAACGACGCCATCAAGCCATGCGACGTTCGTTGCTTTGAAAAGTACTACGGAGAAAGATGCAACCGTCGCAAACGGGATTGAGCATTGATGGGCGGGGTACCGAACTGACATGTCGTATGTAAAAAGTCCCGCAGACAAGCCGTTTCCGGCCCCTCCTGGCCCGCGGTTCGTCGCGATTTAGAGGTGCCACCCCTTCACGCGTAAGCTCCGCACATGGGCGACGACCGGGCACCGTTCCTGCTGCTGCAGATCTCAGACCCCCACATCGGGGCGAACTGGAACGACGCCGACCCCGACGAGTGCCTGCTGCGCGCGGTCGAGGCGATCCTCTCGCTGCCCGACCGGCCCGACGCGCTGCTCGTCTCCGGTGACCTCACCGACAACGGGGCACCGGAGGAGTATCAGCGGGTGCGCGAGCTGCTCGCGCCGCTCGACCTAACCCCTCACGTGCTGCCCGGCAACCACGACCTGCGGGAGCCGCTGCGCGACGCGTTCCGACTTCCCGGCCAAGGCGAGGAGCCGGTGTCCCACGCGGTCGACCTCGGGCCGCTGCGCCTGGTCTGCCTCGACTCGACGATCCCGGGCGCCGAAGCCGGATCGCTCGACGGCGGGCGGATCGAATGGCTCGACGCGACGCTCACGGAGAAGACCGAGCAGCCGACCGTCGTCGCCCTCCACCACCCGCCGCTGCGGACCGAGATCCCGACCTTCGAACGGATCGGCCTGGCGCCGGAGTCGAGTGAGGCGCTCGCCGACGTGCTGGACCGCCATCCGCAGGTGCTGCGAATCGTCTCCGGACACGTCCACCGCTCGATCGTCGCCGAGCTGGCGGGCCGCGCCGTCGTCACCGTCCCCAGCACCTACCTGCAGGCGGCCCTCGACTTCACCGCCCCGAAGCTCCACATGCGCGCCGACCCGCCCGGCTTCGCGGTCCACGCGCTGCGCGACCGCTCGCTTGCCACGCATCTACAGCGAATCGCCCCGCCCAGCGGGACCTGACGGCCACTGGCGCCCGGGAAGGGACGCGGCCGTCCCGTCCACGGCCCTGGCAGGCTGTGGCCGTGGCCGAGACGGCCGGGTATTTTG
>JBOGYZ010000316.1:0-5643 GCA_050697015.1 Solirubrobacterales bacterium
GTCTCGGCCACGGCCACAGCCTGCCAGGGCCGTGGCCGAGACGGCCGCTCTCGCCGCAGACCCTCGCGTCCCTTTCCCGGGCGCCGGCTTTCGAAGGCCCGGACCCTTCCGAACCCCCAAGCGAACCCCGCGACCCTCACGCACCCCCGACTTCGAACCTGCCGTCACCGGCCTCGCCGGGCGGGACCCAGCGGATGCCTTCCAGAAGCTCCTCGGGCTGAACGCCGAACACTCCCGCGAGGGCGGCGATCGTCCCGTAGGCCGTCTCCCGGTCGGCGCGCAGGATCTCCTCCAGCTCCCGCGCATCGAGGTCGGACCGCTCGGCCAGCTCCTCGACCGAGAACCCGCCGCGGCGGCGCAACCGCTCGATGTTGGCGGCGAAGCGCTCCCGTAGCTCTCTGTCCGTGTCGGCCATGGATCTCCTAGGGCCGGATCAAGGGAGATTTACCCCCTCCACTCCAGCGCCGTCCGTCCAAAGTCCGGATTGTTCCGCACAATTGCCCGGTATTTTTTGTCTGTAGATTTTATGTCGGCATTACGCGACCGTTCGGGCCGGTGGCCGGGCGCAGGAAAAAGAGCGAAACCGTTCCCAAGCCCTCGGTAGACCTAGACCGATCGTTCGGTCCCAACCTGCGGCACTGGCGCGACAAGCGGGGCTACTCGCAGGAGAGGCTGGCCCAGCGGGCGGATCTTCACCGGACCGAGATCGGGCTGCTGGAGCGAGGCGAGCGGGAGCCCAAGCTCGGCATCATCACGAAGCTGGCAGGCGCCCTCGGCGTCTCCCCCGACGTCCTCTTCGAAGGCCTCGAGTTCGTCCCCAGCGACAGCGGCCATGGCCACTTCACCTACGACCCACCCGAGCACGAGCCCCTGGACTGAGTGCGGCTACCCCGCGGGCTCAATCCTCGATCTCGAAATGACCGCCACCCCCGGCGTCCGGGACCCACTCGATGCCCCGAAGCAATGTCGCCGGTGTGACTTCGAGGGCGGCGGCGAGACGGAAGACGGTCTGAATCCGGAGATTTCCCTCCCCGCGGAGGATGGCCTCGAGCGCGGGCTCCTCGATCTTCGACCTCTGCGCCAGTTGTGCGATCGAGACGCCCCGATCCCGCCGGACGCGGGTCGCGCGATCAGCGACAAAGGCCATCACTTCTTGCGTCTGCTCATCCACACGCTTCCCTAGGGCGCGAGGCAGGGGAGTTCTCCCCCGTTGTTCCAGAACACCCGCGCCCGTCTTCCCTATCTGCGAAAAATTTCCCTGTGCATGCCGCATCTTTTTGTCTGTAGAGGCGCAAGGGAAGGACCGTAACGCTCTTCCTCGTGGCGGGGGAGGACAAAGTGCTCGGGGCGAAAATCTTCAGCGTCGTCGGACCGCGAATCGCGAAACGGCGCGAAGAACTCGGGCTCAGCCAGGAGAAGCTCGCGGAATTGGCAGGCCTCCATCGCACGGCAATCAGCCCCTTGGAGCTCGGGAAGCACGGAACCTGGGTCGTCACCGTCTTCCGGATCGCCGCCGTCCTGCGGGTCCCTCCGGTCGAGCTGCTCGACGGGGTCTATCTGGATCTCGACAGCGAAGAATTCACCGATCGACCTCCGCCAAAGGACGACGCCTGAGGCGTTACACAATTGGCACAGTTCTGTTTCCCACGCGCGCGCCGACTCTCCCTACAGTGGCTTCATGGAGTCGACCAAGCGAGCGTGGACGGATCATCGGATGGACGAATTCGCCGAGCGGACCGAGGAGAACTTCAAAGAGGTCCGGCGGGAAATTCGCGACGCGCGAACCGAGAATCGCAGCGAGCTTCAAACCGAGATCCGGGGACTCCGCACCGAGATGAACGAACGCTTCGCGGGGATCGAGCAGCGTTTCAACATCCTCTTCGGGGCGCTGGCGACCGGTTTCGTCGGTGCGGTCGTCTCGCACTTTCTCGGCTGACGCCGGTTTGACGAACCCTCCGGGGGCTAGCCTGACGGCATGCGCCCGCGCCTCGTCCTCGCGGCCCTTCTGGCCATCGCGCTCGCCGCGACGGTCGGCCTCGCGGGCTGCGGCGGCTCGGGCGGGAGCGCGGAACGGACGACGACGGCGACCGAGACGGCCGCCCAGGTCGCGCCCGACGCGGCCCGGCCCGGGGGCCCCGGGCCCAGTGGCAAGCTGACGCTGAAGAAGGTCGGCGACTTCGAACACCCGACCTATGTCGCCGGCGCGCCCGGCTACCCGCGGCTCCTCTTCGTGGTCGAGCAGCCCGGCCGGGTGTTCGTCATGAACGGGGGCAAGAAGGTCGGCCGGCCGTTCCTCGACATCCGCTCGCAGGTGGGATACGACGGCGCCGAGCGCGGCCTGCTCTCGATCGCCTTCCCACCCGATTACAAAAAAAGTGGCCGCTTCTACGTCTACTTCGTGAACAAGGGCGGCTCGATCGAGATCGACGAATACCACCGGGCCAGCCCGACCCGGGCGGCACCGGAGTCCCGCCGCACCGTGATCACGATCCCGCACCCGACCAACGCCAACCACAACGGCGGGCAGATGCAGTTCCTGGGCGAAGAGCTCTATTTCGGCACCGGCGACGGCGGCGCCGGCGGCGACCCGCCGAACAACGCGCAGAACAAGGACGTGCTGCTGGGCAAGCTGCTGCGGATCGACCCGCTGCCGGCCGAAGGCAAGCCCTACACGGTCCCGGCGTCGAACCCGTTCGTCGGCTGGTCCGGTCGTCCCGAGATTTACAGCTACGGCCTGCGCAACCCGTTCCGCTTCAGCTTCGACTCGGTGACGAATCCGCAGCAGCCGCGGCTCGTCATCGGCGACGTCGGCCAGAACGACTTCGAGGAGATCGACTACACGACGGTCGCCGCCGCCGGCGGCGCCAACTTCGGCTGGGACGCACTCGAGGGCTACCGCCCCTACGAAGAAGAAGACTCCGGGACGCCCGACCCCGGCGGCACGACGAAGCCGATCTTCGCCTACCCCCACTCCCGCGGCGGCAGCTGCTCCGTGATCGGCGGCTACGTCGTCGCCGACCGCTCCCTGCCCTCCCTCTACCGCCGCTACGTCTACGCCGATTACTGCGAGGGTCAGCTCCGCGCGCTCACCCCGCACCTGCACCATGCCAGTGGTGACCAGGAGCTCGGCCTCGCCGTCGCCTCCCCCACCTCGTTCGGCGAAGACGACGCCCACCACCTCTACGTCGCCTCCCAGGACGGGCCCGTCTACCGCCTGGTCCAGAAGTAGCCCCCGTTCCTCAGTCCTCAGGCCGGTCGTCGATGCGGTACTCGCCTCCGCCTTCGCCGTCCGGGATCCAGGCCACGCCGTCGTAGAGCTCTCCCGGCGAGACACCCAGCGCTCCCGCGAGTCGATAGATCGAGTCGACGTCGGCCTCCGCCTCCCCGCGAAGGATGGCGTCGAGCTCGTCCCTCCCGATCTGCGAACGCTCGACGAGTTGATCCATGGAGTAGTCGTGTTGTCTGCACAACCGTTCCACGTTCGCGGCGAAACGCATGCGGGCGTCCTCGGGTTTCTGCGGCATCTAGATCAATTGTCTGTGGGAGTTTTGCCTGGGAACGGTAACCGTCCATCGGCGCGGTGGCAGGGAGGAAGAAAAAGTCTGAATCGGGTAAGCCGGTGGTAGCGCTCGACCGGACCATCGGGGCGAACCTCAAGCGGTGCCGCAGGGAGGCGGGCCTCACCCAGGAGCAGCTCGCTCACGTCTCGGGCCTCCACCCGACCTATGTCAGCCTCCTGGAGAGAGGCCAGCGAAATCCCGGCTTCGAGATCCTGGTCAAGCTGACCGGGGCACTTGGGATCGAAGCCAACGATCTCCACAAGGGCGTCGCATGGATACCGCCGGGCGTCGGGAGCGAAGGGCACTTCACGTACTGCGCGAAGGATTCCTGAGGTCGCGCTTGCTTCACCCGGCTAAAGTTGGCTGACCAGCCAAAGGGGACGGAGGAGTGAGCATGGAGAGGGGAACGGTGGAGACGAAGGTCGGGGCCGACTCGAACGGGGCGCCGGCCCCGGAGCCGGAGACGCTCGAGGTCCTGAACCCGGCGACCGGCGAGACGATCGCCACGCTGCCGGTCGACCCGCCGGAGGCGGTTGCGGCGACGGTGGCGCGGGTGCGCGCCGCGCAGCCCGACTGGGAGGCCATGGGGATCGAGGGGCGCTACCACTGGCTCGGCAAGCTGCGCGACTGGATCCTCGACAACCAGGACCGGGTCCTCGACACGATGCAGCGGGAGACCGGCAAGGTCCGCGCCGACGCGTCGAACGAGCCCACCTACCTCGCCGACACGATCAACTTCTACGGCACCCAGGCGGCCAAGTTCATCGGCGAGGAAAGCGTCCGCCCCCACTCCCCGCTCCTCGCGGCGAAGAAGCTGCGCGTCCAGTACCGGCCGCAGCCGGTGGTCGGGATCATCAGCCCCTGGAACTTCCCGCTGATCCTCTCGCTCGGCGACGCGATCCCGGCGCTGATGGCCGGCGCGGCGGTCGTCATCAAGCCCTCGGAGTTCACGCCGCTCGGGATCGCCGAGATCGCCGCGGCCTGGAAGCACGAGATCGGCGGTCCCGACGTCTTCGACGTCGTCCAGGGGATCGGCGAGACCGGCGGCGCCCTCGTCGACAGCGTCGACTTCATCCAGTTCACCGGCTCCGATCGCACCGGCCGCAAGGTGATGGCGCGCGCCGCCGAGACGCTCACCCCGGTCAGCCTCGAGCTCGGCGGCAAGGACCCGATGATCGTCCTGCGTGACGCCGACGTCGACCGGGCCGCCAACGCCGCCGCCTGGGGCGGGATGTTCAACTCCGGCCAGGTCTGCATCTCGGTCGAGCGCATCTACGTCGAGGAGCCCGTCTACGACGACTTCGTCGCCAAGCTCGCCGCCGAGGTTGGCCGCATCCGCCAGGGTGCCGACGACGCCCGCGACCCGAAGGACGTCGGCGCGATGACCTCGCCCAACCAGACCGCGATCGTCGAGGGCCAGGTCGACGACGCACTCGCCAACGGCGCCCGCGCGCTGACCGGCGGCAAGCGGGTCCCCGGGCCCGGCGACTACTTCGAGCCGACCGTGCTCGTCGACGTCGACCACTCGATGAAGGTGATGCGCGACGAGACCTTCGGCCCGGTGGTCGGGGTGATGAAGGTGCGCGACTCCGAGGAGGCGCTGCGGCTCGCCAACGACACCCGCTACGGGCTCTCGGGCTCGGTCTTCGGCGAGCGCGCCAATGCCGAAAGGGTCGCCCGCCGGGTCGAGTGCGGCGCCGTCAACGTCAACGACGTGCTGGTCAACTACTTCGCCTCCGACGTGCCGATGGGCGGTTGGAAGGAGTCGGGGATCGGCTATCGCCACGGCGCCCAGGGCATCCGCAAGTTCTGCCGCACCGAGTCGCTCGTGATCACCCGCTTCGCCGGCAAGCGCGAACCGACCTGGTACCCCTACACCCGCGGCCGCCGTGGCCTGATCGCCCGGCTTTCGAAGCTGATCAACGGTCGCGACTGGCGCCGCCGCCTCGGCCTGAAGCACTAGCTCGGCGAGCCCTTCGCTACTTGTCCCTCATATGGGGGACTGACAGCGAAGGGCAGGAGTCACGCCCACGGTACCCTTGAGTGTTCATGGCGGATCGTGACTACATAGCGGCGGTAAAGG
>JBOGYZ010000317.1:0-14453 GCA_050697015.1 Solirubrobacterales bacterium
GTCTCGGCCACGGCCACAGCCTGCCAGGGCCGTGGCCGAGACGGCCCTTCCTTTTCCCGGGCGCCAACTTACGAGGCCCCCATCCCTTCTCGGGCGCCGGCCTCAGGCGGCCGATCCCTTCCTGGCCGCCGCCCTCAGTACCCCGCGACCGCGCCGGCGATCTTGTCTTGGTAGAAGTGCGCCGTTTCGGTGCTGCCGACGCTGCCCATCAGGGTGGAGAAGGCCATGATCTTGCCACTGGTGTTGAAGCAGTAGCCGGAGAGATTGCTGACTCCGGTGAGGGTGCCGGTCTTCAGGCGGCAGCGGCCGTAGGCGCCGGTGCCCTTCATCCGCCCGGCGGTCGTCCCTTCCTTGCCGGAGAGGGCCAGGTCCTGGATGAATTCTTCGCCGATCGCGCTCTTCTGGACGCCGAGGAGCAGCTTCACCACGTCGTCGGGCGAGGCGAGGTTCGAGTGGGTGAGACCGGAGCCGTCGACCTGCTGGATGTCGGAGCCCATGCTCTGGGCGTATTCCTCGACCACGCGGGTCCCGGCCGTGGTCGTCCCGGCGCCGCCGAAGCGCGCTCCGAGGAGCTTCTCCAGCATCTCGGCGAAGAAGTTGTCGGAGTAGACGTCGGTGGTGTTGACGATCTCGGAGACCGACGGCGAACGGACCACGGCGACGGATTTGGCATCGCCCGGAGTCTTGCCAAGGGCGGTCGTCGGGCTGATCCGGATCCCGGAGTGGCGCATGCTGTTGGCAAGCGTCTGCGTTGCCAGCTTCGCCGGGTCGGAGGAGAAGTGGCTGGAGCTGGAGTTGCCGGCGAAGCCCGAGTTGAAGTCGAGGCCGGAGAGCGGGCCGATGTAGATCGAGGTCGCGTAGCCCGAGTCGGCGACGCCGCGTTTGCGGTCGAAGATCGTGTCGTCGCCGTAGAGCCGGCCGGTCACCCCTTTGATCCCGGCCCGCTTCAGCTGCGGGACGAGGGCGAAGATGTTCGTGCCGAGGCCCGCCAGGTAGCTGTTGTAGAAGGCGGGCGTGCCGAGAGCCGGGTCGCCGCTGCCCTGCAGGTAGAGGCTGCCGTGGAGGACCCCGTCGGCGTCGACCGTGCCGTCGGTGAGGACCTTGGTCGGGATCGTCGAGGTCGGGCCGAGTTTGCTGAGCGCCGTCGCGGTGGTGAAGAGCTTCGTGTTCGAGGCCAGCGGCAGCATCGTTTCGGCGCCCGCCGCGCAGACGACTTCGCCGGTTTCGGTGTCGACGACCTCGAGGCCGCTCTGGGATCCGCCTCCGGCCGTCAGCCAGGATTTCATCTGGCCGCAGGAGTTGGCCGCCGCGGCGGGTCCGGCCAGAGCGAGCAGCAGCACGAGGCACGTCGCGAGCGCCGCGATCAATGACTTTCTCATCGTCCCTACCAACACTGGAGAGACGGAAGGTAGCGGCACGTCCGGGCTGATCCGGGATACTTCCGGTACAGGCATGGGGAAAGTCGTAGACATCGAGTCGAAACCGCGCCGTAAATCCCGGCGCCGTAAAAAGCCCTCGAAGACCGCTCTGGTCCTCGGCGGCGGCGGCTTCACCGGCGGTGTCTACGAGATCGGCGCCCTGCGGGCGCTCGACCTGCTGGCGGTCAACAGCACGGTCAACAACTTCGACGTCTACGTCGGCACCAGCGCCGGGTCGTTCGTCGCCTCGATGCTGGCGAACGGGGTCACCCCTGACGAGATGATGCAGGTGATCAACACCCAGGTCGACTCCGAGCTCGAGGATCTGAAGCTCGGCAAGATGCTCACGCCCAACTACATGGGCTTCATCAAGAAGGGCCTGGCGCTGCCGCTCCGCGGCGCCGAAGCGGCACGGGCGTTGCTGCGGATCAAGGACCTCTCGGCGATCGACCTCGGCATCGCGCTGGCCGAGAACCTGCCGACCGGGCTCTACGACGGCAGCGGCATCGGCGAATACGTGGCCGACGTGCTCACCGACGGCGGCCGCTCCAACGACTTCCGTGTGATCGATCCGGAGCTCTACCTGACCGCGACCGACCTCGACACCTGCGAGCGGATCGTCTTCGGCACCGAGGAATGGCGTGACGTGCCGATCTCCAAGGCGGTCGAGTGCTCGACCGCGCTGCCGATCGTCTACAAGCCGATCGAGCTGAAGGGCCGCCATCTGGTCGACGGCGGCATCCTCTCCACCACCAACGTCGACATCGCGGTCGAGGCGGGGGCGAAGTTCATCGTCGTCGTCAACCCGCTCGTGCCCTACGTCAACGACTTCGAGAAGACGATCCCGACGATGTTCGGCACCAAGGTCCGCCGCGTCTCCGACATGGGGATGCCGGCGATCGGCAACCAGGTGTTCCGGCTGATCGCCCACGCCCGCCTCCACCAATCCGTGGAACAGTGGCAGGAGCGCTACCCCGGCGTCGACATTCTCCTGCTGGAGCCGGAGGACACCGACGAGCTGATGTTCGGCACGCCGATCATGGACTACGGCCACCGGCTGGAAATCGCCCGCCACGGCTTCGAATCGGTCACCGCGACCCTCGCCCAGGACTACGACCGCTACGCCGAGGTCGCCGCCAAACACGGCCTCGAGATCTCCGAGCGCCGCCTCCGCCGCGTCGTCGAGGCAGCCGAGGAGGAGGAGCCGGGCCAGACCTCCGCCTGGCGCCGCGTGCTCGAGCAGACGACCTCGGTCCTGCTCCGCCAGTCCGGCGAAGCGTCCTAGGCCGCGTAGAGCTCCTCGATCTCTTTCTCGTGCTTCTGGGTCACCACGGCCCGTTTGACCTTCAGGGTCGGCGTCAGCTCGCCGTCTTCCTGGGTCAGGTCGCGGGGAAGGATGGCGACCTTCTTCACCTGCTCGACGCGGGCAAATTTCTTGTTGATCTCCTCGACGTGGTCTTCGACCAGTTTGCGGATCTCCGGGTTCGTGGCGAGTTGGGCCGGGTCCTCGGGGAGGCCGTGCTCTTTGGCGTAGGCGACCGCTTCTTCGGGATCGAGGGTGACCAGCGCCACCAGGTAGGGGCGACGGTCCCCGACCACGACGCACTGGGAGACCAGCCGGTGCTGGCGGATCTCCGCCTCGAGGTTGGCGGGGGTGATGTTCTTGCCGCCCGCGGTGATGATGATGTCCTTTTTGCGGCCGGTGATCTTGATGAAGCCTTCCGAGTCGATCTCGCCGATGTCACCGGTGTGGAGCCAGCCGTCGACGATCGTCTCGGCCGTCGCCTCGGGGTTCTTGTGGTAGCCCTGGAAGACGTTGGGGCCGTGGACGAGGATCTCGCCGTCCTCGGCGATTTTCACCTCGCAGCCGGGGAAGGGCTTGCCGATCGTGCCGAACTTGAAGTCGTCCTCGGAGGCGACGGTCGCCGCGGTCGAGGTCTCGGTCATCCCCCAGCCCTCGACCACGAGAACGCCGGCGGCGTCGAAGAAGCGCAGGATGTCCGGATTGATCGGCGCCGCGCCGGAGACCGCCAGGCGCACCTTGCCGCCGAACAGCCCGCGGATTTTGGAGAGCACTTTTTTGTCGGCGAAAGCGTGCCGGCGCTGCAGCAGGAAGCCCGGTTTGCGCCCGGCGCGTTCCACCGCTCGCGTCTTTTCGCCAGTCTTGATCGACCAGTCGAAGATCGCTTTTTTGAGGCCGCCCTCTTTCTCCATGCCGCTGTTGGCGGCGGTGTAGATCTTCTCGAAGATCCGCGGCACCGAGGGGAAGTAGGTCGGTTTCAGCTCGGCCAGGTTCGGCATGATCTTGTTCGGGTCGCCCTGCCAGTAGGCGAGCGTCGCGCCGAGGTCGAAGCTGCCGAGCTGGATCAGCAGGGCGAAGGAGTGGGCGAGCGGCAGGTAGAGGTAGGTGACGTCGTCCTCTTCGATCACGCTCGTCTGGTTGACCATGTCGAGCATCGATCGGTAGTTGCCGTGGCTGATGATGCAGCCCTTCGGCGGGCCGGTCGTGCCCGAGGTGTAGATGAAGGTGCAGATGTCGGTGGGCGTGACGGCGTCGATCCGCTGCTCGAAGACCGCCGGGTCGACCTCGCCGCCTTTGGCCGCGAGCGCTTCCATCGAGATCACATCGTCGGCGTCGCCGATCATCATCACGACCTGTTCGAGCGCCGGCAGCCCGGCGCGGACCTCGCGGATCTTCGCCAGCTGCTCGTCGTTCTCGACCACGACGACCTTGGCGTCGGAGTTGTCGAGGACGTAGGCGCACTCCTCGGGGGAGTTCGTCTGGTAGATCGGCACGACCGTCGCGCCGATCGAGAGCGCCGCATAGTCGAAGTAGGTCCACTCGGGACGCGTGTTGCCGAGGATCGAGACGCGGTCGCCTTTCTCCACCCCGAGCGCGACCAGCCCAAGGGCGAGCGGCTTCACGATGTCCAGCACCTGCTGGAAGCTGCGGTCGATCCAGGCGTCGCCTTCCTTGAATCGCACGGCCGGGTGCGAGCCGTAGAGCTCCGCCGAGCGCGGCAACAGGTCCGCAAGCGTCTTTGAATGGGTCCCCCTGCCCTGCATCGCGGGGGAGTCTATTAGTGCGGCGTGTCGGGGCGCAAATTCGTCGTGTTCCCTCCGCCGGAGCTGCCCATCCGCAGCGAGGATTCGAAGAGGACCCGGTCGATGCGACCGTGGAAGATCGGGACGCCCATCTGGACGCACCTTCCGATCACCTCCTGCTGATCCATTCGCAGCTGGTCGGCGAGCTCGCTCGGCGTCAGGTGGTTGGCCATCAAGACCCTCCATTGTTGTGGGAGATAGGGGACTTCTTGTCTACTCCCGCCGCGGGGACCTGTCAACCGATCGGAGCGGGGTAGGGAGATGCCGACGGTCGTCGGTCGCGATAATGGGCGGGTGAGCCCCGCCACCAAAGAGCCCGAGCAGCCGGAAGTCCTGCACAAGCCGCTGCCGCGGCGCGGGCGCGGTTGGGTGATCCTGATCGGGGCGCTGGCCCTGCTGGCCCTCGGCTATGGGATCGTCAACATCGCCACCCAGAAGCCGAACAAGAACACCGTCCACATCGAAGGCATCGGCGAAGCGCAGCAGCTGTTCGGCGGGGTGCCGCAGGAAGGCGCCCGCCTGGGCTCCGAAGACGCGCCGGTGACGGTGCAGGTCTTCGGCGACGAGCAGAGCTCCCTCTGCCGCGAAGGCTTCCTCACGACGATCCCGGAACTGACCGAAAAGTACGCCCGCCCGGGCACGGTCAAGTTCCTCTATCGCCACTACTCGAACTCAGAAAACGAAATCGAGTACGGCTTCTACGGCACTGAAGCCGCGGCCGAACAGGGCTACGGCTGGCAGTACGCCTTCCTCTTCTACGTCAACCAGGACGAAGCCGACCGCTTCGGCGTCACCGAAGCGGAAAACAAACGCTCCGGCCTGCGCGAAAACTTCCTCGACTCGGTCGCCGGCGGAGTCGAGGAACTCGAAGACACCGAATGGCAGGAAGCCTTCGATGAGGGTCGTGAACCGGATAGTCCGATGACCGCGAGCCTCGCAGCCCAGCAGGAACTCGGCTCCAAACTGGGCATCCGTTATGGCATCGCGATGGTGATCGAGGGTCCCAAGGGCAACGAGACCCTGCAGGAAAACCCGACGCTCAAAGAAGTCGAACGGGCGATCGAAAAGGTCGAATAGGGCATTCACGCCTCAACTTCGCCGCCCACATGCCGATCAATCGGGCATGTCGAAGAACCCCATCAGCCGCCGCTTCTGCCTCGTCCTCACGTCGGCCCTGCTGAGCGTCTCCGCGCTCGTCGGGGCAGCCGCGTCGATGGCCGACGCCGGACCGGAATACAAGCCCGTCGAAAACCCGAACCCGACCCGCGCCGAATGCATGCCCGGCCAGCCCTACAACCGGCACTGCATGACCATCGTCACCTTCGACTTCCCGAAGGAAGCCAAGCTTTCGAAGGGCAACGTGCCCATCGTCAAGCTCGGCTGCAACAACTCCTGTAATCACGTCTTCTTCACGGTCAAGCACGGAAAGCACGTCGCGGCGAAGGGCTCGACCTGGTACCGGGGGAACTACACGCCCGAGGTGCTCGCCAAGCTCACCCCCTGGGGCAAGAAGCAGCTGCACCTGGGCAAGAAGCTGAGCGTCATCGCCCACGTCTGCGTCCATCCGCCCGGCCCGCAGAACTTCTGCAAGAACCACCGCGTCATGCTGCGCGGCTAGCCGGCCTCATCGGGGCGAACGGTTCAAGCTGGCATGAGAAGTGGATTTGCGGGGGGCTGCGCCTTTTCCACGCCTTTTGCCCGAGGCTGATCCGTGCGATCCGGCCTCTTCCCTTCGCCGTCCCTTGAGTTGGCGTCCTCGTCGGCCGGTCATCGGCTCGGGGTTGGTGGGCGGAAGCCGATTCTAAGTTGCTGCTTCGGTCACCTCGAGCGATGCACCCTCGTCACCGAGGGCCGGTGGATCCTCGAAGAGGGCGATGTAGGGCTCGTAGCGGTAGATCCGTGAGCGTTTGCGGCCGGTGATCTCCTTCAAGATCCGGAGATCCTCGAGGCCGCCGACCAGGCGGCTCGCGGTCGGATAGGTCGTCCCGAGGATGTCCGCTGCGAGATTGACGTTGAGGAGCGGGCGCTGGAAGAGCGCGGAGAGCAGACGCAGCGCGTTGTCGCCGAGGCCCCGCTCGATGATCATCGAACGGTGGCTCTCGCGCAGCTCGAAGATCCGCTCGGCGGTCGCGGTGGCTTCGCGGGCGGTCTGCACGACGCCACGCAGGAAGAAGCGCAGCCATCCCTCCCAATCGCCTTTCAGACGGACCGCCATCAGCCGGTCGTAGTACTCGGTCCGGTGGAGTTTGAAATAGAAGCTCAGGTAGAGGAGGGGTTTACGAAGGACCCCACGCTGGACCAGGAGGAAGGTGTTCAGCAGCCGCCCGACCCTGCCGTTGCCGTCGAGAAAGGGATGGATCGTCTCGAACTGGGCATGGGCGAGGCCGACCTCGATCAGGGTCGAGTAGCGACCGTCTTCGTGCAGGAACGTCTCGAGGTCCCCCAGGGCCTTCTCCATCTCCGGGACCGGTGGCGGCACGAAGGTCGCCTGCTCGATGCTCGCCCCGTCGGGGCCGATCCAGTTCTGCGTCCGTCGAAACTCGCCGGGGGTCGCGTGCGAGCCACGCCCGTCCTTCAGGAGCTCCCGGTGGATTTCGCGAATCAGGCGCAGCGACAAAGGCAGCGTCTGCAGCCGCTCGAGCCCGAAGTTCATCGCCTGGACGTAGTTGACGATGTCGAGGACGTCGGAGCGATGGTCGTCGACACCAGCGCCGATCTCGCGCTCGAGCAGATCCTCCAGGGTGCTCTGCGTCCCCTCGATCTGGGAGCTGAGGACCGCCTCCCGACGCACGTACATGCTGACGAAGAAGTCAGGGTCGGGAATCACTCGGGCGACCCCATCGAGACGACCGAGCTCGGTGCCCGACTGCTCCAGCAATGTCAGCAGTTCGGAGTCCAGCTCGATCGGTGGCGTCGGTGGCAGCGGCTTGGGGGCGAAGGCGGAATATCCGTCTCCCTGGGGCATGAAGAGGCCCGAACGGGTCTCTTTGTCTTTTCTCGCCACCATCGAGTTAATATAGCAATCGCTGATTTACGTTAATAACTGCCGTCTTACCGCTCGGGAATCCAAGCGCCCTTTCTTACGGCTGAATAGCGCGGCCGCTTCGGATCCGTTGTTATCGCCACGCTTATTTAAGTCGCGATCGATGGCATCGCTATTAACGTGAGGCTCGCTGAATTTGAATTAGGTTCGTGTGCGCCCATGATTCTGCGGAAGGCGCTCCGGAGCCGACCGACTGTCGTCGCCTGGCAGTCGGTGGCGCCGGGGATGGATTCGTCGGGTAGGGAACTCGAGGGTGGCTCAGGTGCTGCCGAACGCGATCGATGGGCGCGAGATGTCGGCCGGCTCGCGATGGTCAAGGACCGAGAGGACGATGCCTAGGTGATCTTGCGGTAGGACGAGCGCTTCAGCACGAAACCCTTGCCATCGCGATTACTGCACCGCACGGAAGTTGGGCTGATCACGCACCGCACGCCGCCCCCTGGCAACGTCCAGGTCGTACCCGCCGGCAGTGGAGTCGGCGTAGTGCTTTCTTTGTACCTCCATCCCCTTTCCCAGGAGTACTGGCTCAATCTCGCCAGCTTGGGCGAGCCTTGCTGCTTCAGGTAGACGAAGCCGGGGTCGCCCTCGATGTCGTTGGGGTCATGGGGCGGCGGGATCGAGCGGGACGCGCAGAGCGCCTCGTTCGGTGAGGAGGTGGATCTGATCGCGAGGCCGCAGGTGACCTTGCCGCCGAGCGCGGACCAAAGTTGGGCATGCGATGCATTCCGCTTGGCGAGGGCCGGGGCGGCAACCAAGGCGATCAGCGCCAGCGCCACGGCGGCAATCCCGATGAGGCTGAACCTGCGCATCACGCCGAGACCCCAACCGTCGCAGCCCTCTTGGACCCGACTGAAGCGTTTGCTGCGCAAGGCGTCACAGCGCAAAGCTTTCTGCTGGAGGCGGGGTTGTCAAGCCTAAAAAAGGATGCCCTTGTCCCGGGTGCCCGCGAAACCGATCCTTCTGGGATCGCGACAGTGATCGTGCTCGCGCTGGCGGTGCTCATCGCGGGTCCGGCGTCGGCCGCCGCCCTCGATCGCGGCGCCCAGCCCCTGGCGAGCACCTCTTGCGGTTCGGTCGTGGTGGAGGGATCGCTCACCTACAAGCTGACAATCGAAAAGGGCTCGCCCTCCTGCAGCACCGTGCGGAGGATTGCCAAGAGGTTCGGTCATCCGGTCAGCAAGAAGCCCAGGTTCTACTGCGGGACGCAGGCCTACGAGTGCGAGTACTCGATCTATGCGGAAGGTTGGCGATGTGGCGGCACCTTCCAGGGGCACTGGCAGTGCTGGCATGGCGCCAACTCGCTAGCTCGAGCACAGGAGATCTTCGGTGGGGCTGAAGACCTGTCGGCGAGAGCCCTGCTGGGGAAGCCCCGCGAATCCTCCGCGGCCGGCAATCGTGCGGGGCCGTCAGGATCGCCGAGGGGGAGAAGGCTCGCCTGACGATCGGCGTCGGATCGCCGTCATGTAATAAGTGCGGACGATCGCGAAAGACTGGGACCATCCCAAGGAACGCAAGGCCTACTGCCACCCCGTCGACCGCCTCTGTGAATACGGTGTCTACCCTCGCGGCTGGCGCTGCGGGCCGGGCGCACCGGGCCCTGGTGGGCCCGGATACGCTGGCGCGTCGTCGTCCTATTCCGATTCCGGCCCCCACTTGCCTTCTTCGTATTCCTGCTGGAGTTCCTGGTCCATTTCTTCGAGGCCTTGGTTTTCGTATTCGCCTTCGGCTTCGTACGGTTCGCTTTCTTCGTAGCCTTCGACCCCGAAGTCTTCGGTCGCCTGGTTGATCATTTCGTCCTCGCACCCTTCGCTGATCAAGCCTTCTTCCTGGCAGGCCTGGCTCAGGATCCCCTGCACGTTCGACGACGTTTCGGCGCAGTTGTTGACGATGCCTTCGACCTTTTCTTCGCCGGCCTGGTCGAGCTTTCCGTTTTCTGAGGGCGAGAACCCCGAGGTGATGCCGTCGACGAGACAGGCGACCCCGTCGTCGGTGAACTCTGGGACCTTCTCCTGCGCTTCGTCCTTCAACCGGGTCTGCTGCGACGAGCTCCATTCGGAGGAGTGGTCCTTCGAGGAGCCGCAGCCCGCGACGACGGCGATCACGGCTACGGACGCGAGAATCGCGATGAGGATACGGCGGTTGCCAAACATGACTTCTCCTTGCTCTCGAGTTGGTCGGGCGGAATCACCGCCGCGTGTTCGGAGAGCCTCGGCGCGCGCAACCGTCTGGGCCAGGGACCCTTGGTGTGGGAGAGCCTTACCCGGCGCCCGTGGCGTGGGTCGCCGAAGGCGTGGCAAGGCGCTACGCTGCTCGCGTCGATGAACGGGAAGACGGTTTTGACGCGTTTGGGAATCTTGGCGGCGATCCTGTCCTGTGCCTTCGCCTCGTCGGCGCTGGCCTGGCGCCCGCCCAATCGAAGTGAGCATCGGGCGATCACCCGCGCGGCAAAGGAAACGCCTACGGCCTACCCGGGCAAGACGGTGCACGTAGGCGGAATTCACGTCTCGACCGTCGGCCCATGGGCGTCTGCCCAGATAACCATCTACATCGACGGATCACCGGACGGGGCCATCGACATCCTCCATAAGGTCGGTGGCAAGTGGGTCAATGTCGACGCCGGCTCAAGCGAGGAGGCGTGCGTGATGCCTTCTCGCGACCGACAGAACCTCGGCTTCACCGAGCCGTGCTCGTAGTAGCCGCGTAAGCGCGGAACGGCGAACGGCATTCGCGGGGGTAAGGGTTCTCGCCACCAAGGGTCGGTGGTGGGGGGTGAGCGTGGGCCAGAAGCTGACGCCACGCCCACTTCCAAGGAGGAAACGATGTCAACTTTCACCGACCACACCGAGATTGCCACCGACCATCTGCGCGCCGCCGTCGACAAGGGGTCCTCGTCGCTCCGCCGTCGCGGCTGGCGGAAGATCACCTGGGTGATGATCGCCTGGGCCGCACTGCTCGCGGTCGGCTGCCTGATCGCGCTCGGCTCCGGCGGCCACGAGATCGCCGAATGTCAGAAGATCGGCGGCGGCCTCGGCGACGTCTGCAAGCAGGCCGTCTCGGAAAAGATCGAGGCAAAGGTGGAGCACCTGGTGACGATCGGCGTGTTGGTCTTCCTCGGCCTCACGGCGGTCTGGGTGATGACCAGGCCCAAGGATTGATCGTCGCTGCTCCGAGGGCCCGGCGTCCGGCGCCGGGCCCTTCGGCGTGGCCGCAAGTGTTGGGCCTTGCCATGCGTTGTGACTGTGAGAATCTGCGCGCCGAGGTTCCTCCACCGCTGACGCCTTGACGCACCGCTCGATGCCGACACTTCGAAAAAGAATTCCGGTGGCGCTGCTCTTCGCTCTGCTGATGCTGGCGGCGATCGCGGCGCCGGCCGAGGGCGCGACCTGGAGCACCGTCCCGACCCTCGGGCCGGAAGGCTTCTCCGAGGGCACGCTCGGCAGCGTCTCATGTACCCCACCGGCCTTCTGCGTGGCGGTCGGGACCGCTGACGACGGCTACGAAGAATTCGAACCGCCGACGCATGTCGCTTCCTTCTCGGAGGTCTGGGACGGATCGTCGTGGAGGGTGGCCCCGACCGCCGACCCCGTCGGAGCCGGGGCCGCCCTGGCCTCGGTGTCCTGCGTCTCGCCCAGCTTTTGTGTCGCGGTCGGCGGCACCCACTCCGATGCGTTGTCGGCCTTGAGGTCCGGCTTCTACGATGCGTCGCGGGCTCTTCTGGAGGTTTGGAACGGCAGCTCCTGGAGCGTCGTGCCGACCCCGGCCGGGGCACGACCACACAGTGGGTTGAGCGGCGTGAGCTGCCTCTCCGCCTCGTTCTGCATCGCGGTCGGGTCCAGCTTTTCGGAGCAGGCCACGGGCCAGACTCCCTTGCTGGAGGTCTGGAACGGCAGCGCCTGGGAGCTGCAGGGGACCCCCTTCGCGGCAAGGCACGGGAGTCCCTTTTTCGGGATCACCTGCGCGAGTCGCAACTCCTGCATGGCCGTCGGCAGCTACAACGCCAACCCCCACACCGGGGTCCCCGAAAATGAGGCTCTGGCGGAGCACTGGAACGGCCATCGGTGGTCGGTCGAGCATCCTCCGACCGGCCGCCTCTACTTCCCCTCCCTCGAAGATGTCTCGTGCCCGAGTCGTTCGGACTGCATGGCGGTGGGGCACTACTACACGAGTCAGAACGACACTGCGAACGGCCCGCTTGTCGAGCGTTGGCGGGCGGGGCGCTGGAAGCGGGTGACGGCGGGGTTGCCGAAGTACGCCTCGCTGACGGACGTCTCCTGCGTCGGTGTCGATCGGTGCGTCGCCGTGGGCCGGCACGACACCGCGCTCTGGCCCGCCGACGACAAGACCTCGCCGCTGATCCTCAGTTGGGACGGTTCCCGCTGGGCGCGGGAGTCGACGCCTGCGGTGCCCTCGTCGACGACCGAGTCCGAAAGCCTGGACCCGCTGGGTCCCTTCCTTTTCGGCATCTCTTGTCCCGCCCAGGGTGGCTGCACGGCGGTCGGGGTCCAGCCGTCGGGGAACACGAACGCACCGCTCGCCCTGAGCACCTCCGAATCCTTCGCCGAACCGACGCCCGCCGTACCGACGCCGAAGATCACCGCCGCCCCCGGGGCGACCACCACCGGTCGCACGGCGAGCTTCGAGTTCGAATCGAACGTCGCCGGAGCGACCTTCGAATGCCGTCTGGAAGGCGAAGGCGTTGTCGCCGCGCTCTCCCGCTGGATCCCCTGCACGTCGCCGCGCAGCTACTCGGCCCTCTCACCGGGCCAGAAGCGGTTCTCGGTGCGGGCCGTCGTCGACGCCGCCCGCAGCGCCGCCGCCACCGATGAATGGACGGTGCTGAAGCCCGGCGCCCCGAAGCCCGTGGTCCTGCCGGTCGTCGGTGGCCACGCCATCTTCCACGCCACCTGCCCGCTGGATGAACGCTGTCGCGAGCGGGTTGTGGTGAAGGCGGGGGCCGGCGAGCTCGGCAGCGGCGGCTACTCAATCCCCGCCGGGGGCAGTAAACATGTCCAGATCCGGCTCACCGCGAGCGGCGAGCGACTGCTCGCCCACCGAAGCCAAGTGGCCGCGACGCTTGTGATCGAAAACCTCCACACCCACAAGCGCGCCGAGGTTCCGGTGCTGCTCGTCCGCCGGTAGGGGTGCTTAGCCCTGGCGATCGAGCAGGTCGCGCTCGTCGACGACCCCGAGCCGCAGCGCGGTCTCAGCGAGTCGGGCCCGCTTCTCGTTCTGGGGCAGACGGCTCAGCTCGAACTTCCCGAACAGGGTGCGCATGTGCATCTTCACCGCGTCGACCGAGAGGAACACCTGGTCCGCGATCTGCTGGTTGGTGGCCGGCGTGGCGAACTCGCCACGGTCCCGGTAAGGCCGGCAGAGCGCGATCAACACCGCCTTCTGCGTCTTGGTGAGATCGCGGGGGAGTGGAGCGTCACCGGCGATCACGGTAGCGGCCATCCGGACCGCCGCCGGTGCCTTGTAGACAAGCACCGTCTGCCCGATCCGCACCCGGTCGCCGTCACGCAGCCGTTGTCGGCCGTGGACCCGCTCGTCGTTGACGTGGGTCCCGTTGGTGGAGAGGCCGTCGTCGACGACCGTCCACTCACCGCCGAGGCCGTGGAGCTCGGCGTGGAGTCCCGACACCTCCGGGTCCCAACCGATCGAGAGGTCCATCTCCGGACCGCGGCCGATGGTGTGCGTGGTCGTCTCGCGCCCGGCGAAGAACGTGGTCAGCTCGCCGGCCTCGTTCCTGAAGACGAGGAAGGGCGTCCCGGCTCGCTCGGCGGCGACTACCCGTTGCAGCTCGCGCGGGGAAAGCGAGTGGGCGGCCAGCGGGTCGCCGTTGTTATGTGCCTCGGCTCCCAACTCGGGTTGCGTCCGATCGGTTCGTGTGTGGCCGGAGAACGACGGCACGAAGGATGCCAGAGGACGGCCGATCCGTTGTTAGGGTGCGCCGGATGAGCGAGCTGGGGATTGGCTCCGAGATCGCCGGCTACCGGATAGACGGGGTCCTCGGGCGGGGTGGCATGGGTGTGGTGTACCGCGCCACCGATGAGCGTCTCGGCCGCAGCGCGGCGGTCAAGGTGATCGCGCCGGACCGCGCCGCCGATGACACCTTTCGTCGTCGCTTCCTTGAGGAGTCGCGCGCCGCGGCGGCGATCGACCATCCGAACGTGTTGCCCGTCTACGCCGCCGGGGAGGAGGATGGCACCCTGTTCCTGGTCACCCGCCTGGTTGACGGTCCCGACCTCGCGAGGCTGCTGGGGAAGGAAGGGGCCCTTGACCCCGAGCGGGCCCTGGCGATCTGCGACCAGGTCGGGTCGGCGCTCGACGCGGCGCACGCGAGGGGGCTCACGCACCGCGACGTGAAGCCGGCGAACGTGCTTGTCACCGAGGAGCTCGCCAGCGGCGCGGAGCTGTGTTATCTGACCGATTTCGGGCTCGCGCAGCGGGTCGACCGACAGACGCGTCTGACCTCGGCGGACCAGCTCGTCGGCACCCTCGACTACATCGCCCCCGAGCAGATCCAGGGTGGCGCGGTGGACGGTCGCGCCGACCTCTACGCCCTCGGGGCGCTGTTCTACGAGTGTGTGACCGGTGCGCCGCCGTTTCTCCGCGACTCGCACTCCGCGCTTCTTTACGCGCACCTCCACCACCCACCGCCGCCGATCTCCGAGCAGCCCGGCGGGGCGCCGGCGGCGCTCGACCCGGTCGTCGCCCGAGCCCTGGCGAAGCCGCCGGAGGATCGCTTCGCGAGCGGGGCGGAGTTCATCGCCGCCGCCCGGGGCGCGCTCTCCGGCGACCGCCCGGGCGCCCACCCGGCGGCCCCGAAGACGGTCGTCTCCGCGAGCGGCGCAGCCGCGGCAGACCCCGTCGCCGCGGGTAGCGGG
>JBOGYZ010000318.1:0-16876 GCA_050697015.1 Solirubrobacterales bacterium
GCCGAGCTGGCCCTTGATCAGGCTGGTGAGCCCGACCGGGACGACGAAGAAGAGGCCGATCGCGAGGCTCAGCGAGAAGGCGATGGTGAGGCCCCAGACCCAGCCGCCGATTTCTTCGGGCTCGCCGTCCTCGTCGTCCTCGATCTGCGCGTTGGCGGAGATCGCGAGCGCGCGGAAGCCGATCTTCATCGATTCGGCGAGGGCGATGACGCCGCGCACGAGCGGCACCCTGTAGAGGCGATGCCGCTTCGCCCAAGGGGTGAGTGGCTCGGACTCGACTTCGATCTGGCCCTCGGGGGTGCGGACGGCAACGGCCCAGGTCGAGATGCCGCGCATCATCACCCCCTCGAGCACCGCCTGGCCGCCGACGGGCGCGTCGCGTTTCGCGACGAGCGCGCCGTCGGGCATGCGCAGCGGGTCCCCTCCTTTACTGCTTTTGGAGGGGGAGGTTTGGTGCGCCTGTTGTGCGGAGCCCGCGATGGGGCTCACGGTTGCTACCGCCTACCGGCCCGGTGTTTGGCCTGACGACGCTGGAAGCGCTCGACGCGCCCGCCGGTGTCGACCAGCTTCTGTTTGCCGGTGTAGAACGGGTGGCACTCGGAGCAAAGCTCGACGTGCAGATCGTCTTTCGTCGACCGCGTGTAGAACTGGTTGCCGCACGAGCAGTGCACGTTGGCAAGGGTGTAATCGGGGTGGATTGAAGCTTTCACTCCTAAGAGTTTAGAGCAGTGCGCAAGGGAGGTCGGATCAGCGCATCGGCCGGCGCTTTGGGGCCCCGGCCGGCGTGATCGGTGCGGGTCCGTGCTCGATGGTCGACGCTCGTGCAATTGAGGGCGCCAGGGCGACCAGAAGTGCACGAGCGCTGAGTTGACCACACCAGGTGTGGCTCCTATTCACGCATCAGGTCGGGAGGGGCGCAGCGAAGCTGTCGATCAGGGCGAGCAGGACGGTGGTGATCTCGGCTCTGCTCGCGGGATCGGTGGAGCGTGCCTGGAGCATCGCCGCCTCGTCGAGGGCGCCGAGCAGGAGGTGGGCGGTCGGTTTGACCGGCAGGGGACGGATCTCCCCCGCCTCGATCGCGGCGATCAAGCTCGCCTCGATCAGCCCGAGGCCGTTGGCGGCGGCGATCGCGCGCCAGCGCTCCCAGCCGAGCACGGCAGGGGCGTCGTGGAGGACGATCTGCTGGAAGCCGGGCTCGGCGCACTCGTCGAGGAATGAGGCGACGCCCGCCTTCATCGCGGCGAGCGGGCTGTGCATGTCGGAGTCGAGGACGATGTGGGCGACCCGCTCGGTCGATTCCGCCTCCATCCGTTCGTAGATCGCCTCCAGCAAGGCGGGCTTACCGCTCGGGAAGTGGTGATAGAGCGCCCCGCGGGTGAGCCCGGCCGCCCGAACGATCTCCTCTGCCCCGACGTCGTCATAGCCGCGCTCGGCGAACAGCTCGCGTCCGGCCGTGATCAGCGCCGTGCGCGTGGCCTCAGCCCGCTGCGCTTGAGTGCGCCGCCCCCCATGAGGACCTGGCTGGTCAGTCCCCTTTCCTCTTGTGTTTTTTTCATTCATGATGTATGTATGTTAATCCCATGGACAAAGAACTGAAGCTGGCGCAGGGAACTATCCGCTACCGGGAGGCGGGATCGGGGCCGACGATCGTCTTCGTCCACGGCTACCTGGTCGACGGCCGCCTCTGGGACGGTGTCGTCGACGCCCTCTCCGACCGCTTCCGCTGCATCGCCCCCCACTGGCCGATGGGCGCCCAGCAGGTGGCGATGGCGCCCGAGGCCGACCTCACCCCTCCCGGCGTCGCGACGATCATCGAAAGCTTCCTCGAGGCGCTCGACCTCGACGACGTGACCTTGGTCGGCAACGACTCCGGCGGCGCCATGTGCCAGGTGCTGGTCGCCCGACGCCCGGCCCGGGTCGGCCGCCTCGTCCTCACCAACTGCGACACCCACGACAACTTTCCGCCGGGGCTCTTCAAGGCGCTGCCGCCGCTGGCCAAGCTGCCCGGCGGGGTGACGATGCTGGCCCTCCCCTTCCGCTTCCCGGCGATCGTCCGCACCGCCTTCCGCCCGTTCGCCAAGACGAAGCCGCCCGCCGGTCTGGTCGAGTCGTGGGCGAGGCCCGGCATCGTCGACAAGGCGATCCGGCGGGACCTCGGCAAGGTCACTCGCGGGATGAACAAGAAGCACACGCTCGCCGCGGCGGAGAAACTACGCGGCTCCGGATTCCCCCTGCTGCTCGCCTGGGCCCCCGGCGATCGCTTCTTCCCGATCGCCTACGCCGAACGACTGGCGGAGGAAGTGGGCGGCGCGAAACTGGTGCGCATACCCGATTCGGCGACCTTCGTGCCGTTCGATCAGCCGAACCGCGTGGCAACGGCGATTGCCGACTTTGCGCCTTCGCCGTAGCACCTCTGCGAACAACTGTTCGCAAAATCCGCAAACTGCAACTTTTTCGTCCGACCGGGGGGTGAATCTTCATCAAACCCCCCTAGTGAGGACGGAAGAGCCATGTCTCAGCAAATCTTCGACCAGGACCGGCCCCGCAGCACGATGGCACGCATGCTCGACGAAGCCTTCGCGGGCTGCGACGAGTGGACCATCGCGCCGCCGGTTCAGCGACGAAGCACGCTCGACTTCAGGCCCCGCATCGCCAGCTCGTCACAGATTCTCGGCAGAGCTGACGCGGTGCGCTCCCAAGAGTTGCGCGCGCTATAGAAATCTGCGTCGTGCAAAAGGACGATGTCCCCGGGGCGAATCCCGTCGGTCGCCTTGCCCGCGATCGACGCCGCAGTAGCCCGACGCGTCCAGTCCCGTCCCCATTTCGACCAGAGCACCGGCCGCCAGCCGCGTGAGCGGATCGCCGCGAGACCGGCGCCGCTGAAGATCCCGTAGGGCGGCCGATAGTCGGCGATCGCCCGGCCGGTCGCGTCCTCGATCGCCGCCCGCGCCCGCTCGGCGTCGTCGAGGATCGCCCGTGGGGTCAGCCGCAACTGGTTGCGGTGCCGATGGCAGTGGAGCTCCACCCGGTGGCCCGCGGCGACGACCTCCGCGGCCAGCGCCGGGCGCCGCTCGACCTGCTCGCCGGCGAGGAAGAAGGTCGCCCGCTGCCCGGCCTCCCGCAGGATCTCCAGCACCGCCGGGGTCCCCTGCGGGTGCGGGCCGTCGTCGAAGGTGAGGAAGGCCCCCGCGGCGCCCTCTTCGCGCAGGACCACCGGGAGCCGCTGCCCGACCGCGGGCACGATCGGCGCGAGCGCCGGGCCCGCGTGAGGGATCCCGACGGCGAGGGCGAGCGCCCCCGCGCCCGCCACGGCCTTCGCCGAGGGGACGGCGCTCGCCGTCCCCCGCGCCCGCGGCGCGTTGCTCAAGGAGCGGATTCGGCTTCGGCGGTTTCGTTCGCGACTTCGCGCGAGGACACCGCCGGACCGAGCTTCTGCGCCGCCTGCGTCGCCTGCGTAGGGTCGTTGTCGCTACCGATGTGGATGCGGCTGGTGACGGGCCGGAGCGGCTTCAGCGGGCTCTCGCGCTGGACCGCGGAGATCACCAGCACCACTGCGATGATCGCCAGGCAGGCGACCGCGACGGCGCGCGCGGTGCGTAGCCGCCAGACCGGCTCCTGACGCACCCGCGGCCGCACCGCGAGCGCCCGCGAAGCGATCGAGGGCAGCGAGGCGAAAGAGGAGTCGGGCGAGCGGCGCTCGGCGGCGACGTGGCGCAGGGTGGTCTCCAGCTCGTGGTCGGAGCGCGCCACTTCGGCGATGCCGAACCGTTCGAAGGCGGCGTTGTTGGCGCGCAGGTGACCGGCCGAGAAGCCGTAGGAGATCACCGGGCAGCCGCGGATGTGGGCCTCGAGCACGGTGAGGCCGGCGGTCGCGTGGACCATCGCGTCGGCGGCCGCCATCCAGTCGCTCATCTGGTCGGTGAAGCCGAGCACGCGGACCCGCTCGTTGTTCGCGAAGCGCGCTTCGAGCTTCTTCTGCGCGAGCTCGTTGCGCCCGGAGATGCAGACCACCTCGGTCTCGCCGTCGGCGAGCGCCAGCTCGATCGCCCGCTCCAGGTCGCCTACCCCCCAGCCGCCGCCGGAGACCAGCACCATGCGCGCGTGGGCGTCGACGCCGACCGCCTCGCGGGCGTCGCGGCGGGTGCGCGGGGAGAGGAATTCCGGCGAGATCGGCGGCCGCGCCCACTCCACCCGTCCCGGGCCCACGAGGCGTTCGACTTCCTCGATCGACTCGGGGTGGGTGACGTAGTGGAGGTCGACGCCCGGGTGCGCCCAGTAGCGCAGCCCGGCGAGGTCGGTGATCGCCGACTGGACCGGGATGTCGAGGCGGCGCTTCTCGCGCAGCATCCCGAGCACCACGGTCACGCCGGGGTAGGTCGAGATGATCACGTCGGGTTCTTGCTCGGCGATCTCCCGCAGCAGACCGCGCGCGCCGGTCAGGTACATCAGCTGCATCGCCAGCCACCGGGTCGGCGCGAACTTCGCGATCAGCCAGTACTGGACGTCGAAGACCCAGGGGGCGCGACGGAAGGTGAAGCGCGAGCCGCCGCGCACCACCGCCGACATCATCTTGCCCATCGCCTCGAGGCCGTTGTCCACCGTCACCTCGACGTCGGGGACCTCCTTCTCGAGGTCGGCCTTGATCATCCGGGCGGGCAGGTCGTGGCCCTCGCCGATGTCGGCGGTGAGCACGAGGACGCGCGGGTCGCGCGCCTCACCGGGCTTCGAGGCACCGGCGAGCAGCGCCCCCGTGGCATGGTCGTTGCCATTCATCGAGGGCCTCGTGCCTGGGATCGGGTCCGGCGGACGGGTCGTGCACTTGACCCATTCGACGTACTTGCGGACGCCGTCCTTGAAGGGCGTTTCGGCTTTCCAGCCGAGCTCGTCGAGGGCGCGCTGGTTGGAGATCGTCTTGCCCGGGAAGTCGCCGGGACGCGGCGGCGTATGGGTGATCTCGCAGGTCTCGACGTTTTCCTGCACCCGCTCGGCGATTTCGAGGATCGTCGTGATCTCGTCGCCGGAGAGGTTGTAGGTGCGTCCGGTTGCCGCGGGGGCTAGCGCGGCGACGATCCCGTCGGCGAGGTCCTCGACGTAGATGAAGCTGCGAGTGGTGCTTCCGTCGCCGGCGATCGTCAGCGCCTTGCCTTCGAAGGAGAGGTCGGTGAATTTGGCGACGACGCCGGCGGCGCGGGCGCGCGGGCCGTAGGGGATGCCGAAGCGCAGGATCGTGAAGTCGAGGTCGTACAGCTCCGAGTAGCCGGCGCAGTAGGTCTCGCCCGCGAGCTTGGTCGCGGTGTAGAGATGGCGCGGCGCCGGGATCGCGGTTTCCTCGTCGACCGCCTGCTCGGGGCAGTCGCTGTAGACCCAGGTCGTCGAGCCGTAGACGACCCGGCCGACCTTCGCCCGGCAGGCCGCCTCCAGCACCTGCAGGGTGCCGCGGGTGTTGACCTCCTCGGCCAGCACCGGGTCGGCGAGCACGTGACCGACGTCGGCGACCGCGGCGAGGTGGATGACCGCGTCGCAGTCGCGCATCGCCAGGTCGAGGTTGCCCGGATCGGTGATCGAGCCGGTGAAGGTCTCGACCTCGAGCGGCGAGTGGTACGGCGAGGCGCTGAGGTCGAAGATCCGCGGGGTGACCCCTTTCGCCTTCAGCTTGTCGACGACGTGGGAGCCGATGAAGCCCCCGCCTCCGGTCACCAGGACCCTCATCGCTTACGCCTCCTCTCCGGCCAGAGCCGCGGCGCGGCTCTCCGGGCGGTAGTAGAGCGGCACGCACCAATGATTCTCGGCCACCCAGTCGGTGTTGGGCAGCTCGTCGGAGCGCCCCATGATGCGATGGCAGGGCTGGTCGTAGACCTTGCCGGTGCTCTTCTCGATCTCCTCGAAGACGATGTACTTGTAGAAGCCCGAGGTCATCCCCCCGGGGAGCGCCAGGCGGGCCGGGTGGACGGGATCGAGATGCTCCCGCGCGTACTCGTTCTTCCAGTCGACGATCTCCTGCATCCGCTCGGCCTGGACCAGCGCCACGGCGGCGGTGAACTCGTTCATCCGGAAGTTGAGGCCGTCGACCTGGTGGTCGAACTTGCCGTAGTTGCGGAACTTCTTCGCGTACTCGATGAGGTCATCGTCGCCGCTGACGAGGACGCCACCCTCGCCGCTGGAGACCGTCTTGGTCGCGTAGAGGGAGTAGACGCCGGCGTCGCCGAAACTGCCGGGACGGGCCCCGTTCCAGTCGGCGCCGTGGGCGTGGGCGCAGTCCTCGAGCAGGAAGATCCCATGGTCACGGCAGTATGCGGCGATCTCCTTGGAATCAAATGAGAGGTGGCCGCCGACGTGAACGAGGATCGCGGCGCGCGGCTTGTGCTTCTCGGCCTTGCGCTCGAAGTCCTCGAAGGACATGCAGAGGTCGTCTTTGCGGCAGTCGACGAACTCCACGTTCGCGCCCGCGCCGACGGCGGCCAGCGGCGTCGCCATGAAGGTGTTCGACGGGACGAGGACGGTCTCGCCCTTGACACCGGCGAACTCGAGCGCCGCGAGCGCACCGCCCGCCCAACTCGATAGCCCGACGCTAGGCAGCTTGTTCCACTCGGCCCAGCGGTCCTCGAAGGCGGCCAGCTTGGCGCCCTCCGACCACTGCTCGGAGTCGAGGATCTCGGTCCACAGCTCGAAGAGGCGGGGACGGTCGCGGTGATCGAATCCGATCGCGAACTTCGTCACGTCGGGTAGGGATGTCTCGGCGGCGCCTACGGTCGGCTCCTTCTCATGTGGGCTGGAAAAAAACGGAGTCTTCGGAAAATGTTTCAGCGGGAAATAAATGTCGATCTGTCGCCGAAAGCGGCGTCAGGCTAGCAGCGAAACCGGAGGCGAACGTTTAGAAAGCGCCCTCCGCGGGCAAATGCGCGGCTCTGGAATCCGCAGACTCCCCCTAAATCGGCACTTTCAGTCCTCGGCATGAGCGGACTCGATCACCGCGCCGACCGCCTTCGAACCGGCCAGTGAGACCACGCCCACGAGCACCAGGAGGATCGCGACGACCAGCGCCGCGCCGCCGCCCGGGGTCTCCGACCAGGACTCTTCGAAGATCAGCGGGGCAAGGATCACCGGGACCACCACCTGGACCGCGAACATCACCGGCGCGACCCGCGTCGCCGGCATCCGCCCGAGCGCGCTCATCTCACTGAGCAGCGCCAGCCCCTCCGACGCCGCCGCGGTGCCGAGCCAGACCGCCGCCACGATCAGCGAGCCCGCCGAGAGTTCGTCGGTGAGGAGCTTCGAGGCGATCGCCGTCCAGGCGTAGCCGAAGCCGGCCGCGACGACCGCCAGCGTCCCCGCCGCGTTCCGCCACCCACGCAGGGCGTAGGGAGCGAGGATCGGGATCGTCATCAGCGCCAGGGCGATCGCGATCGGCACGGTGCCGGCGTTCGAGGTGGTTCGTTCAGGCGCCGCCCAGGCGATTCCGCCGACCCCGACGACGATCGCCGCGACGGAACCGTACTCGCGCCGCCCGGGCGTCTCCCCCAGCCTCGTCACCCCGAGGAAGAGCAGCAGCACCAGCCCGCTGGCGAGGCAGGGCTGGACGACGGTGAGCGGCGCCAGGAGCAGCGCGACGATCTCCAGCGGCCAGCCGAGCAGCCCGATCAGCGTCGCCACCAGCCAGCGCGGATTGCGGATCAGCCGCCCGATCAGCGAGGCCCGCAGCGCGTGCTCGTGCCCCACCTCCCGCGCCTCGAGCGCCTGCAGCGCGATCGACGTGTTGTAGAGCGCCGAGGCCCCGATCGCGCAGATGATCCCCAGAGCCAGCATCCGGCGAGCCTAGCCGGCCACCGGGTCGCTCAGCGCTGCTGCCCGCGCTCCTTACGGATGTGATGAGCGCTGTGCTCGCCTACCGCGAGGCAGGTGAGAATCATGCAGACGAGTGCTCCGAGGATCACCAACCGTTCGCTGGCCCCGAGCGCATTCAGCGCGAAGAAGGCGCCTGCCTCGGCCAGCAGGCCGACGATGATGATGAGTGCATCGATCTGATTGCGGCTCATGGATCGAAGCTACCAGTGGATTTCAGACAACAGGATGAGTCCGATCATCGCCGCCATCCCGATCAGACCGCCTAAAGCGGTATCCCGCCGGCGCTCTTCGTCGGACCCGCTGATCGAACTCGGTTTCGACTGACACACGAAGCCACCGATCGCCATTGCCGCGGCGATGCCGCCGACGGCGGAGGTGAGTTCCGAAGTGAGAAACGCGGCAGGCAGCACCCGAGGGATGCTGCCCGCGAATTCCGCGCGCGTGGCGCGCGGAATGCAAAACCTTTGGGACTAGATGCTCAGGTCTCCTGGTACAGCGGGCCGTCGCCGCCCTCGGGGAGGGTCAGGCGGCCGCCCTTGGCGGTGATCGCGCCGCACTGGACGCAGTTGGAGGCGGTGACGTGGACATCGACTTCCGCCGCGCCGTTCTCCAGTTGGTCGTCGGGGATCTCGTAGACCTGCGCCGGGCACATCGACACCCAGGTCTGGGCGACCTCGCGTGGCACGTGGGTCTGGATGCGGACGTGGTTGGGCGCGTCGTCGCGGGTCGCATTGCCCGAGAGGAACACCGACCCGAGCTTGTCGAAGGTCAGCTCGCCGTCCGGTTTCGGGTACTTCGTCGACGCCTTGCCGAGTTCCACCGGCACGTCGGCGTTGTCCTCGACCTTCCAGTGGCCGCCCGGGAACGCGCCTTTGGTCGCCACCATCATCGAGGCCATCGCGCCACCGACGACCATCCCTCTGGTCAGCGGCTGTTTCATGTTGCGCGTTTCTTTGAGGTCCTTCTCGATCTCCGACTTGTGGATCATCTCGTCGTAGGCCTCGAAGTTGACCGAGTCGATGTCCTTCTTCAGGGAGTCGACGATCGCTTCCGCCGCGTACATGCCGGCGTGCATCGCGTAGTGGACGCCTGCGAGCTCGGCGATGTTGACCATCCCGGCACAGTCGCCGGCCATCAGCATTCCCGGCACGGTGAGCCGGCTCGGCATGGCCCAGTAGCCGCCCGACGGGATCGTCTTGGCGCCCCAGCCGACCCGTTTGCCGCCCTCGATGATCTGCTTGATGAAGGGGTGCGTCTTCCACTGCTGCAGTGCGTCGTGGACGCTGAAGGTGGCGTCGGTGGTGTCGAGCCCGACGACCAGGCCGAAGCAGACCTTGTCCTCGCCCATCGGGTAGATGAAGCTGCCGCCGGCCTCCTTGTACTTGCCGCTCCAACGCAGCGGCCAGCCCATCGTGTGGATGACCTTGTCGAGCGGCTTCGGCACCTCCCAGATCTCCTTCACCCCGAGCTCCCACGCCTGCGGGTCGGCCCCGTGCAGGTCGAAGTAGTCGTAGGCGGCGTAGCTGAGGTGGCCGATCGTGCCCTCGGCGAGGACGGTCGCCTTGGCGATCACGTCCGAGCCGGGCTCGAAGTTCGCCAGTTCCTGGTTCTCACGGCCGCGGCCGCGGTCACCCGAGCGCACGCCCTTCACGATCCGGTCCTCGACCAGCAACTTGGTCGCGGCGGTTTCCGCGAGGATGTAGACGCCCGCCTCTTCTGCTTTTTCGGCGAGGAAGCGGCCGAGTTTCGCCACTGAGAGCGTGTAGGTGCCCTCTTTGCGGAAGTTCGGCGGCGTCGGTTTGAGCGGGAACGCTTTGGACTTGGTGAGGAGGTACGTGGCGTCCTTCGTCACCTCCTGGTAGACCGGCGGCCACTCCGCCGGCGGCAGGTCCGGGAACAGCCGTTCCAGCGCCGACGGATTGACGTTCGCCCCCGACAGGAGGTGGGCCCCGGCCACTTTGCCCTTCTCGATCACGGCGACCGGCACTTCACCGAGCTTCTCGGTCAGCTCCGGCTCGTTCTCGAGCAACTGCATGAGTTTGTTGGCGCAGGCGAGGCCGGCGGGACCACCGCCGACGATCGCGATGCCGACCTCGATCCGATCCTCGGGCGCGTCGGTCGGCGGACCGATCACCGAGCTCGAGTCGAACGGCGGCGGGAACTCACTGGGTCGTACAGCCGGCATCTTGGGGCTCCTCCTGAAGGGGCGAGACTGGGGGCTGAGCCGAGGCTCAGCCGCCCTTCTTGGCTTTGATCGCCTCGGTCAGCTTGGGGACGATTTTGTGCAGATCGCCCACCACGCCGAGGTCCGAGAACTCGAAGATCGGGGCGTTCGGATCCTTGTTGATCGCCAGGATGTTCTCCGAGTTCTGCA
Organism: Solirubrobacterales bacterium; assembly: GCA_050697015.1. Taxonomy (GTDB): domain Bacteria; phylum Actinomycetota; class Thermoleophilia; order Solirubrobacterales; family 70-9; genus VAYN01. The sequence continues at coordinate 10,217 of JBOGYZ010000318.1, forward strand.
TACCGACCTTGTGCTGGATCGCGCCGGAGATCCCCGCCGCGAGGTACAGCTTCGGCGCGACCGTCTTGCCGGTCTGACCGATCTGCGCCGCGTAGGGGTACCAACCGGCGTCGACGACCGCGCGGGTCGCGGCGACGGCGCCGCCCATCGACTCGGCGAGTTCCTCGGCCAGCTTGAAGCCGTCCGCCGCGCCGAGACCACGACCGCCACCGACCAGGATGTCGGCGTCCTCGATGTTCACGTCGGCGCCACGCTGCTCGCCGCGCTGGACCAGCGTCGCCTTGGTCGACCAGGCCGACAGCTCGACCTCGACGTCCTCGACCGTGGCGGTGCCGCCGGTCTCGTTGATCTCGAACGCGTTGAGCCGGCTGATGATGATCCCGGGCTCCGAGACGTAGCCGACGTCGGCGATCTCCGAGTCCTGGAGGATCGGCCGCTCCACGATCAGCTTGCCGTCCTGCACCTTGACCGCGGTGACCTCCATGGTCACCCCGGCGCCGAGGCGGGCGGTGAGGCCGGCACCGATCTCGAAGCCGAGCAGGCCGCCGCCGAACAGCGCGTAGCTGATGCCGTTGTCGGTGATGACCTTCGCCATCGCATCGACGATCGGCTGGGCCAGGCCCTCGGGCACGCTCTTGGCCCGGTAGACCTTGGCGGCCCCATATTTCCCGAGCCCGGCGGCGGCGTCGTCGGAGACGTCGCCGACCACCAGCGCGGTACATGCGCCGCCGACTTCACCGGCGAGCTTGGCGGCCTCGGAGATGGCACCGAGAGAGTTTTTGTTGAAGTTGCCCTCGTCGTCGTGAAGGGCGTAAACCAGGATGCCTGCCATCTAGATCAGTTTCCTCTCGTCCAGCCAGGCGACGATCTTTTCGACCGTCTCGTTGGTGTCCTCGTCCTCGATGATTTCGCCGGCTTCCTTGGCGGGAGGCGGGTTGAGGGCGAGCACTTTGGTCTTCGAGCCGGCCTCGCCGACCTGACCGGGGTCGATGCCGACGTCGCCGGCACCCTTGTTGTCGAGCGGTTTCTTTTTCGCGCCCATGATCGCTTTCAGCGATGGGTAGCGCGGCTCGTTGATCGCGTCGCCGACGCTGATCACGGCCGGCAGCTCGATCTCGACGGTGTCGTAGCCGTACTCGGCCTGACGCTCGCAGCGGAGTTTGCCGTCGTTGACGTCGATCTTGATCACCTGGGTCAGCGACGGCATCTGCAGGTGGTCGGCCACGACGGCGCCGATCGTGTAGCACTCGCCGTCATCGGACTGCTGGCCCAAGAGGACCAGATCCGGTTTCTCGGACTCGAGCACCTTTGCCAGCGAGTAGCCGGTGGCGCAGACGTCGGAGCCCTGGAGGGCGTCGTCGGTCAGCTGGACCGAACGGTCGGCGCCGAGGGCGACGGCCTTGTGCAGGGCGCGGACGGCGGATTCGGGACCCATGGTCACCGCCACGACCTCCTCGACCGGGATCGCGCCACCCTCCTTGATCTGCATAGCCGCCTCGAGGGCGTGCGTATCGAAGGGGTTGAGGTTTTTCTCGCCGCTACGGTCGAGACGCATCGTGCTCGGATCGATGCGCTTCTGGACCGCGGCGTCCGGTACCTCCTTGACCAGGACGCAGATCTTCAAGTGAAGCCTCCTTGGGGAACGGTTCTCGGTGTGCGAAGAAGGCCGCGGGTTGCGAGTCGTCAGGCCCCGTCGCGGCCGGCCATATTAGCGGTTCAGCCGGTTGACTGACCAGTCAATCAGGCACTATACCCACTCGCTCCGGACCTGTGCACCGATCCGTGTAGGCAAATAGGAGGAATGGCACCTATTGGCTCAGGCTATCGGCTCAGGCGCCGGCGGCGTGGCGCTCGGCGGCGCCGTCGCGGATGAAGTCGACGATGTCGTCGGTACCCGCTCCCGGGGTGAACACCTCGGCGACGCCGAGTCGCTTCAGCTCGGGGATGTCGTCGGCGGGGATCGTCCCTCCCACCGTCACCAGCACGTCGTCGACGCCCTGCTCCTTCAGCAGTGCCACCACTTTCGGCACCAGCGTCATGTGGGCGCCGGAGAGGATCGAGAGCCCGACCGCGTCGGCGTCCTCCTGGATCACCGTCTCGGCGATCTGCTCGGGGGTCTGGTGCAGGCCGGTGTAGATGACCTCCATGCCGGCGTCGCGCAGGGCGCGGGCGATGATCTTGGCGCCGCGGTCATGTCCGTCGAGGCCGGGCTTGGCGACGACGACGCGGATCTTGCGGGCGGTGGCGGCCTCCATTGCAACGATGAACATTATTCGCTTGCGGGCTCGGTTTGCGGTCTGGGTTGCGGCCCGGCCGTCGCCAGCCAGGAGCCGGCCAGGATCAGGGCGAGGCCGACGAGAGTGCCGGCGCCCGGTTCCTCCGCGAGGAAGACGACGCCGAGGGCGAGCGCGATCACCGGGTTGATGTAGGTGATGACCGAGGCGCGCGAGGGACCGGCTTCGCCGATCAGGATCGCCATCAGGACCAGGGCGAGGGCGGTGCAGAGGAGGCCGAGGACGACGACCGAGGCGAAAGCGCCGGCGCTCGGCGCGGAGCTGGGAAGGGTGATCGCAGCGAGTGGCGTGAGGAGCACCGCGGCGATCACCAGGCAGGCGCCCATCATCGCGGTCGGGTCGAGGTCGGCCAGCTTGCGTTTCAGGATCAGCGGACCGGTCGCGTAGCCGCAGGCGGCGATCAGCACCGCGCCGACGCCGAGCAGTTCGGCGGAGTCGCCGGAGACGTCGACGCCGACCAGGAAGGCGACCCCGGCGAGGCCGGCCAGGAGGCCGAGGAGGCGAAACCCGGTGACCCTTTCGCTCGGTTCGAAGCGCAGGCTGAGCATCGCGATCAGGAGCGGCGTCGTCGCGATCAGGATCGCCGCCGTCGAGGAGGCGACGTGCGTCTCCCCCGCGGCGATCATCGGGAACGGGATCGCGATCTCGGCGATCGCGAAGGCGAGGAGCCAGGGCAGGTGGCCGCGCAGGCTCGGCAGCGTCCCCGCCCGCCAGGCGATCGCGACGAGGACCACGGCCCCGAGCGCGATCCGCGTCCAGGCCAGGTCGAGCGGTGGCATGCCGCCGTCGTCGGCGATCTTGATGAAGAGGTAGGGCAGGCCCCAGAGGACGGAGACGGCGGCGAAGGCGCCCCAGGCGCGCCGGCTCATCCGCCGCGGCGGAGCGGGAAGCGGCGCGGGGCCGGTCGGCGACGGGCGGCAACCCGCGAGGCGCCGAAGCCCGCGACGGTGGCGAGGACCGTCACCGAAACCGCGGTCAGCCGCCGCCCGAGCCGCTCGAAGCGCAGCGTCTGCCACCCCTCCTCCTTGGCGATCGCCGCCAGCGGCGGGTCGGGGTTGACCGCGACCGGGTTGCCGACCGCGCGCAGCATCGGCAGGTCCGACAGCGAGTCGGAATAGGCGTATGACTCGCCGAGGTCGATGTCGTGCCGCGTGGCGAATTCCTCCATCGCGATCACCTTGCCTGGACCGTAGACGAAGGGCCCCTCGAGGCGGCCGGTGAAGTTGCCCTCGGCGTCGATCTCGTAACGGGTGCCGATGCCGCCCTCCATGCCGAGCACCGTCGCCAGCGTCTCGACCACGTCGTTGCCCGCGGCGCTGACGATGAAGCACGGCCGCCCCGCGTCCTGATGGGCGTGGACCTCCTCCAGCATCTGTGGGTAGACGCGCGGCAGGATCGCCGTCATCACCTCCGGCCCCATCCGCGCGACCGTCGTCGCGGGAAGACCCGTGATCAGCTCACGGGCGACCCGCAGCACCTCGCTGGTCTTCTCGTCGGTCGTCCCACGCAGTCGGTAGCGCAGGTGCTCGACGCCCCAGCTGGCGAGCTGGCGCCGGCTGACGATCCCACCCCGCGCCGCGACCCTCGCGAACTGCATCCCGCTGGACCCCGCCATCAGGGTCTTATCCAGGTCAAAGAAGGCCGCGGCTTTGCTCATCCGATGTGCGCCGGTGCTCCGGCGCCGCGCTTACGCCGCGGCGACCTCGAGGACGATCGCGTCGCCCTGACCTCCGCCGGAGCAAATGGCCGCGACTCCCAACCCCCCGCCGCGGCGGCCGAGCTCGTGAACGAGCGCGCCGACGATGCGGGCGCCGCTGGCGCCGATCGGGTGGCCGAAGGCGATCGCGCCGCCGTTCACGTTGACGTTGGTCTCGTCGATGCCGAGGATCCGCATCGAGCCGATCGCGACCGAGGCGAACGCCTCGTTGATCTCCCAGAGGTCGACGTCGCCCGGCTGCATCCCGATCTTCTCCAGCGCTTTCAGCGCCGCGTTGCCGGGGGTGCGGGCGAGGTAGGCGAAGTCGTCGGCGACGGTCGCGTAGGCGAGCACCTTGGCGAGCGGCTTGCGGCCTTCGGACTCGGCCCACTCCTCGGAGGCGACGACGATCGCGCCGGCGCCGTCGTTCACGCCCGGGGCGTTGCCCGCGGTGTGGGTCGCACCCTCGCCGCCGACCGCCTTCAGGCCGGCCAACGCCTCCAGGGTCGTCCCGGGCCGCGGCGCCTCGTCAACCTCGACCGTGGTATCGCCCTTGCGGCCCTTGACGACGACCGGGACGATCTCGTCGGCGATCCGACCGGCCTCGGTCGCCTCGCCCGCCAGCTGCTGGGAGCGCACCGCGAATTTGTCCATGTCGGCGCGGGTGATCTCCAGCTCGTTGGAGACCTCGGACGCCTCGGCGATCATCTGCTTGCCGGTGAAGGCGTTGGTCAGCCCGTCGTGGGTCATCGCGTCAAGGGCTTGCACGTCGCCCATCCGGAAGCCGAAGCGCGCGTTCGGCAGCAGGTAAGGGGCCTTGCTCATCGACTCCATGCCGCCGGTCACGGCGACGTCGAGGTCACCGACGCGGATCGCCTGGTCGGCGAGCCCGAGCGTGCGCATGCCCGAGGCGCAGACCTTGTTGATCGTCGCCGAAGGGACCTCCTTCGGGATGCCGCCCTTGATCTGGGCCTGGCGCGAGGGGATCTGACCCTGGCCGGCCTGCAGGACCTGACCGAAGATGACTTCCTGGATCTGCTCGGGGGCGACGCCGGAGCGCTCCAGCGCGCCTTCGATGGCGATCCCGCCGAGCTCGGGGGCGTCGACCGAAGACAGGGCGCCGCCCATCTTGCCGACCGGGGTGCGCGCGGTACCAAGGATCACTGAGCTGGACATCTAGGCCTTTCCTCTCCTTTTATGCGGCCCGACAGAACGGGCGCCTCGCCGCTCGGGACGATAGCGGCCTCAGCCGCTTTTCCTGCCTGATTAGACTCGCGGCCCAATGGACATCGATGTGAGACAAGGGTCACTGCAAGACGCCGACGAGGGCCTCGTCGCGGTCGGCCTGTACAAGGAAGAGGAGCTGCCGGAGGAAGTCGCGGAGGTTCCCGGAGCGGGCGATGCCGTCGGCTCGTTCAAGACGATGACCCTGCTCTACCCAGGCGAGCCACAGCGGCTGCTGGTGGTCGGGCTGGGCGAGCGCGACAAGCTCGACGCCGAGAAGCTGCGGGTCCTCGCGGCGTTGGTCGCCGGCGAGGCGGGGAAGCTCAAGGCGACCTCGCTGGCCTGGGCGCTGCCCTCCTTCGAGGACGAGGCGGCCGCCGCGGAGGCGATCGTCACCGGCACGATCCTCGGCGCCTACCGCTTCGATCGGTTCAAGGGAAGCAAGGGCGAGGATGACGCCGACGACGAGCGGGGCGCGCGGCTGGAGTCGCTGACGCTGCTCGCGCCGGCGGAGCTGGCCGGCGCGGTCGAGACGGCCCGCGTCTACTCCGAGGCCGCCAACCGCGCCCGCGACCTGCAGGAAACGCCCGCCAACTTCGCCAAGCCGGAGGACCTCGCGAAGCGTGCCGAGGAGATCGCCGCGGCCAACGAGGCCGTCTCGGTCGAGATCCTCGACGGCGACGCGGTCCGCGCCAAGGGCATGGGCGGCCTCGCCGCCGTCACCCAGGGCGGCCCGGTCGACGCGCGCCTGATCGTGCTCCACTACCGCGGCGGCGGCGCCGGGCCGACGCTCGGCTTCATCGGCAAGGGAGTGACCTTCGACACCGGCGGCATCGTGCTGAAGCCGGGCGCCGGGATGCAGGAGATGAAGTTCGACATGTCCGGTGCCTCCGCGGTGCTCGAGGCGACCGCGGCGATCGCCGAGCTCGGCCTGCCAGTCGACCTGATCACCGTCGTCCCCTCGACCGAGAACATGCCCTCCGGCACCGCGGTCAAGCCGGGCGACGTGATCACCCAATACAACGGCAAGACGGTCGAGGTGAACAACACCGACGCCGAGGGCCGGCTGATCCTCGCCGACGCACTCGCCTACGCGATCGAGCTCGGCGCCGAGCGGGTCATCGACATGGCGACGTTGACCGGCGCGGTGGTGATCGCGCTCGGCTCGACCTACGCGGCGGTCGTCTCCAACGACGACGAGCTGGCGGCCGAGATCTCGGCGGCGGGCGATGAGAGCGGCGAGCTGGTCTGGCGCCTCCCCCTCCACGACGAGTACCGGGCGCTGATGAAGGGAACGGTCGCCGACCTCTCCAACCTCGCCAAAAAGCGCGAGGCGGGGACGATCACCGCGTCCGCCTTCCTCGAGGAATTCGTCGACGAGACGCCCTGGGCGCACATCGACATCGCCGGCACCGCCTGGGACGTCAACCGCGCCTACACCGGCAA
>JBOGYZ010000319.1:0-23423 GCA_050697015.1 Solirubrobacterales bacterium
TCGCGACGCCCGCGGCTCCCGAGAGCGCCCCCTTTGCGATCGCGGCGGCGGCGATCGCCGGGAGCGGTGCGATCCCGGCCAGCGTCTCGGTGCGACGGCGGATCGACGCGGCGAACTGTCGGCACTCGGGGCAGTCGCGCAGGTGGGCGCGGATGTCGCGCCGCCGCGCGACCCGGCCATCCTGCCCGGAGAGCTTCGCGGTGACGGCAGCGCACTCCATCTCACGCCCGTCGCTCATCTGCTGCAAGCTGCGCCGAGCCTCGTAGAGCACCTGGCGGGCGGCACCCGGCGAGGTGTCGAGCGCCGCCGCGATCTCGTCGAAGTCGAGACCGCCGAGCTCCCGCATCACCAGAGCGCCGCGGTGGCGCTCCGGCAGCTCGCCGATGTCGGCGAGGAGGTCGCGAAGCCGCCGGCGGTCGGCGGCGGTCTCCTCGAGGCTCGCGATCGGCGCGGGCACCTCCTCGGCCAGTGGCTCGCTCGGCAGCGCCCGCCGGCGCAGTTCGATCGACTCGTTGTGGGCGACCCGGTAGAGCCATGGCTTCAGCTCGATCTGGCGGCGCTCGCCGGGGATTGCGCGCAGCGCCTTGACCATCGTGTTCTGCAGCGCGTCCTGGGCGTCCTGCTCGTCGCCGAGGATCGCCACGCAGTAGCGATAGAGGTCCTGCTGATAGCGCCGGAAGATGGCCGCGAAGGCGTCCCCGTCTCCGCGCGCCGCCCGCCGGACGAGGCGTCGGTCATTCCACACACCCCCTTTCTACCCCGGATCGCGGATTCGATCCGGGGTGCGGGCAGCGTTCAGCTCGCCGCTGCTGCCTTCTTGGCCTGGGCCGCGGCCACCACGCAGGTCGCGTACGGGGTGCGCTTCTGCCCTTCGACGCGTTCCTTCGAGACGCCCTTGCAGGCGGCCTTCGCGGTGGTCGGGACGGTGATGGCCTTTGCCACCCCGGTCACACATTCACTGAACGGCGTGCCCTTTTTGCCCTTTTCGTGCTTCTTGGAAGCGCCGCGGCAGTAGACGCCGTAGGCCTTTGCCTTTTCCGGCAGGGACGCCTTCGGGCCGGGCATCGGCTTTGCCGGGTGCGGGGGATGGGGCGGCTTCGCGGGCGAATAGGTCGGCCCTTCCGCGAGTGCCGTGGCCGGGGCCAGCAGCATCGCCGACGCGGCGAGGAGGGCGGCGATCTTGGTCTTGACGGTCATCGTCTCTCCTTCTGGGCGGCCCCGGGCGGGGCCGATCGGATTTTCATTTCCCTACAACGTGTCGCCGCCGCTTCTATCAGGGGCTACTTCGACACTTATGCTCGTCTCGTGATCGTCGATGCCTGAGCGCGAGCCGACCAGCCACGAGCGGCGGGCGGGGCAGTGGTGGGACGACTCCTATCGCGATGGCACCGCGCCCTGGGACATCGGCAGGCCGCAGGCGGCGTTCGCGGCGCTGGCCGAGCGAGGGCGCTGGCGCGGGGACGTCCTCGACGCCGGCTGCGGCAGCGGCGAGCACACGCTCCTCGCCGCCTCGCTCGGACTGCCGGCGTTGGGGGTCGACGTGGCCGAGACGGCACTGGAGATGGCGCTCGCGAAGTGGGAGGAGCGCGGTGGGCCGGCCGAGTTCGCCCTTGCCGATGCCCTGCACCTCGAGCGCCTCGGCCGCACCTTCGACACGGTCCTCGACTGCGGCCTCTTCCACACCTTCGACGGCGACGAGCAGCGCGCCTACGTGGCGAGCCTCGCCGCGGTCACCGAGCCCGGCGCCACTCTCTTCATCCTCTGCTTCCGCGAGGGCGCGCCGGAGAGCGAGGGCCCGCACCCGATCGAGGAAGCCGAACTCCGCGCCGCCTTCGTCCCCGAGGCCGGCTGGCGCCTCATCGGCCTGGAGAAGTCCCAGATCGAAGTCACCTTCGACCCCGGCCAGTTCCCCGCCTGGCTGGTCACGGTCGAGCGATGTTGATGGGCCGAAAAACCACGCAATACGTGGTTTTTCGGCCCATCAACATCAGGGGGCGAGGCGTTGGATGCGCCAGGTGGCGCCGGTGCGGGTGTAGACGAAGCGGTCGTGCAGGCGGACCTGCTGGCCCTGCCAGAACTCGATCGCCTCCGGCCGCAGCACGAAGCCGCCCCAGAAGTCGGGACGCGGCACCTCCTCGACGCCGTCGAAGCGCTCCCGCACCTCGGCGAGCCGCGCGTCGAGCTCCGCCCGGTCGGCCAGCGGCCGGCTCTGCGGCGAGGCCCAGGCGCCGAGGCGGCTCTCGCGTCCCCGGCTCGCGAAGTAGGCGTCGGAGTCCGCCGCCGGCAGCCGCTCGATCGGTCCCCGCGCCCGCACCTGGCGGTCGTGCTCGCGCCAGTAGAGGATCAGCGCGCCCCGCGGGTCGGCGGCGATCTGGCGGGCCTTGGCGCTCTCGTAGTTGGTGAAGAAGCGGAACCCGTCGGGACCGTGGCCCTTCAGCAGGACCATCCGCGCGTCCGGCATGCCATCGCTGCCAAGCGTCGCCAGCGTCATCGCGTCGGCCAGCGGCACCTCCGCCGTCGCCATCTCGTACCAGCGGGCGAACTGCTCGAACGGGTCCGGGGACAGGTCGTCCTCGTGGAGCGGGGGGAAGGCGCGCCTCTCGGTCATCGCCAGGGATCTTGGCGCAGTTTGTTCGATAGGGCCGACAGGGGTACCTCAATACCATCTATAGGTATGAGTGACGAGGCAAGGGACATCGAGGCGCGGAACGACCTCACGCTGCTGCGTGCCGACGAGGTCGACGGCTTCTTCCCGGCCGATTCGATGGTGCGCCGCCTGCACCGCGAGCGCGTCGTCGCCTTCTCCGGCCTGCGGGCGCTCTTCATGCAGGCGTGCGAACCGCTCGGCGTGGTCGGCTTCGAGCGGCACTCGATCATCTTCGACGACCCACGCACCCGCCTTCTGCGCACCGACGAGCGGATGTCGCGCATCTACTTCGGCACCGCCGAGCAGGCGGAGAAGACCGGGCGGATCGTGCGCGCGATGCACCGCCGGGTGCGCGGCGTGACCGAGGAGGACTACGGTCCGATCCCCGCGGGGACCTCCTACGACGCCTCCGACCCGGCGCTCGGCCTCTGGGTCCTAGCCACCCTCGCTGACTCGGCGCTCCTCTATTACGAGCGGGTCATCGGCACCCTCGACCCCGACGCCCGCGAGCGCTACTGGGCCGAATACCGCCGCGTCGGCGAGCTGCTCGGCCTGCCGCCCGACTCGATGCCCGCCACCGTCGCCGACCTGCGCGACTACGTGGACGGCCGCGTCGCCGACGGCGGCCTCTGGATCAACGATGACCGCGGCCGGCGGGTCAAGAAGATCCTCCTGGAGCCGCCCTTCACCGGCTTCATGCGCCTCGCCGTCACCCCGATCCACGAGACGATCAAGCTGATCTCGGTCGGCATGCTCCCGTCGGAGGTCCGCAAGCTGCTCGGCTTCTCCTGGGACCCGGCCCGCGAGGCTCTCCTGCGCTCCTACCTGCTCCAGCTCCGCCTCGGCTCGCGGTTCTGGCCGGACGCCGTCCGCCTTCACCCGGCGGCGCGCGGCGAGGCGGGCGAGCAATACGGCGCCCTCGCCGCCTGAGCGCGTTCACGACTACGAAGCTTGCCGGCGTCGCGCCGTGGGTAGGCTCGACGTAGCCCCCGAGCGCCCCACCGCCGAAACCAGGAGGACCGCATGCCCTACGTGACCGTCGGAAAAGAGAACAGCGCCGACATCGACATCCACTACCGCGACCACGGTTCCGGCAAGCCGGTGGTCCTGATCCACGGCTATCCGCTGAACGGCAACTCCTGGGAGAAACAGGAGCCGGAGCTTCTCAAGGCGGGGCGACGGGTGATCAGCTACGACCGCCGCGGGTTCGGGCAGTCGAGCCAGCCGACGACCGGTTACGACTACGACACCTTCGCCGCGGACCTCAAAGCGCTGCTCGACCACCTGGCGCTCGGGGAGGACGTGCAGCTCGTCGGGTTCTCGATGGGCACCGGCGAGGTCACCCGGTACCTCGGCAACTACGGCTCGGCCGGGATCAGCCGCGTGGCGATGCTGGGCGTGATCCCGCCCTTCCTGTTGCAGACCGACGACAACGAGAAAGGCGTGCCGGGAGAAGTCTTCGACGGCATCAAAGAGACGGCCGCGAAAGACCGCTACCTCTGGTTCGAAGGGTTCTTCGAAAACTTCTTCAACACCGACAAACTCGCGCCGGACAGGATCGGCGACGCGGCGCTGAAGGCCCACTTCAACGTCGCGGTCGAAATGTCACCGTTCGCGAGCTATGCGTGTGTCGACACCTGGCTGACCGACTTCCGTGACGACCTCCCGAAATTCGACGTGCCGACGCTCGTCGTCCACGGCACCGAGGACCGCATCCTGCCCTTCGAGTCGACGGCCCAGCGGCTGCGCGACGAGAACCTGATCGCCGACCTCGAGTTCGTCGAAGTCGAGGGCGGTCCCCACAACATCGCCTGGACCCACCCCGACGAGGTGAACGCCGCGCTGCTGCCGTTCCTCGCCAAGTAGGGGGTTGCGGCATGGTCGAGCGGATCGAGGAGATGCCGGCGGGGACCATCGGGTTCCGGGTCGTCGAGAAGCTGACCGGGGACGATTATCGCGAGAAGATCGAGCCGGCGCTCCGCGAGGCGGCCGAGAACGGGGAGGTGCGGCTCCTGTTCGAGATCGATGCGGGCTTCGGCATGGACGCGGGCGCGGTGGTCGAGGATGCCAAAACGGGGCTCAAGCTCGGCCTCGGTCACCTGAAAGCGTGGAAACGCACCGCGATCGTCACCGATGTGGATTGGATCCGTAAAGCGATGAAAGCCTTCGGCTTCATGGCGCCGGGAGAGGTCCGGGCCTTCGAGCCCGGCGAGCTCGGCGCGGCCAAAGTCTGGGTCGCCGAGTAGCCCCGCGCACGGACTTCGACCTTGCCAGGGCAGGGTCAATCTCCGGTGCGCGCCCCAAACTGGCTGCGCAGCCGGCACAATGCTCCGGATGGCTGGGGAGAGGGACCACGACCTCGCGTTGTTCGGCGCCACCGGGTTCACCGGCGGGCTGACCGCGGACTACCTTGCCGCCAACGCGCCCGCCAGCCTGCACTGGGCGCTGGTCGGCCGTAACCGCGCGAAGCTCGAGGCCGTCGCCGCGCGCCTCGCCGCCGCCAGTCCCGAGGCGCCCGCGCCCGACCTGCTCGTCGCCGACGCCGCCGACCCGACGGCGCTCGCCAAGGTCGCCGAGTCGACCCGCGTCGTCATCACCACCGTCGGCCCGTACGCCCTTTACGGCGCCCCGCTGGTCGCCGCCTGCGCCGCCGCCGGCACCGACTACGTCGACCTCACCGGCGAGCCCGAGTTCGTCGACCGCACCTGGCTCGACCATCACGCGACGGCGGAGCGCACCGGTGCCCGCATCGTCCACTGCTGCGGTTTCGACTCGATCCCGCACGACCTCGGCGCGTACTTCACGGTCCAGCAGCTGCCCGAGGGCGTCCCGCTCACCGTCAACGGCTACGTCCGCACCAACGCCCAGTTCTCCGGCGGCACCTACCACTCCGCGGTCAACGGCTTCGCCCGGGGACGGCAGACGCTGGCCGCCGCGAAAGAGCGCCGCGCCGCCGAGCCGCGCCCGACCGATCGCAAGATCCGCTCGGCCCCCGCACGAATTCTTCGCGTCCCCGAGCTGGGTGGCTGGAGCGCGCCGCTGCCGACGGTCGACGGCACGATCATCCGCCGCTCGGCCGCCGCGGTCGAGCGCTACGGCCCCGACTTCACCTACGGCCACAACCTCGTCGCCAAGCACCTGGCGACGCTCGGCGGGATGGCCGCGGGCGTCGGCACCGTCGCCGTCCTCGCCCCGATCCCGCCGGCCCGCAAGCTGATGCTGAAGGCGAAATCGCCCGGCGAGGGGCCGAGCGAGGCGCGGCGCGCGAACAGCTGGTTCAAGATCCGCTTCGTCGGCGAGGGCGGGGGGAAGCGCGTCGTCACCGAGGTCTCGGGCGGGGACCCGGGGTACACGGAGACGTCGAAAATGCTCGCCGAGTCGGGCCTCTGCCTGGCCTTCGACGACAACCCCGAGCGCTCCGGTCAACTTACTACCGTTGCATCGATGGGTGACATGCTTCTCACAAGGCTCCAGAACGCCGGGATAGCGTTCCGAGTGTTGGAGGGCGGCTGAGCGGCGCCCGGCCGCTTGAGCGCCGGCAAAACGGAGGAGGAGAAGTGACCCCAGAGACCCTCATGCAGACCCCCGGCAACGGGTCCGATCCGACCGAGACGGAGCGCTTCGACGTCCTCATCATCGGTGCCGGCATCTCCGGCATCGGCGCCGCCCACCACCTGGGGGAACGCAGCCCGGGGAAGACCTACGCGATTCTCGAGGCGCGCGAGGCGATCGGTGGCACCTGGGACCTCTTTCGTTACCCCGGCATCCGCTCCGACTCCGACATGCACACGCTCGGGTATCGCTTCCGGCCCTGGACGGCAGCGAAGTCGATCGCCGACGGCGCCTCGATCCTCGAATACGTGCGCGAGACCGCAAAGGACGGCGGGATCGACAAGAAGGTGCGCTTCGGCCACCGGGTCGTGAAGGCATCGTGGTCGAGTGAGGAGGCCCGCTGGACGGTGACCGCGGAGCGCGGCGACGGCTCGACCGTGACGATCTCGTGCGCCTTCCTCTTCAACTGCAGCGGCTACTACCGCTACGACCAGGGCTACACCCCCGAGTTCGCCGGGATCGAGGACTTCAAGGGCCAGGTGATCCATCCTCAACACTGGCCGGAGGAGGACGATTATGCGGGCAAAAAGGTCGTGGTGATCGGCAGCGGCGCGACCGCGGTGACGCTGGTGCCCGCGATGGCCAAGGACGCCGCGCACGTGACGATGCTGCAACGCTCGCCGACCTACGTGGTCTCGCTGCCGGGCGAAGACCCGGTGGCCGAGTTCCTGCGCAAGTTCCTCCCGCACCGCGCCGTCTATCCGATCGTCCGCTGGAAGAACGTCGCGATCCAGAGCTTCACCTACCGGCTCTCGCGCAAACGTCCGGGCCTGATGAAGAGGATCCTGCGCAACGGGTTGGAGAAAGCGCTCCCCGCGGGTTACGACATCGACACGCACTTCAAACCGAACTACAACCCCTGGGACCAGCGCCTCTGCGTCGTGCCCGACGGCGACCTCTTCAAAGCGCTCCACGACGGCAGTGCCGAGATCGTCACCGACCACATCGGTCGCTTCACCCCGGACGGGATCAAGCTGAAATCGGGGCGTGAGTTGGAGGCCGACGTCATCGTCACCGCGACCGGGCTCAACCTGCAGTTCCTGGGCGGGATGAAGCTGGAGGTCGACGGCGAGGAACCAGAGCAGGGCAAGATGCTCATCTACCGCGGGATGATGCTCGGGGACGTGCCGAACCTCGCCTTCACGATCGGGTATACGAATGCCTCGTGGACGCTCAAGGCCGACCTCGTCGCGGAATTCGTCTGCCGCGTCCTCAATCAGATGGATGCGAATGGCTACGACATCGTCATGCCGCATCTGAGCGACCCGACCGTCACCGAGGAGCCGATCCTCGACTTCAGCTCCGGCTACGTGGTGCGCGCGGTGGCCGACCTGCCGAAGCAGGGGTCGAAGGAGCCGTGGAAGCTGCGCCAGAACTACGCGATCGACTTGCGGGCCCTGCGCTACGGGTCGCTGGAGGACGGCGCGCTGACGTTCTCGCGGAAGGTGCGCGTGCCGCAGAAAGTCGCGGCCTGAGCGGTCGGCTCGCCGGCGCGGCGGTCGCCTTCGGCCGCTGCTTCCGCGACCACCTCGCCGCCCTCGCCCGACGCTAGGCCTCGGAGGTGACCGGCTCGGCGGCCTCGCGCGCCGCCGGTCGGGCCAGGAGAGCCGAGCCGAGCAGGGCCAGCGCTCCCATCACCGGCAGTGGCAGGGCGGTCGAGATCGCGGCGAGGCCGCCGCCGGCCAGTCCCGACACACCCTCGGCGCCGGTCTGCAGCGATTGGTTCGTGCCGAGGGCGTGTCCCTGCTCGGCCGGGCCGACCGGTCGGAGACCATTGCCGCCATCGACGGCAGACAGACCGCCAGCGCCAGTGCGCAGGTGAAGAGGGTGATCCAGAGGGCGCTTTCGGGGTGCGGGACGATCACCACCGCCAGGCAGACCGCGAGCGCCGCGCCGAACCGCACGGTCAGCTGCCGCGGGTCGATCCGCTTCGACAACCAGCCGATCAGGAAGAGGTTGGAGAGGACGATCGGGACCGCGACCCAGGCGATGAACTCGGACTCACGCCCGACGCCCATCCCGAAATGGTCGACCAGGTACATCGGGTAGACGCGGAAGAAGCCGAAGATCGCCAGGTAGAGGGCGAAGTTGGCGGCGAAGACCGGGCGCAGCCTGGTGCGGGCGAAGGCGGCGCCGACGTTCCGCGCCGCGACCCCGAGGCCGAGCGGCGCGTCCGGGTCCGGCGCGTGCGTCTCCCGGAAGGCCACCGCCGTCAGTCCCAGGGTCGCCATGAGCAGCAGCGCGACGGCGAGGAACGGCGTCGGCGCCCCGAACCAGCCGACCACGCTGGGGTCGGCCAGCTTCCCGCCCGCCAGCGGCCCCACCACGTAGGCGAGGCTCGAGCTGAGGTAGACGTAGCCGAAGAGGCGGCTGCGCTCGGCGGCGGGGGCGGTGTCGGCGATGGCGCTCTGGGCGATCGCGATGTTCGCCTCCGAGAGGCCGGCGAGCAGGCAGGCGACGGCGAGCAGGGCGAGGCTGTGGAGGTGGAGGGCGAGCGCCATCAGGGCGTAGAAGGCGGCGCTCGCGGCGAGCGAGGCGAGCAGCACCGGTCGCCGCCCGAAGCGGTCCGAAAGCGACCCCAGCACCGGCGCGCCGAAGAACTGGGCCAGCGGATAGAGGGCGAGCAGGCCGCCCAGCACCAGCGTCCGCTCGGAGGTTGAACTGTCCGCCGACACCAGCCCGCCGCCGTCCCCCAGCAGGAGCGGCGTGAACACCGTGATCATCAGGCTGTACCCGACGAAGCCGATGAACACGACGACGTAGAGCGGCAGCACTCTCCCGAGCGACTTCACCGGCCGGATAATCTACGACCCATGGATGACCAACAAGTACTCGATCGCATCGACAAGCTCGTCAAGGAAGAGGAGGACCTTCTCCACCGCCACGAGGGCGAGGGCCTCGACGACGACGAGCACGCCCGCCTCGAGGAGCTGAAACTCCAGCTCGACAAGACCTGGGACTACCTGCGCCAGCGCCGCTCCCTGCGCGAGGCCGGCGACAATCCCGACGACGCCAGCATGCGCGACGGCGGCACCGTCGAGGACTACGGCACGGTCACGCCCTACGACGAGACCGAGGGCGACGCCCCCGAATAGCCGTCAGAGGTTCCAGCCGAAATAAACCTCGGCCCGAACCTGCTTGTCCCCGTCGAACGTGAGCACCTCGGTGTTCCGAAACCGGCTGCCGTCCGTCCGCGTCGCCTCGTAGGTGACGACGACCTCGTCGCCCGCCTCCAGGAGCCGCACGAACTCGAACTCCGTCAGCGAGCCCGCCCCGGGCCAGCACCGCTCGAACCAGCCGTCCCGGTCCAGCCCCCGTTCATCGGCCGGGCTGTGAAATTCAAACTCCTCCCCGATCAACTCCTCGATCGTCGCCCGATCCCCCGCCGCGAACGCGAGGTAATTCGCCTTCGCCATCTCGATCCTGTCCCTGGCCATCATCGGCTCCTTCTGTCGAATGCTCCTGTCCTAGAAGTGACCGACCCGGCGCCGATAACTCATCGGTCCCGCGAGGCGGAATGCCCTGAGTCCTCCTGTGCGGGCATAATGCGCAATCCGCGGCGCCCTGGCGGAGTGGCTACGCAGCGGCCTGCAAAGCCGTTTACACCGGTTCGATTCCGGTGGGCGCCTTTTTGGCCTGAGCAGAGATTTTCGCTCTAGGGAGCCGTTTGCGGCCTAGCCTTTGTCCGGTTGAATCCGGCCGAAGCCGGTTGTTTCGTGTGGGACTGGCGCACGGTGGCGCACGAGGTCTGAACGCGGCACCTCATCCGCGATTCTGACCACCACAGAGCCGTTCTCGTCAGGGAAGAAGAATGGCCTAGTGGCACGAAGGAGGGAAAGGTCAGAAAAGTCGCGCACGGGCCAAGGGCCAGGGGCAAGGACGAGGCAAGACGCGATCCTAGACTTCGCCCATCTCCAACCGGAAGCTCACCGCAGATCAGCAGGCCGTTGCCGTGGCGTTGTTGTGTGCCGAAGTAGCCACGCACCTGTCTTCGGGAACCTCACGCTCGATCAGATTGCCGCCCGCGTGGGGCTTACCGTGGAGCGCTCAGAGCGGGCCCTAATTCTCACGACCGTCGTCCTCGCCTACGTCGTCGCCATCGTAGCTCTCTCATCCGTGGCATTCGTACACAACGCCTGCCACGGGACCTTCGGCTCCGAACCGCCGGAAGGGGGGCCGCTGGTCAGCTACTGCAACGCGATCAACCCGACCCACCCCTGGTTCTCCTTCACGATCCCTCCGGTCTTGGTGATGCTCGTCGGGGGCTACCTGCTCCGTCGCCGCGGCTGGATGGCACTACTGCTTGCCGTGGTCCTCTGCGTCCTCGTGATCGCTGATGCGATCGTGGCGACTCATCTCCACTACAGCTACTTCGGCGCCTAGCGCAAAGGCAAGGGCAGTGCAAGCCAAGGCCCGGAATGGCCGTGCGGCGATGAAGTCAGCAGTGGACGGCTACCCGATCGCGGAGTAGCTACGCAGGCCACCGCTCGGCGATCGTCTCGTCGGCCTCGAAGATGCTTCGGAAGTCGCGGTCTTCGATTGCAAGTCGAAGGGCGCGCCGCAGCGTTGCGTGAAGCTTCTCGATATCGGCGAGTACGTCCTGGCCCTCGGCGTCGGAACCATCGCCCGCCGGGTTGAACAACTCGACGTGGGAGCCGTGGACCCAGTCAGAGCGGCCGTCGTACATGCGCCCGCAGAAGTCCGCGTCGATACCCTCGACCTCCATCTCGTCGGCGAGGGCGCTCGTGCGTCGCTTGAACTGCTCGGTGAGGTTCCCGCGGCCGATCTTCAGAAGTGCCTCCAGGCCACCGATGATCACCGGCAGGGAGACGTCTGCGTAGCGCTGCCAGGTCGCGTACTCGACCCGCCACATAGCCCTCGTCACCCGCGGCGGGAGGTCCGCGTCCCAGAAGGCGGCGAGCAGCGCCGTAAGTTCCTCGGCTTCGGGGCCGTCCAGCCACTCGCGATCGCGACGGAGGCGGTAGACGGCCTTGCCTTCCGAGCCGGGCAGGTAGATCACGCTCTGCTGGCCGTCTTCGTAGTCGATGATGCGCGCCGCGTACTGCATCGAGAAACCGTTGTCGCGAACGAGTCGCGATAGCGACAGGGCGTCGCCGAGGACGCCGTCGACATCTACCGCGAATTGGCGGTTCTCCAATTCAGCGAGATGTAGCTCGCGGCTGAACGAGTAGCGCTGCCCGAACTGGCGGACGGGGTGGAAGTAGTGCCCGCGCTGGGTGCATGCGTTGGCGATCAACTCGGCTTCGTCATCGTCCAACTGGCAGAGGACCGCGCCGCGGCCGAGGTCGACCTGCTCGGCGGTCGCGTCGCCCTCGGCGAGACGTTCCTCCCCGACCGGTAGGTGCTGCCGGTACTCCTCGACATCGACGTCCGCAACGTTGTCGGCCGCGCAGACGATCACGTCGCGGACCCGAGCGGGGGAGGTCCTCGTCGGTGGGCCTGAGCAGAACCGCGCGCCGAGGTCGGCGCTGAACTGCAAGTTGTTCGCCTCGTCGGTGATGCCGCAGACTAGTCGCGTTGAATGCCGGTGGGCGCATGCCGGTGTTGCTTCAGCCCGCGGTCGTGCGATCAGCGCTCGCGGCTCTTCTGGCCCAGCCGGACGGCTAAGCCAGTCAGAAACCAAATCGAAAGCAACGGCAAGTCAGTAAGCAGCCAGTGATAGAGCGAGCCAGAAAATCCGAGGCAGCCAAGGGCACCCGACCAGATCCAGATGCCAGCTAGCCAGAGCTGACTAGCCAAAAACTAGTCAGCCCGAAACGGAACAGCAGAACCCCTCAAACCCCATCACCCGGGGGTGGTCGAAGACCGCCTCGGCCCACTGTCTCCTCCGGCCATCCGTCGGACGCGAGCCGCCGCCGGTAGGCGACCGCCTACTACTTCGACCCGGTGTCGAGCACACGGCCACAAAGGATGGCCTGGGCTCGATTCATCGTTCTATGCGTCCGCCGCCGGGGTGCCGTCGGCGAAGTATCGCCGGGTCATGGGAAGCAGAAGGAGCGCGAGCCCGAACAGTGATTGGACGGCACCCAGCCAGTCGAAGGGGGCGATCAAGGCAAAGGGCACGAGGGCCAGGACGGAGAGTGCGACGGTGAGGATCCAGAGCCACTCGACCGCCTTCAGCAGGTAGTAGATCCACGCAAGCATGAGGGCCGCGAAAAGCACCTTCCCCACGACGGTGCCGTGGGTATCGACCTCGATCATGACCCAGCCGGTCAAAAGGGTCGCGCAGAAGAGCCACAGCGACCAGGGCACCCGCTTCCAGTCGATCATGCCGCAACCCTAGCCACCCATTCCGGGTCCGCAAGCTCAGCTCGCACCCGATACGCCGACGCCTACAGGCGGACATCCGTGTCGTGGCCGCGACCCCCGACTCGGTGCAACTGCCCCGCCCACGGGTCATTGGCGCCGTGCAACCGGTGCACCAGGCCCACACGGCGGCCGTCACGTGCGTGACCCCGACCCGCGACGGATCCGCGCCGAAGACGGACTGCACAGGTAGATGCTCTCGATGGGGAACCTCGGCGTCGGCCAGGAGCGGGTCGCCCCGGTGGCTGAGGAGGTCCGCAATGGAGGTGGTTGACGCGGCGTCCTTGTCCGGATCGCGGCTTAGCGTCCTGAGCGCGGATCTGAGGCGGTGCGAGATTGGGACTTCGGTATTGCTACGAGCTATAATCGAGAAATGGCAAAGGCGCAAAAGGTGATGGTTTCCTTCCCCGACGACCTGCTTGAGCGGATCGACCGCGAGGCTGGCGAGCGCGGTACGACGCGGAGCGGCTTCCTGCAGGAGGCCGCGCGCCGGGAACTCGGTTGGCCCGATCCCGTTGCGATCGACGCTGCGCTGGCGCGCGGTCGGGCCGCCCTCGACGGGCTCGGGAGTTTCGAGTCAGCGGACCTGGTCCGTATCGAGCGGGAAGGTCGCGATGAGCGCGATCGACGTCGTTAGCGACGCCAACGTCGCGCTCAAGTGGTTCCACGCTGAGGGTGAGGAGGAAGTCGCCGAGGCGCGTGCGCTCCTCGACGCGCACCGATCCCGGGACCTCGGCGTCGTGGTCCTCGACCTGACGCCTTACGAGGTCGGTAACGCACTGATGCGGGGTCGGGCGGGAGCAACGGCCGAGCAGGCGGCGGTCGTCCTCGACTCGCTCAGGCAGGTATGCGCCGCGGTGAGTCCGGACACCGCGGATTTCCGGCGAGCGACCGAACTTGCCGAGCAGCACGGCTTGTCCTTGTACGACGCCACGTACGCCGCAGTCGCGGAGGGATATGAAGCCGAGCTTGCGACGCTCGATCGGGAGCTGCTCAAAGCGGGTCTCGGGGTCACGCCGGGAGACCTGGCGAGGAAATACGGGAGAGAGATCGAGGGAGGCGACGATGGCTGAGGGGATCGTCAGGCGACATTCGAAGGGCTGTCCGGCTCATACCGGCAGGCGGTGCAAATGCAACGCAGGCTACGAAGCTTTTGTCTATTCGCCTCGCGACGGAAAGAAGGTGCGGAAGACCTTCGCGCGGCTGGCCGAGGCGAAATCGTGGCGAGCCGAAGCCAACCGCTCGGTCGACCAGGGGACGTTCCGGACGCCGACCCGCCGGACCCTGGGAGACGCGGCCGGAATATGGCTGACCGGGGCCGAGGCCGGAGACATCCGAAACCTTCGGGTCAGCGCTATAAGCCCGCGACGCTGCGCGGGTATCGCCAGGCGCTCGACACCTATTTGCTGCCCGTCCTGAGTGGCCGGAAATTGAACACGGTCACTACCGCGGACATACAAGAGCTTGTCGATCGCTGGCAGGCCGAAGGTCGGTCAACTTCGACGATCCGCAACTCGATCAAGCCGCTTCAGGCGATCTACCGTCGCGCCCGTTCACGGGAAGGGCTGCCGGTGAACCGACCCACGATCTCGAACTGGGCGCACGCTGACGCCCGGCTCCTACCGCCTCCTCGCGGTCGCCGCGGCTGGCGGTCTGCGCTCGCAGCCGGTCATGGCGCGCTTCCGCATCCGGGCGCCGCAACGGTAGGCCGCGGCGGTCATGCGACTGCTCCCCGCTCGTGTAGCGGGCTGAACCAACTCGCCATCGCGCCGGTGAGTCTCGCGTCGGCACCCACGCCGATCCAGGCGACGTGGCCGTCGGGGCGGATCAGGAGTGCGCTGGGGGAGTCGACCACGCCGACCGCCGGGACCTCCCACTTCCCCTCGCAGTGGGCGTCGACGAGGTCGACTCGATCATTCCCCTTGTCAAAGTCGAATGCGCCCGGCTCGCCTAGGTTGAGCAGCACCGGCCGTGCCTCGTGCAGCAGGGCGTAGATCGTGGTCAGGCCGTTGGCGGTGACGATGTCGAGGTCGGGGACGCGGCGGCCGAGGAGGGGGTGGCCGTTGCCGAGGTCGTAGTGGACGTCTAGTCCTGAGGCCAGGGCGCCGAGATGTTTGCGAGGCTCGTCCATGGTCGTCACGTTGGCGATCGTGTCGCGGAGGGCTTCGGTGCGGGGGTCGACGCGCATGAGGGTGTTCAGGGCCATCGTGTATTGGAGCGATTTGGCCACGGCGGGGTGGCGCTCGGCTTGGTAGGTGTCCAGGAGGCTCTCCGGGGAGATGTTCTTCACGACCTGGGCGAGCTTCCAGCCGAGGTTCACGGCGTCGCCCATGCCGAGGGGGATTCCTTGACCGCCCATGGGGGAGTGGACGTGGGTGGCATCGCCGGCCAGGAGGACGCGGCGGTCGCGGTAGGAGGCTGCTTGACGGGTGGCGTCGGTGAAGCGGGAGATCCAGGTGGGGCTGTGGACTCCGTAGTCGGTGCCGTAGACGGTGAAGAGGGCGTCGCGGAGTTCGTCGAGGGTCGGGTGGTCGCCTGATTCCAAGCGGGCCTCGGGGACGACGATGCGGAGGTGGTCGCCGCCCTCCATCGGGCCGATGCCGCCGACCCCGAGGGGCCCGCGGTGGAAGCCGAAGCCGGATTTGTCGGTCATCTGGGCCTCTGCGACCAGGGTGCTCTTGGTCGCCTTCGCGCCGGGGAAGTCGATCCCCGCGCCTTTGCGGATCGCGCTGCGCCCGCCGTCGCAGCCGACGAGGTAACGGGCGCGGATCGTGGTCCCGTCGGCCAGCCCGGCGTCGACACCCCCGTCGTCCTGGGCGAAGCCGACGACCTCTTGTCCATAGCGGACCGCGACGCCGAGGTCCCAGATCCACTCGGCCATGATCCGCTCGATGTGTTTCTGCCACAGCGCCAGCCCATAGGGGTGGCGGGTGGGGAAGTCGCTGATATCGAGTTTGGTCTCGCCGAAGGAGACGATCTGGGCGGTGTAGCCCTCAGCCAGGAAGCGGCCCGCGGCGCCGCGCTGGTCGAGCAGCTCGATCGCCCGCGAGTGCAGGCCGCCCGCTCGCGACCCGTCCAGCTCCTGATCCGGCCGCTGCTCCAGGATCAGCGCCGCGACCCCTGCCAGCGCCAGCTCCGCTCCCAACATCATCCCGGTCGGCCCACCCCCGACGATCACCACTGCGTGCTCGGTCGTCTTACTCATACTCATACCCACACTCCTCGCCTCGATCCTCACCTTTAAAAGCACACCAACACCCTTTGCGGCGGGCGAGTATGGGGCATGGCAAGGGCTTGTTTCAAGCCCCGTGTGTGGTATAAATTGGTACTGGTCAGAGGGAACGGCCACGCGCGACTTTGCTCGCCGGCGTCATCTAGGATGCGCGCCATGCCGAAATCGCCGATCGCCGACCCGACCGAGGACTACCCCCGCTGGTATCAGGACGTGATCGCCAAAGCGGCCTTGGCGGAGAACGGGCCGGTGCGTGGGACGATGGTGATCCGGCCCTACGGCTACGCGATCTGGGAGCGCATCCAGGCCGACATCGACCGTCGCATCAAGGCGGCCGGCGCCGACAACGTCTACTTCCCGCTCTTCATCCCGGAGAGCTACCTGCAGCGCGAGGCCGAGCACGTCGAGGGCTTCAGCCCGGAGCTCGCGGTGGTGACGCACGCGGGCGGCAAAGACCTGACCGAGCCGGTCGTCGTGCGGCCGACCTCGGAGACCGTCTTCGGCGAGCAGATGTCGAAATGGGTGAACAGCTACCGCGATCTGCCGCTGCTGCTGAATCAGTGGGCGAACGTGGTCCGCTGGGAGCTGCGCCCGCGCCTCTTCCTGCGCACCAGCGAGTTCCTCTGGCAGGAGGGCCACACGGTCCACGCCAGCGCCGAGGACGCGGCCGCCTACGCGCTGCGCATCCACCACGACGTCTACCGCGACTTCCTCGTCGACACGCTGGCGCTGCCGGTGCTGCTCGGCCGCAAGACCGCCGAGGAGCGCTTCGCCGGCGCGCTCAACACGATGACCTGCGAGGGCATCACTCGCGATCGCAAAGCGCTGCAGTTGGCGACCAGCCACGAGCTCGGCCAGAACTTCGCCCGCGCCTTCGACATCACCTACACCGACGAGGGCGGCGCGGTCCAGACCGCCTGGACCACCTCCTGGGGCGCCTCGACCCGTCTGGTCGGCGGCCTGATCATGGGACACGGCGACGAGCGCGGCCTGCGCCTGCCGCCGCGGATCGCCCCGACCCAGGTGGCGATCGTCGTCGTCCGGGACGAGGACGGGGCGGTCGACGCGGCGCGCGAGCTCGGCGACGCGATCGCCGCGTTCGGCGCCCGGGTCAAGGTCGACACCGACACCCACACCGGCTTCGGCCGCCGCGCCACCGACTGGGAGCTGAGGGGCGTGCCGCTGCGCATCGACCTCGGCCCGCGCGACCTCGCCGAGGGCCAGGCGACCGTCGTCCGTCGCGACACCGGCGACAAGATCCCGATCCCGCTCGGCGACGTGCCCGGCCGCATCGAACCGCTCCTGAACGAGATCCAGGCGGCGATGCTCGGCGAGGCCACCGACTTCCGCGAGTCCGCCACCACCCAGGTCGCCTCCGTCGAGGAGGCCCTCGAGGTGGGTAAAAAGGGTGTGGGCCGCATCGAGTGGGCGAAGCTCGGCCTCGACGGCGAGCGCCGCCTCCTCGGCGACGGCATCAGCGTCCGCTGCATCCAGCGCCCCGACGGCACCGTCCCCGCCAGCGAGGACGAGCCCGACCTCCAGGCGATCGTCGCCCGCGCGTACTAGCCCGGCGTGGTTGCCCCCGGCCGCATCGGTCAAGGATCTCCGTGTTTAGTTTTGGTCGTATAGCAACCACAACTCGACACGGAGAAGTTTGAGCGGTGGCCTGGGCCTAGTCCTCGCGGCCGTATTGGTCCCGCAGGCGCACCACGTCGTCGAGGTGCGGGGTCGAGACCTCGACCACGTCGGAGTCCTCGAGCGCCTCGATCGTGTGCACCGTGCCCGGCTCGACCCGCCAGGTAAAGCCCGGTCCGATCTCCTCGGTCGTCAGCTCCTCGGCGCTCGGCCCGCGGGTCAGCCGTAGCCGCCCGGAGAGCACGTAGGACGACTCGTCCTTCTCCCGGTGCATCTGCAGGGACAAGCTGTGCCCGGCCTCGACATGGAGGATTTTCCCGGCGTAGTGCGGCGTCTCGGCCCACCACAGCTCGTAGCCCCAGGGCTTCTCTACCCGCTGGGGCTCGGAGTTCCGCTGGGAGTCGGTCGGCATCGGGGCGCGATCCTAAGCGCCGCGCCCGGCGGCAGGCGTCCCTCGTAAGCTGGAAGGCGTGCGGGCGAGGAGGCTGATCACGGTGGGGTTGGTCGTGCTGGTGTACGCGGCGGTCTGCGGTACCCCGCTTGGAGCGCAGGCCGGCGAAGGGGGGCACTTTCCGCATTTCAGCCTGCTCGGCGAACGGATGGCGGTGAAGGAGCTGCCGCCGCGAACTCGTTCGCTCGTCGCAGGGCCACCCGGGCCGTTCGACCTGGCCGAACCAGACCGCCGAAGGGTGAAGCCGTTGGCGGAGGGAGCCTCTGCGTCCCAGTGGGAGCAGCACGCGAATTCGGTCTGGTCGACGTCGGATCCTGCGGGAAGGGGAAGCCGACCCACTTCCGGATCCGCGCGCTCGTGCCCGACGGCGTGACCGGGATCGAGGTCGAGAAGGAAGACGGGACGATCGGGCGGACAGTGCCGGTCATCGAGAACACGGTCGCGTTCACGATTGGTCGGGAGAACGTCGTCCTCCACGGTGTCGGCGACGCCGGCGCCGAAGGGCTGGAACGGACGCTCCCGCTCGCCCAGACGGCCCGCTACGGCGACGACCGGGCCGGCTGCACCTTCTATTCGTTCTTCGAAGCCCTGCCCGATGAATAGAGGTCGGCGTCTTCGCGGGTCGGGTGGACCCCGGTGGCGATGAAGATCGCGATGCCGATCGCAGCGGAGACGACCGAGCCGCCGAGGATGCCGAGCTTGGCGGCGCCGATCAGCAGGGGGTCGTCGTAGGCGAGGGGGGTGATGAAGAGGGAGACGGTGAAGCCGATGCCGCCGAGGGCCGCGGCGCCGAGCAGGCCGCCCAGGTCGACTCCGGCGGGAAGGGCGCCGAGGCGGAGCTTCAGGGCGCCGACGGTGGCGCCGGCGATGCCGATGAACTTGCCGACCACGAGGCCGATCGCGACCGCCAAGGCGATCCGCCGCCCGTCGGAGTCGGAGAGCTCGCCGCCGCTCAGCTTGACCCCCGCGTTGGCGAGCGCGAAGAGCGGCAGGATTGCGTAGTTGACCCAAGGGTGGAGGCGGTGTTCGAGCTCGCCGAGGACGTCGCGGCCGGCGACCGGCGTCGCCGGGCAGATCAGGGCGAGCGCGACACCCGCCAGGGTCGCGTGGATCCCGGACTCGAAGGTCGCCACCCAGACGAAGATCCCGATCGGGACGAAGAGCAGGATGCGGCGCGCCCCGAGCAGGCGCAGCGCCACCGTCGCCAGCAGTCCCACCACCGCCAGCGCCAGCCAGCCGAGGCTCAGGTGGTCGGTGTAGGCGACGGCGATGACGAGGATCGCGGCGACGTCGTCGACCACCGCGATCGTCACCAGGAAGAGCTTCACGCCGACCCCGACCCGGTCACCGAGCAGCGCCAGGACGCCGATCGCGAAGGCGGCGTCGGTCGCCATCGGGATGCCCCAGCCGGCCGCATTGTGGCCGCCCGTCACCGCGAGGAAGATCGCGATCGGCACCACGATGCCGCCGAGCGCGGCGATGATCGGCAGCGCCGCGCGCTTCGGGTGGCGGAGCTCCCCGGTGACCAGCTCGCGCTTGATCTCCAGCGAGATCAGGAAGAAGAAGAACGTCATCAGGCCGTCGTTGACCCAGTGGGCGAGGCTCTCATCGATCGAGGCGGAGCCGATCCCGATGTTGATGTGGTGCGCCCAGAAGGTGGCGTAGCCGCCCGCATCGAGGAGATTCACCCAGACGAGCGCGACGACCGAGCCGAGCAGCAGCGCCAGGCCGCCGCCGGCTTCGGCGCGCAGGAAGTCAGTTCGCAGCAGGTCGCGCATCGGCCCAGCCGGGCATGAGGTAGGCCTCCTCGAAGCCGGCGCGGAGGATGTTGGCGTAGCTGGTGGAGGGACGGCCGGGGACGCGGCCGCCGGTCTCGACGAAGAGGGTGCGGGCGCCGGCCGTCGCGGCGTCCTCGATCCGCCGCGCCAGCAGCGCAAGCTGACATCCGCGCCGGCGGCCGCCCTCCAGCGTCGCCGCGATCCCCAACTCGGCGACCTCGCCGTCGAGGAGCATCGCCGCGCAGGCTTGTGGTTCGGCGTCGATCCGCGCGAGGTAGCAGCGCCAGTCGGGCAGGGCGGGGAGGGGCGCGAAGAGCGATGCGACCCAGGGCGGCAGCCCGAAGCCGAGCGCCGCGATCGAGCCGAACGGTGCGTCCTCGCTCGAGCCGCCGATCTCGACGACCTCGACGTCGCCGGCGACCTGAAAGCGGGGCGGATGGGCGTCGCGGACGAAGCGCATCCAGTCGTGTTCGCGCTCGTAGCCGGCCCTGGTGAGCGCGCGCTCGGCGGAGCCCGCGCCGGGGAGGTTCGGGTCGAGCAAAGCGAAGCCGCGCGTGCCCTGCTCACGCACCCATCCGACCGCCGCTTCGACGAACCCCTCGGCCGCCGCGTCGGCGCTCGCCGCCCCGAGGATCAGGTTCATGAAGCGCGGCTCCGACAGCGCGGCCGTGACGGTCGCCTGCACCGGCCCGAACTCGGCCCGCCGCACGCCTTTGGCGACCCGGACGGCGCTCGGCGCCGCGTCCCAGACCTCTCGCCAGAAGCGCGCCTCGGTCCGCTCCAGGGCCGCTGGATCGAACTCGGTCCCCCCGTTGGTCGTACGCGGCATCGCTGCACCATATGGGCCGCGCATTCGGCGCTGTAGCCTGCGAAGCGTGAGCGTCACCACGACCAGCGCCCAGGACGACCGCGCCGCCGACCGCGTGCGGACCGACCAGGTCATCGTCCTCTTCGGCGCAACTGGCGACCTCGCCAAGCGCAAGCTCCTGCCGGGCATGTTCCACCTTTCCCAGGTGGGGCTGATGCCGCAGGGCTTCCGCATCATCGGCGCCGCCCGCCACCCGATCTCCACCGACGAATTCCGCGAGGTCGCCCGCGAATCCGTGGAAGGTTCGGGACGTAAGTCAGACGCCGACGGCGCCTTCGACAAATTCGCCGAGGCGCTCAGCTTCGTTGGTGTCGGCGACGGTTTCGAGCCGCTCGGCGAGGCGGTCGAAGCCGCGAAGCAGGAACTGGGCGACGAGGTCGACCTCCTCTTCTACCTTTCGCTGCCGCCGAAAGCCGCGGCGGGGACGGTCGAGGAGATCGGCAAGCTGGACCTCGACGACGACGCGCGGGTGATCACCGAGAAGCCGTTCGGCACCGATCTTCACTCGGCCCACGAGCTGAACGAACGCCTCCACTCCGTCTTCAAGGAGAACCGGATCTACCGGATCGACCACTACCTCGGGCGCGAGGCGGTGCAGAACCTGCTGGCGCTGCGCTTCGCCAACGGCATGTTCGAGCCGGTCTGGAACCGCAACCACATCGACCACGTCCAGATCGACATTCCCGAGACCCTTTCGATCGAGATGCGTGGCAGCTTCTACGAGGACACGGGCGCCTTCCGCGACATGCTCGTCACGCACATGTTCCAGGTCCTCGGCTTCGTCGCGATGGAGCCGCCGACCTCCCTGGAGCCGAAACCGCTGGGCCTGGAGCGCGAGAAGGTCTTTGATTCGATGCTGCCTCTGCGCCCCGAGGACGTCGTCCGCGGCCAGTACGTCGGCTATCGCGAAGAGGACGGGGTGGACCCGAACTCCGACACCGAGACCTTCATCGCGGTCAAGGCCTTCGTCGACAACTGGCGTTGGGAGGGCGTGCCGTTCTACCTGCGCTCCGGCAAGCGGATGGCGGAGAGCCACCACGTCCTCACGATCGCCTTCAAACAGCCGCCGCGCCGCATGTTCCCGCTAGACCAGAAGCTGATCCCGGAGGGCTTCGGGCGCGACCACCTGACCTTCGAGCTCGGTGAGCCCGGCTCCATCTCGACCTCCTTTTTGGCCAAGGTGCCCGGGGCCACCATGCAGCTCGGTGAAGCCCACATGAAGTTCACCTACGCCGAAGCCTTCGGCAACAACGAGGCCGCCCTCGACCCCTACGAGCGCCTCATCCACGACGCGATGAACGGCGACCGCACCCTCTTCACCAGCTCCGACGCGATCGAGCGCCTCTGGGAAATCTCCGAGCCCGTCCTCGAGAATCCGCCGCCCGCGATCCCCTACTGGCGCGGTAGCTGGGGCCCGCGTGAGATCGACCAGCTGATCGCCCCCCGCCGCTGGCACTTGCCCAGCGACCACGTCTAGCCATGGGACCCACCCTCACGCCGTTTCTGATGTTCGAAGGTGCCGCGGAGGCGGCACTCGATCTCTACGCGTCGGCCGTCGACGACGCCGAGGTACTGGACGTCCAGCGCTTCGGCGAGGACGGACCGGGGAAGGCCGGCACGATCGAAGCCGCCTTCCTGCGGATCGGCGACCAGCGGATCCGCCTCTTCGACAGCCCGGTCGAGCACGCCTTCGGCTTCACTCCCGCCGTCTCGCTCTTCGTCGAGTTCGACACGCCCGAGGAGGTCGAAGTGGCCTTCGCGAAGCTCTCCGAGGGGGGTGGCGTGCTGATGGGACTCGACGCCTACCCGTTCAGCCCCCGTTTCGCCTGGATCAGCGACCGCTTCGGCGTGTCCTGGCAGCTGAGCGCGAAGGCCGCTCCTTGAAGACCCCCGGAGGAGTGGGCGTTACTGGGCTCGAACCAGTGACCTCCAGCTTGTCGAGCTGGCGCTCTCCCAACTGAGCTAAACGCCCGGGGCGCCGGAATGTAGCAGCGCGGCGGGGCCGGCGGAGGCACGTCCGCTCGACGGATGCGCTACTTGATTTCGGGGTTCTTCCCTGGAGAGTGCAACTTTTCGCGGGAGCAGGGGTTTATGGGGCGTCGTCGAAAACACGGCGGCCGAACTTCAAAAGCTTGAGGACCGACGAGCCAGCAACGCCTCTGTCGCTGGTGGTACGTCCTTCGGAAACAGGGGGCCCCGAAAGGGGCCCTTTTCCGTGGCGGGGCCGATCGACGCAAAAGACTTGTAACGACCGCGTTTACAAGTTCCGCCCCGGCGATAGGCATAATCGCGCCCGTGAACTCGACCGAGACGCCGGGCGGGTCGGGGATTCCGGCCGGCTGGTACGACGATCCAAGCGGCGAAGGGCTGCGCTGGTGGGATGGGGAGCAGTGGACGGAACACGTCCACACCGCCGAGAGCGCCGCGGCCGCGACCGGCGCGAGCGCCGGCACCGGGACCGGAGCGCGCGAAGGCAAACCGCCGCGCGACCTGGTGAAACTGCGCGAATCGATCCGCGGCCGCGGGGTCAAAGCGGTCGGGATCTTCCTCGGGGCGATCGTGCTGGTGATCGTGGTGGTCGCCCTGCTCGTCTCCGGCGGCTCCGACAACAACAACGGCGTCGGACCGGGCGCCGGGCAACCGAACGCCGGGACGGCCAACCCGGCGGCGGCGAGGGCCCAGCGGCAGCTCAAACGGATCAACAAACAGCTGCATAAGAAGAACCTCTCGAAGGTGCAGAGGAAAAAACTCCAGCGCCAGCTGAAAAGACTCGAGAAAAGCGCCGGCAAAGCCGCACAGAAACAG
Organism: Solirubrobacterales bacterium; assembly: GCA_050697015.1. GTDB lineage: Bacteria > Actinomycetota > Thermoleophilia > Solirubrobacterales > 70-9 > VAYN01. Next base: position 23,356 of record JBOGYZ010000319.1, read on the forward strand.
GCCAAAGCGGCCGAAAAAGCCGCGAAAGAAGCGCTGAAAAAAGCCCAGGAATGAGGGCGGCCGCGGCG
>JBOGYZ010000320.1:0-18475 GCA_050697015.1 Solirubrobacterales bacterium
GGCTCCTTCCACGCCTACCACGAAGCGGCCTGCAACTACTACGGCACCTGCGCCGACGGGGTCGCCGACTACGCCGACGAAGTCATGGCTCGGGCGATCGAATTCGGCTTCGGACACGAAGGCGCCGCGCCGGCGGCCGGCGGTACCGAAGCGGCCGTCCCGGTGGCGCTGAAGAAGAAGGCCCGTCGCCGACACGTCACCGCCCAGGCGGAGGGCCCGCAAGGCCCGGCCTGTGGGGAAGCGGCGGCGACCTCGACGAGCCGAGGCGCCGCCGGCGAGGCGATCGTCCGCATCGCCCGCTCACAGCTCGGCGAAGGCGAGTTTCCGCCCGGCTCCAACTGCACCAAGTACGGGCCCTGCGTCGAATGGTGCGCGCTCTTCGTCGCCTGGGTGTGGCAGCACGCGGGCATCGAGATGGTGGGCGGCACGACCCCCTACGCCTACTCGGGCTCCTTCTTCGGCTGGGTCACCGAACACGGCGGGAGGGACCTGCCAGCGACGGCGACCCCGTCGCGGGGCGACGCGGTGATGTTCGGCTACGGCCCGAACGACATGGACCACATCGGGATCGTCGAATCGGTCTTCGGCGGGGAGATCGTCACCATCGACGGCAACTTCGGCGACCACGTGTCCCGGGTCGGTCCCTTCAGTCCCGCGCTGGCGGAGCTGGAGGGGGAGCCGGCGCCGATCTTCGCCTACGCGGAGCCCCCCGGTGTCGGAGCCGACGAGGTGGGGGCGGCCCGATGATCGAGCGGCTCCGCGCATTGATCGAAGGGCCTGTCGATCCTGGGGTCGCCAGGGCGCTGTTGGCGTCGGCGCTCGCCGTCGGGGTCGGGTTCGCGATCGTCCTGGCCCTGGCCAGGGTCGACCACGCGTCGAGGCCCGCGAGTTCGCCCCCCGCCCGGCGCCGGGATACGCGGCGGCCGGCACCCGGGCCGCTGAGGCTGCCGCCCCAGGATCCGCAGGATCGACCCGGCTCGGCGGCGCACCGCCGGGCGGCCAGGGAGTTGGCCGGCCACCGGGCCCTCCAGCACGTCCCGTTCACGGGCGCGGGTGCGTCCATCGACCTCGTCGGCGCAAAGGGCGGGCGGGCCGTGCTGCGGATCGAGGCGACCTCGGTCGCCGCCGGTCACCGGGCCTGGAAGGCGTTCCTGCGCCGCTACCACGAGCCCGGCGACGCCTATGTGCCGCACTTCGGAGCCAATCGCACAAGGAGGGAAAGTTGAATGTCGGAAGCCTCTTCGCGGGCATCGGTGCGGGAAATGACGAGGCCGCCGTCGTGGCCGCCCGTCAGGCCGCCCCGGAGGCCGCTCGGAAGAGTCGGTCGCGGGCGCGTTTCGCCCATGGCGATGCGGAACGCGGGGCCGAGCCGGAGCTGAGATCCCCCCGTCACCCCGAGGTCGCATCGTGAATCGTCTCGGTCGAGGCTCCGGTCGAGGCGCCGATGATGCCCGGGCGCTGCTCGCGCTCGTCGCCTGCGTTTCTGCCTACGCCGCGGTTCGCCTCGCGCATAGCCTCGACCCTGGCCGGCTATCGAATATCCAGCCTCGAGCCTCGACGATCGCGATCGCAGCCGGCGTGACCCTGATCGCCTCCGCGCTGGCGAGGCAACGCCACATCGCCACCCGCCGCACGCTCGCCTCGCGGCGGTCGGTCGCGGTCGTCCCCGCGGATGAGTTCGACGCCTCGCCCGACTCCGTCGTCAGCTTCGCCGCCCAGCTCGCCCGCTCCGGTCGTCGCATCGGCGGCTGGTGGGACCGGCCCGCCTCGGCGTTCCGCGTCCGCCTCACCAACGACGCCGAAGGGCGGCTCGTCTACCTCCTCGACGTGGCCGAGCGTGACCTGTCCCTGCTCCGTGGGGCGCTCCGGTCCTTCCGAGGGGTCGAGTTGCGCGATCCCGCCGACGTGCTCGGCGAGGGGGCGGTGTCGGAGGGTGAGGAGACGACCCTGCGCACCGAGCTGGTCCTCGCGCGGCCCTACGTGGAGCCCCTCGCCCGGTTGCCGCTCGACCCCGATCCGCTCTCGCCGTTCGCGGCGGCGCTGGCCGGCATCGACCGGACCGAGGGCGAGCAGGCCGAGGTCTGCGTCGACCTCCTCCCGATCGGCGGGCTCCGGGTGCTCTGGCGCCGGTGGTCGATGCGCCGCCAGGCAACCCGTCGGAGCGAGGCGGTCGAGCTGCCGGGGATCGGCCTCGGCGGCGAGCGGTCCGGTCGTGGCGATCCCGGGGAGATGGCCGAGCGCCGCGACCTCGGCCGCGGCCTCGACGTCAAGCTGCGCGGGGGCGCCCCGCTCTTCGAGGCGCAGATCCTCGTCCGGGCGAGGGCGCCCGAGCGAGGCCGTGCCGAAGGGGTGATGCGAGGTCTCCTCGCCGCCTTCGGTCCCTTCTCCGACCGCAACTGGCTGCGGGCGTCGGGCCTCCAGATGGCCGGCCTGGCGTTCCTCGGCTCCGACCTACTCGGTCGTCGCCGCCGTTTCGACCGCCGGCTCGACACCGGCCTGTTCCGACCGTCGCGGCGTAGCGTCCTGACCACGGTCGAGATCGCCGGCCTCCTGAAGCCGCCGACCGAGAACTGCCGGGCCGAGAACGTGCTGCGCTCCGGCACCCTCCTCGCGCCGCCACCGCCGCTCCCCGAGTTCACGGCCGAGCGCGAGGACCTGATCCCGGTCGGGCGGGTGGCCGACGAGCGCGGCGAGCGGATCGTCGGCGTGCGGGTCGAGGAGACCTTCTTCACCTACGTCGCCGGTCGGTCCCGCTGGGGGAAGACGGAGGCGGCGATCACGATGTTCACCCACCTCGCACGTTCGGGTCACGGCGGCCTCTTCCTCGACCCGCACGGTGACGCCCTGGAGCGGATCAAGCCGTATCTCGGCGAGCCGGGGGTCGCCGAGAGGGTGGTCGAGGTCGACCTCGGGCCCGGGGGCGGCGAGGATCAACCCTGCTGGAACCTCTTCGAGCTGGGCGGCGAGGACGCGGAGGCCCGGGTCGAGGTGGTGGTCGATGCCTTCGCCACCGCGATGGGGTGGGGCGAGCGCTCGACCCGGGCGATCAACCTGATGACGCAGGCGGCCTCGGCGCTCGCCTCGATCGCCAAGGTGCTGCCGCCCGAGCTGGCCCCGACGATCTTCCAGATCCCGACGCTCCTCACCGACACGGCCTGGCGCGAGGCGGTGCTGCCGATCCTGCCGGCCTCCTCGCAGGGCTTCTGGCGCGAGCGCTTCCCCCGTCTCTCCGACGAGGCGGTCACGCCGTTGACCAACCTCGTGGACCGGGTGGGGGCGTCGACGAAGATGGCCGCCCTCCTCGGGGCGAGCCGGGGCACCTTCAGCCTGCGCGAGGCGATGGACCTCGGGTTGATCGTCCTCTTCTGCTCGGGGCACGGCGGCACGCGCGAGCGCCTCACCGCCAACCTCGCGCTCTTCGACACCTATTACAGCGCCCGCTCGCGCGGCGAGCTGGCGCCCGGCGACCGACGCCTCTTCTGGCCGGTCCTCGACGAGGCCCAGAGCTACGACTCGGAGACGATGACCGCGATCCCCGAGCAGGGGGCGAAGTTCGGGGTGCGGGGGATCTTCATCAACCAGAACCCGGAGCGCCTGCGTCCCGAGACGCTCAACTCTCTGACGACCAACCGGACCCACATGCTGGTCTCGGCGCTGAACGCGAAGGCGGCGGGACTGGTCACCAAAGAGTGGGCCGGCGAACCTCGGCCGGAGGCGATCACCCGTCTGCCGCGCTACCGCTTCGTCGGCCAGGTCACCCACCACGGTGAGCTCTCGCGGCCCTTCGCCCTCGGCGGCGTGCGGGTCGAGGACGCGCTCGGACCAGCGCCGGCCGGCGGCCGTGAGCGCCTCGAGGCCGCGATGGAGTGCTCCGGCCGGCGTCGCCGGGCCTCGGACGTGCTGGCCGAACGCGACACGCTCGACGAGCGGATCGGTCATGCCCTGCGCTCTCATCGCCGGGGCACGGCCAGACGCGCGGGAGAGGGCGGCCCGGGCAGCCGCCGACGTGGAGACCGTCATCCGGATTCGGAGCGCCGCGCCGCGCCGGCGACCGACGGCTTCGAGGTGGAGGTCGAGTCGTCGTGACCTCGGCTTCCGGCGCAGACGGTCCTCGCCACGGACTGCCGACGGCGACGATGGAGATCGTCGCCTCCCTCGCCGCCCACAGGGCTCTCAGCACCGAGCAGGTGCGCGTCATCCACATGCCCGAGGTCCGGCCTCGCTGGAGTCAGAAGGTGATGGTGCGGATCGCTGCGGCCGGCCTCGTCGATCACGCCGCGTCGACGGTCCCTCGCGGGCGCCTCTGGTTCCCGACCGAGGCCGGGGTGAGGGCCGCCGTCGAGCTCGGCGCGCTTCCTCGCGCGCCGCGGATCCTCGACGCCCGGGAAGTCCTCGGCCCGCTCCAGGCACACACCTTCGCGGTGAACGAGGCTGCGATCAGCTTCCTGCGGGCCGCTCGCGGGATCGGGGACGACTTCGGGCCGCTCGCCTGGCGGCACGAGGTCCTCCACCCGCTGGCCGAGGGAAGGAGGCGCCGCCGGGTCGGGGCGGTCATCGCCGACGCGGTGTTGACCTACGTCCGTGCCTCCGGTCCGAAGGTGTTCGTCGAGCACCGCTTCCTCGAGCTGGACCGCGCGACCTTGGCGGTCGACACGATGGCCACCGAGCTCGCCCGCTACGCCGATCTCTTCAGGGCGGCCGGGGACGACGGGGAGGCCCTCTGGCGTCGGCGCTACCCGAGCTTCCCGAGTGTCGTCTGTGTCCTCGCCGGCGCCCGGCGTGAGTTGCTCGTCCGCCGCCGCGACACCGCGCTCGCGCTGCTTCGCGCGGAACCGCAGCTGACCCGCACCCCGGAGGTCGAGATCCGCGTCTGCCTCCTGGAGGAGCTGGTCGCGCGAGGTCCTTTCGCACCGATCTTCCGCTCGCTCCGCGACCCGGGGCGATCGGTCGACTGGCTTGGCAAACGAGAAGAGGAGGGCGGAAGGTGACGAGCACGAGGACGAGGAGGCCCCCGCAGGGGCGCAGTCGCGGAGCGCACTGCGATCCAGGCGGACGACGGAGAGGCAGGGGCGCGCCTCGGCTGCTGCGCGGCGACTGCATCGAGGTCCTGAAGGACCTGGGGACGGCGAGCGTGGACGCCGTCGTCTGCGATCCGCCGTATGCGATCGGTTGGCAGAACGAGCGATGGGACTCCGGTGCGATCCGCGAGGCGGCGGCGCGCCACAGACACGGGCGGCTGTCGAAGCCGGAGGCGTTCGAGGCCTGGTGCAGGATCTGGGGGGAGGAGTGCCTGCGGGTGATGAAGCCGGGCGCGTTCCTGCTGGCCTTCGGCTCGCCCCGGACCCATCACCGGCTCGCAGCGGGCCTCGAGGACGCGGGCCTGGAGATCCGCGACGCGCTGATCTGGCTCCACTCGAAGGGCATGACGAGATCGCGGCGCTACGCCACCGGGCGGACGACGCTGAAGCCCGCGGTCGAGCCGATCGTGATCGCCCGAAAGCCGCATGTCGGCACCACCGAAGAGACGATCGAGCGCCATGGCACCGGCACTCTCAACACCGAGGCCTGTCGGGTCAATGACCGGGATCCCGCCAACGCCGTCGCATCCCATGACGAGACGTGTGATGGGGAGGCCTGTGTTCCCGACTGCGCCGTCGCGCTGCTCGATGGGGCCGCCGCCGACGGAAAGGACGGCGTCGGGTTCCAGCTCCCACCTTCGGCCTTTCTCTACTGCCCGAAGCCTTCGCGGACGGAGCGCGATGGGGGTTGCGAGAAACTCCCCGAGCGTCCATTCAACCTCCAGCCGGACACCGGGCCAGCGGCTCCCGCACGCAACACGCACCCGACCTTGAAGCCGATCGATCTGATGCGGTGGCTCGTCCGCCTGGCCTGCCCCGCCGGCGGCCTCGTCCTCGACCCGTTCATGGGGAGCGGCACCACCGGGATCGCGGCGGCGCTCGAGCGGCGGCGATTCTGTGGCATCGAGAAGGAGGAGGGCTTCGTCGAGATCGCAGAGGCGAGGATCGACCATTGGGCGCGCCGCGGCGGTCGGCAGGCAGGAGCCGCCGGGACCGAAGGTCCGGCACGCCGCCCTTTGGGGAGCCGGCGGCGCCGATGAGCACCGCCGCCGCCGAGGAGGTTCGCGAGCTGCGGCTCGCACCGGAGTCGATCGAGGCGCTGGCCGCCCGGCTCGCCGAGCTTCTGCAAGGGGCCGATGGCCCCGACGAAGACGGCGACGACCTCATCTCCGCGGCGGAGGTCGCCAGGCGCTACGGCACGCAGAGAAGGTGGGTCTACGAGAATCGCGACTTCCTCGGCGCGGTCGAGCTGGGCACCGGCAAGCGGCCGCGCATCCGCTTCGATCCGAGGTTCCTCGACCGCCGGCTCGGCCCGCCGGACGGGGAGCCGCGGGAGGCGGATGTGCGTCGATCCACGTGGATCCGGGCAGCACGCATATCCGACTCGCTTTCGTCGCGAAGCAGAGCTAACGTCACGCGACCAAGTGAATTCGTGTCGGGGGCGGCGCGCGAACGCCCCCCCGACAAGGCGCCCGGTCGGGGGCGCGACGATTGAGGCTACTCCCAGAGGGCCCGATCGATGCTGCCCGCTCCGCGGACGCCGCCGAGAAAGGAGGCAGTCCGCGATGACCGAGAAGGCCAGGAGCGCCGACAACCTGGTGGTGCGCGAGCACCATGGCGTCCGCACCTTCTCGATCACCTGGCAGGCCGGCCGCCGCCGACACCGCCTTCGCCTCGGCAGCGAGCGCGAATGCCTCGGCGAGAGGGCCGCCGCGACGGCGGTCCGCCTGATCCTCGCGTGGCCGGCGCCGCCGACCCGCGAATCGGTCGACACCGTCGTCCGCTGGGTCCTCGCGCGGGAGAGGGAGCGCGCCCGTGGCCAGGCGTAAGAAGGAAGGCGAGGTCATCGCCCGGCAGACCACGAAAGGACGCAAGTTCGCGCTCCGCTTCCGCGCCTACGGCGAGCGCCGCTACGTCACCCTCGGCTACGAAGGCGAGGGTGACCCGCCGCTCGACTTCGAACGGGCCGACGAAATCCTCGATGACACCCTCGCCGACGTGCGGCGCAAGATCTGGGTGGCTCCGCCGAAGCGCAGGGCGAAACCCAAGGACTCCGGCGGCGCGACCCGGAGATCGAAGGGCCCGGTCCTCTTCGGCCCCTTCGCGAAGGGCCTCGTCGAGGACCGCAAGGACCACGTGTCCGAGAACCAACACGACTATCGCGAATGGGGATTGAGTCACCTGATCCCGTTCTTCGGCGAGATCCCCCTGCTGGAGATCGACGCCGAACTGATCGACGAATACGTCATCTCCAAGGTGAAGGAGGCGGCGAGGCTGGCGGCGGCGATCGAGCGCGGTCGCCCCAGGCGCGACTCGCGGGGGATGGTCCGCAAACCACTCGCGGCCGTCTCGATCAACAAGACGGTCGACATCCTCCAGTGGGTCCTCGGCATCGGGCTCGAATACAAGAAACGGACCGGGCTCACCGAGAACGCGGCGATCGGGGAGAACCGGCGGGTAAAGGAGCCCGACCGCCGCCCGGTCCACCTCGACGCCGCCGAGCAGATCGAGGGGCTGCTGGTGGCCTGCGCCGAACTCGACCGCGACCCGCGCTGCCACTGCGAGGAACGCGAGGCGATCGTCGCGACGCTGGTCTTCGCCGGGCCTCGTGCCGAAGAGCTATGCCACCTCCTCTGGCGCGACGTTGACCTCGCCAACGGCCGCATCTTCATTGGCCGCTCCAAGACCCAGGCGGGGCTGCGCGAGATCCCGCTGGAGGGTCTCCTCCGCGGCACCCTCGCCGCCCACAAGGCGCGTGCCTACAAGAGCGGCCCCGACGACCTCGTCTTCCCGACCGGCACCGGCGGCCGGCGGACGAAGGACAACCTGCGCCAGCGCGTGCTCGAACTGGCCTTCGAGCGGGCCGACGAGATCCTCGTCGCCCGCGGCATGGTCCCCCTGCCGATCGGGGTCACCGCCCACAAGCTGCGCCACACCTTCGCCTCGGTGATGATCGCCTGCGGGGAGGACCCGATCTCGGTGATGGAAGCCCTCGGGCACACGGACCCCGCGTTCACCCTGCGCACCTACACGCACATGATGCGCCGCGACAAGGCCGAGCGGGATCGGCTGAAGGCGCTGGTCCGGGGCGAACGGGTCCTGGCGCTGGAGGCGCCGCCACCGGAAATCCTCGCGCTCGACGACTACGAGCCGGCGATCCTTCGTGGCCTGGTCGATCTGGGCGGCCGGGCCAGGTCGCGCGAAGTCGTCCAGGCGGTCGGCGAGGCGCTCGCCGGTCGTCACGGCACGAAGGATCTGGAGCGGCTGCCGAGCGGCGAGCCGCGCTGGAAGCCGAGGCTGCGCCGCGCGTACATCCGCCTCGAGCAACGGGGTTGGATCGAACCGACCGGGGCGCGTGGCGAGTGGCAGCTGACGAAGGTCGGCCGGGCGAAGGCGGCGCGCGACGCCGCGCGCGCGACCCCGGCGGCCGAGCAACCGGAACGCAGGCTGAGGCTGGTCGCATGACGGCCTCCGAAGGAGACGAGGTGGTGTCGAGGATGAGTGACGAGAGGGAGCGGTTCCTACGGCGGCTCGGTGAGAGTCTCGCCCGCGCCATGAAGGCTCAAGGCGTCTCGGCCGCGAGCCTGGCCGAGGCGACGAGGCTCCCGGAGAGCCGGATCGAGAGCATCGTGCGGGCCGAGGTGGAGGCGATCGCCTTCGAGGTGCCGCTGTTGGCCGAGGGCCTCGGCGTCCGGCCCGAGGACCTCGTCGAGGGCTGGGACGGGTGAGCCGGACCCTCATGTGCGCCAGGTGGATACAGGTCGACGATGAGGTGCTCGCGGCTATCGGTGGCCTCGCCGAGCCGTTTCTCGACAGCCCCAACGACGTGGTCCGCCGTCTCCTCGATCTGCCGCAGGGCCACCGGCCGAGCTGCGCCGTGGTTCCAGTCGCCGGGAAGCCCGGTAGCCCGCTTCGGGGATCGCTGCTTCCAGAGGCCGAGTACGAACTTCCGATCCTGACGGTCCTCTCCGAGCATGGAGGTCGCGCGACCCGGCCCGAGGTCAAAGACGGTGTCCTCGCCCTCCTCGGCGCGCGGCTCTCAGAGGCCGACCGGTCCGAGCTTCAGAACGGCGAGGAGCGCTGGTCGAACCGGATGAGCTTCTGCCGCCGCCGGATGTTCGAACGGGGATATGTCCTGGCCGGTTCGCGGCGAGGGGTCTGGGAGCTGAGCGAGCAGGGCGAAGAGCGTCTTCGGCAACTCGAATTCGAGGCCGACCACGAAGAAGGCCCGTCGGCAGATGAGAGCCGGGCGGGCGATCAACCGGAACGAGAGGAGTGACGTCCAATGAGCGATGTCGCCGCAGGTGATCCGAACACCGACTATGCGCTGAGTGTGCTCCGGCACGACGCGCTGCGACCGAGGCTGGAGGAGGTGATCGCGAGCCATCGATCCGACGGCTCGCTCGACCCGGCCAGCCTCGGCGGCGAGCTGAGACCCCTGATCGAGGAGATGCTCGACTGCACCTCGGTCGAGGACTGGCAGCTCGCCGCCCTCTGCCTGATCGAGGAGGAGGACGCCGCCTCGATCGAGCCCCGAACGCCCGTGCCCATCGTCCGCGTGCGGCCGGCGAGGAGGCGGGCGGCATGATCGTCTCGGCCCTCGGTCTGGCGATCCTGACCCTGCTCGCAGTCCTCGTAGCCGGCGGCTTCCTCCTGCGCCTCGCGGGGCGGCTGGCGGTCCTCGTCGGCCTCCTCGGGGCCGCCGTCGGCGGGGATCCGCTCGGCTTCCTGATAGCGGCGGCGGGCGGCCTGATGGTGGCGCTCGGGAGCGCGCGGCCGCTCGACCGCCGCAGGCGGCGGGCCTGAGGTCGGAGGCCGGTGAGGACCGTCGCGCCCCGTTTCTCGTCGGGTGTTCGGGGGCGACTTGACTGGTGGGCCGGTCCAGAGCTAACACGTGTCGGCAAGGAGTTGATCGTCAGATGCAGAGCCAAAAACCGGACCCCGCCCGACACGCCGACATACCGCGCGAGGCTCGGGAACCGGACCCGGAGGGAAAGACCATGGACAGCCTGACCGTAGTGGAGCCCGGAGAGACCCCCGCCACCGCCTGGGAAGGAGGCGAGGCGCGGCGGCGCTTCCTCGTCACCGCCCTCGGGCATGACGCCGTCGACGACGCCGTGACCGAGTTGCTGTTCGACCACGTCGTCCTCGGCCGCTACCACTGGACGGTCGTCGCGAACTCGTTGGCACCGTTCCTCAGCGAGGTGACGCAGGTCGCCGACGAGACCGACTGGGTCGCCGCCGGCGACCACGTCCTCGACCCCGAGGCGCCCGTGTCCGACCCGAATGGGTCACGGCACTCCGAACAGGGGAACGACTTCACCATCGCCCTGATCCGAGGGTTCCTCCGCGCCCTCGCCACCGACCCGTTCATGGGCGAGCGGATCGGGCGGCGGCCCGAAATCGGGCGGCGCGGGTTCGATCCCGAGTATCGGGGCGGCGCCCTCAAGGAGGAGATACTCGACGCGCTGCGCTCGGGGACCGAGGAGGACTGGAGCATCATCGCCGGCCAACTGATCGCGGAAGCGCGCGACGTGACCGGGCCGGCCGCGAAAGGGGGATGCGTGCCGATGGCAGCCGCCGGACACGACGCGGGAGCCGGCCTCGCCGGTGACGAGAGGTCAACCCCGCCGTGAGGGCCTATGTCACCGATGCGGACCGGGAGGAGGCCCGCAGTCTCCGACAGGACCACTACTTCGCTGAACCCGCGATTCGGGCCGGCGGCCATCCCTGGGAAAGAACGCCGAACCGCTTGACAACTCGGAAGCGTCAGAGCTAACACGTGTCGGCAACGTCAGAAGCCTCCCCGGAACGAAGGAGATGTTTTTAGATGAAGACCATCGAGGTAGAGGCCCGGAGGATCCGGCGCGGTGACCGGGTCGTCGACAAGGGCCCCGACGACGCCACGCGGATCCGCGAGGTGGAGAGGGTGGCGGCGCACCTCGGGGGCCGCGAACTCCTCCTCGATTTCGAGGCGGGATCCGGCCTGATCGTCCGCCCCGATCGCATCCTGAAGGTCGATCAGGAGAATCGTCTGGCCCACACCGATGCGTACTGCGGCTATTCGAAGGTCGCCCCCGACGCCGACGAAATCGGCGCAGGGGATGACGTGGTGGTCCTCGACGGCGAGGGCGGCATCGCCGACGAGGGCGTCCTGCGCGACGTGGAGGACGAGCGGGCCGCGGTGAAGATCGGTCGGCTCGTGGATCACGGTGCCGCTGGGGGTCGTCGCGCATCCCGACTCGGCGCAGGCCGAAGCCTGCGCGATGTTCGGCGGCGAGGACGACGCCGGCTACATCGCAGACCGCCAGAGCGCCCGGCGTGAAGGGTACGAGTGGAGCTAGCGGGAAGAACGTCTCTGAGGGCGAAACTCGCCCGGCGTTCGATTGAGCGCGAGATCGGCCTCTAGCTTGTGCCCTGTCGCGCCCGTCGTTTTTGGCGGGCGCGACCTTGTCCCGCCCCGTGTGGCACCGACGGTCGAACGCGGCCATTACCCCTCGGGCCTGCCTCGAAGGCTCGCAGAAGGGCGGACACGGCGACGTTTCACGCCGGCCGGCCGCTCCGATGGGCGGCTTCGGGTGAATCTGGCCGGGGCGGCGGGCGCCGGGGGCGTGCCCGCCCTCTGCCGGGCACGCCGTCGGCGGCGCAGTCTTCTGGAGAGTTGGGCCGCGCTGGTTGGGGGATGGCGATAGGGCACCTCGATCCCGAGCGCGCGCAGTTCGTTGATCAGTCCGCCGACGGCTGAAGGCGTCAGGTCGAGGGCGTCCCCGATCGTCCTCGTGCTCGCTCCCTCCCGCCACATGCGCCGAAGGAGGTCCTGTCGCTCACCCTTCGAGGGCGGCCCTTCCCCCTCGGCGTATTCAGAGGGCGGCAGCGGGCGCACGTACCAGTCGCAGGTCCCGGCGAGCAGCCCGGCGAGGTCGGTCTCAAGACCTCGGGCCAGGATCAGGAGGTTGATCGGCCTAGGCAGGGCCCTGCCCGACTCGATCGCGCTGAAGTGCCTGCGGTAGATCCCGGTCCTGACCGCGACCTCCTCCTGGGAGAGGCCGAGCAGCCGCCGGTGGCGGCGGACGCTCGCTCCCAGCCTCTGGCCGAAGCACAGGTTCGGGTCCGTGCCGCCGTCGGCCTCCAGCGCGAGTCGTCCGGCCTGCGGTTCCCAGGCGATCCCCTGGCAGATCGCCACCACCGGTACCCGGAGTGCGCCCGCGAGGCGGACCGCCGTGATCAGGCTCAGTTCGTGGCCGTGGGTCTCGGCCCGCCAGACGGAGGTTTCACCGATCTCGGCCGCTTCGGCGAGCTGTCGGAGGCTGAGGCCGGCCGCGAGGCGGAGCCGCCTTAGGTTGGCGGCAAGACGGTCGTGCAACCGGCCGACGTCCTCCGCCGCTGCCGGACGCCCCTCCGTTTCCGAACCAGCCTCGACGCCGGCGCCCGCGCCACGGCGGCCCCGCGTTCGAGACGGCAGGTAGACCCCGCGGGCGCGGAGCCGACGGACGATGCCTTCTACCGAGGCCCGGGTGATCCCGACCGCGGCGGCGATCTCGGCGGCGGTGAGATCGTCGCGCCAGAGGCTCGTCACCGCCTCGTCGTTGGCGTGGAACTCGTGGCGTCGGCCGCGCCGACAGGCGCTCGCCGGATGGTCTTGGTCGGCCGGCTCCCAGGTCATCCCGCGAAGGAGGAACTCGGTCGGCACCTCGAGGGCTCGGGCGATCGTCACGAGCCCTTGCAGCTCGGGCTGGCGCCTGCCGGACTCGATCAGCCCCGCGCCCGAGCTGTCGGCCAGTCCGAGATCGCGCTGGCGGAGATGCCGACGCGCCCGGGCGTCCCTGACGTTCCCGGCGATGACGGCCGCCACGTCCACCCGGTCCGCGACGACCGCCACCTCCGTCCCCTCCTCGAAGGCAGGCTCGCCCGGTGGCAGGACCGTGAGGTAGCCGCCCATCCGCTCGGAGTCGGGTCTCCGCATGCGCGGCCTCGCGGCGATCTCGCCGGGATTCCAGAAGACACCTTCGACGAGGCGATCCAGGGTGCAATCGAGCGTGCCCGCCAGGCGCAGGGCCTGGAGGAGGCCGGGTTGGGCGCCTCCGGCCTCCCACCGCGACACCCACGACGATCCGAGGCGTCGGCCAGGGTGGCTCGCGGCCCGTGCGAGCGATTCGAGCGTCATCCCTGCGGACGTCCGGAGGTCGCAGATATTCGAGCCCAGGCGGACGAGCCCGGGACCACCGGCGTCGATCTCGGAGGCTTCGACGCCCGGATCGTCGGCGGGCATCGCCGGGTTGTCGTCGATCATCTCGGCCTGGTCGGATCCGGCGGGCATCTTCTGACCCTCAGCGAGGGACGAGGGGTCGGCTCACCCGCCGCCGTCGCAGCCGCCCCGAGAGTTGGGCCGGGGTCATGGGCGCCTTGCGGTAGGGGATGTCGACGCCGATCTCCCGCAGTCGGTTCAAGGCGGCGAAGACGGTCTTTGGCTTCATCTCGAGGTCCTCCGCGATTCTCCGAAGATCGACGTTCTGTTTCCACAGCCGCAGTAACCGCTCCTGCTGCGCCGCCGTCTCGGCCGCCGCCTCCTCCTCGGTCATGGCGAGAGGGAGAAGCGGCCGCACGTACCAGTCGCGGACGCCCACGAGGAGCTCCTCGACCTCCGCCTCCAGCGCCCGCGCCAACATCAAGAGCGTGATCGGACGGGGCACGCTTCGGCCGTGCTCGAGCGCGTTGAAGTAGTTGCTTCGCCTGCCGACCCGGCGTGCGACCGTGGCTTCGGGAAGGCGCGCAGCCTGGCGGATCCGCCGGGCGTTGGAGCCGATCACCGTGGCGGGCGAGCGGTCCGAGGCTCCTGGGTGGCGGGCGAGGAGGAACGATCCGACGGCGTGGTCCCAGCGCAGCCCCTCGGTCAAGCTCGAACAGGGGATGCGCAACGCGGCGGCCAACCGGACCAGATGCGTGACGGGGAAGTTCGGAGCCGTCCTCTCGAACTGGGAGATCGAGCCGGCGCCGAACCCGCCCAGGGGAGCGAGTTGCTCCTGCCGGAGCCCCTGCCGACGACGGTGGAGGCGAAGGTTTCGCGCGACGACCATCGTGGCGTCCTTCTCCCCGATCGGATCCTCCGCGCGGAGGTCCTCCTCGCGCCGGAGCGCCAGTTCGCCGTCGACGTCGGCCGCCGTCCAGGTTGCGGGGTCCGCGACCAGGCTGCGGCCTTTCCTGCGCAGGCGTTCGATGCATCTACGCACCGTCGGCTCGTCGACCGAGATCTCCCTCGCGATCGCCGACGGAGCCTTCTTTTCCCGGCAGGCTCGGGCGACCAAGGCGTCGAGCGAGTTAAGGTTGCGCGGTCGGCCCCCGCGGCCCGGAACGTCTCCCCGGGCGTCGGCGGGACCGGTCCCGCCCCAACGCATCCCGGCGAGGAGGGTCTCGACCGGCACCTCCAACTCCCGTGCCAGGCGGATCACCGTCGTCAAGGTCGGTTCGAGCTGACCGAGCTCGATCTTCGAGACGTGGGTCTGTTCCAGTCCGCTCGCGGGACCGAGGTCCCGCTGGGACATCTGGCGGCGACGCCTCGCATCCCTCAGGTTGCGGCCGATGACCGCGGCGACCTCGAGCCGGGTGCTGACCTGGCGGGAAGGCGCGTCGATCCGCAGGTGGGCGGGACGGGCCGAGAAGTAGCCCTCCTCACGGACCGACCGTGGCCTCGACGCGACGCCGTCTCGGACCGCCCGGCCCGGGTTCCAGAAGACGCCGACGGTGAGTCGGTCGATGGAGGCGCCGAGCGACCCGGCGATCTTCACCGCCACGAGGAGGGTCGGGATGTGCAGCCCCGCCTCGAAGTAGCCGACCGCCGCCGCGGTGATCCCGGATCTCCCGGCGAGTTCGGGTGCCGAGAGGCCGGCGGCCCGTCGGAGCTCGGCGATGTTGCCGCCCATCTGGAGCGGGACCCCGCCCGAGGGGACGATCTGACCCGGCAGGAGGTGGCCGTCGTCGGGATCGTCGACGACGGCCTCGACGAGCTTCGGACCGAGGTCCGGGTCCTCCGCCGGGCCGCTCGCCCGGGTCAAGGCCGCGCGTCTCCCGCATCGGCTTTCAGGTCGTAGGCACGCGGTCTGTCCTTGGCGCGCCTGACCGGGCTGTCGTCCGCTTTCGCCTTGCGCTCCAGGCAGTTCGCAACCGCTCCCGAGGACCGTTCGATGCCTTTGGCGATGGCACTTGCGCCGAGCGGCAAGGCATCCTCGCGTTTGCGCATGTAGGCGATCACGAGGCCGTCGAGCTCCCCCGGTCGGAGCCTCTCGGCGCCGCTGCGGTTTGCCTTCGGCTTTGCTGCCTTGTGCCCGGTCGCCTTCGGTTTGGCCGGACTCCTGCCTGCCGATCGGCCGCCTTTGGACTTCGCCGGTTTGGTCCGCGGTTTCGCTTTTGAACTGCTCTTCGTGCTCATGCTGATGCCTCCGTCCTGTCGATTTGTTCAAGAAGGGCCTCGCACGCCCGCGCGGCCCGGTCGAAAAGGTCCTCGGGGCTGCCGTGGAGGGGCGACGCCCCGGCCGCCGAGGCCTCCCTGGCATCGGCCAGCGCTCGTTCGATCGCCGGCCGCAGGCGCTCGGTAGGGAGCCGCATCTCGAATTCGGCAGCTTCGTCGCCGGGCAGGCCGAGCACGCCGAGGCACCATCGCCTGAGCCAGTCGAGGTCACCCATCAGCGCCATGTCGTCCTTGAACCAGGCCGCGACGAGATCGTCGCCGATGCCCTGCTCGCAGTCGCGCATGATCCGCAGGTCCGCGGAGACGAAGTAGCGGTAGACCATCAGGTCGACCAAGGCATCCCTGGTGTCCCTGTCCAGCGTCGGTTGTCCCATCAGGCACTCCTTTGTCGTTCGGGAAGGTCGGGAAGAAGGCGCGTGACGCTCTCCGGCTCCTCGCCGCGGGCGTCGTCGGTGGGCTCGGGCCATCGCTCCGACATGCGGATCGCCAGGGCGAGGGCCTTCATCGCTGCCTCGAATCGCGCCATGAGGCCCGAGATCTCCTCGTCGGTGATCGGGTCCTCGACCCTTCGGTCCCAGAGCAGGTCGTATGCCCGGTCCACGACCCCCCGCCCCTCGGCCCGCACGCCGTCGATGGCCCAGGCGGCCACGTCGCGGTCCTGTCGCCAGCGCCGGTGCTGTGGGGACTCGGGGAGGGCGACCGGATCGGCCGCCTCGAGATGCCGCCGGCCTGCGGCGGTCGTCCTCCATTCCTTCCAGCGGAGCCTTCGACGTGGAGGATCCGTCGAGTCCAGTAGTCCGTCGACGACGAGCCGCTCCAGCGCAGGGCGCAGACGGAGCGTGGCCCCGCCGTTGTAGCGCCACCCGAGATGTTCGGAGATCTCGCAGACGGTGACCCACGTCGTCTCGATCCGCTCGGCCCTGGCGACCGCCGCCAGCACCGCGTCGTCGGCGACCGGGCCCGACGGACCGAGTTCGCCGGTCGGTCGCGCGGCCTCGTCACTCATCTGGCCCACCTCGCCCTGGGCCGTCCTCGGCGGCTGGCGCCGCCGCCGAGGCGCCGTCGGGCGGGTCGGGGAACATGGCGCCGGGTTCGACTTCGAGCGCCGCGGCGAGCCGGCGGATCTCCAGGGTCCCGGCGGTCCCGGCGGCGTAGATCAGGGCGACGACTCTCAGCACCTCCATGTCGGCCCGCGTCGCCAGCTCACCGATGGTGAGGGCGCGCGACTCGCGCAGGCGATCGAGGTTGTCCCCGAACCTTCGGCGTTCCCGCGTCTCGGCCGCCTCGACGTTGACGTTCCGGTGCCGCCAACGACCGCCGTGGATCTCCCGGGCTCGTGCGTCGACGAGGGCCAGGAGGACCGCGACGAGGTCACGCTGGGAGCGCTGTTCGTCCTCGTGGGGGGCGCCGTTGAAGATCGCGACATGGATCTCCAGCAACTCGACCGCCCCGTCGCCGGGAAGCTCCTCGCCCTCCCACAGCCAGCGCACGATGTCCGCGGTCAGCAGGAGCGCCTTCGCCCCGCTTTCGGTGACCTCCCGCTTCGCGGCGTCTTCCAGCATGTCGGACAACTCGCCTTCCAGGCTCTCGCCGACCCGCCGCCGTGCCGCGGGGTCGAACGGTGCGGGCCCGGTCTGCGCTGCCTCCCGCTCCGGGCCTGCCTGCCCGACCAGATCGGCCACGCGGACGAGGGCCGATGAGATCGAGGTGCGTGCCTTCCGAAGCTGATCCCCGCCCGAGGGTGCCGGACGGCCCGTCGCGTCCTCCATCTGGCGGGCGGAGATCACGGCGCCACCAGGCTGTAGCCGATGCCCCAGGAGTTGACGACGTACCTTTTCGCCTCGGGGTCCAGCTTGCTCCTCAGCCGGCTCGCGTGGCTGTCGAGGGTCCGGGTCCTGCCGGCCGGGGCCTTGAAGCCCCATACATCGCGGAGCAGCTCGTCCTTCCCGAACACCCTCGTCGGATCGGTCGCGAGGACGCGCAGGAGGACGAACTCTCTCCTCGCGAGATGAACCTCCCGCTCGCCGACCGTCACCTTCCGGCGGGCCGGGTCGACCAGCAGCTCCCCGACCCGGGTCGGTTTCTCCTGGCGGTTGTGGCGCCGCCGCAGGATCGCCTTGATGCGCCCTTTCAGGTCGTCGTAGGAGAGGGGCCTCTGCAGGTACTCGTCGGCACCCAGCTCGATGCTGCGCGCCCGGCCCCCCGCATCATCGGTGACGGCGATGATCGCCAGGTCCGGGTCGAAGCGCGCCTCGACTCCGTCGGCCTCGCGGATCGCCTTGATGACGTCGAGACCGGGCATGTCAGGCAGGTCGAGGGCGAGGATCAGGATGTCGGGGCTGTTGTATCGGCAGAAGCGCAGCGCGTCGACGCCGGTCGATGCCGGCAGGACCTCGAAATAGTCCGTGGCGAGGTGGTCGGAGAGCAGCTCGAGGGTGGGCCCGTCTCCATCGCAGACGATGACGGTCGCGATCTCTTCTATCTGCGCCACGGCCGGCCACCACCTTCAGGATCCGGGTGCCTGGGTCCGCGTCTTTGCATGGGTCGTCCTCCTTTGGGTGCAGGGGGCACCGCCCTTGGAGGGCGGGAACCCGAATCGCTCGGCTGCGCCTTCGGGACCCCGGCGGCTGATGCCCCCGTGACCGGGGCCGTCGGCCGGGGTCCCCTGGGCGATGCTGCGGCGCGACCGTAGCTCTGGCCCGGCGACGAAGCGAGTCGGAATCGAGCCGCAATCGCTGCATATCGCCGCATATCCGCGCGACTTTGGGCACTGGTGCCCAAAAGAGGGGGAATCAGGCGGTCGGTTCGAACTGATCCGCCGAAGTCCGGACCCAGCATTTGCAGGGCTTTCGAGGCGATGGAGCTAGGCGGATTCGAACCGCCGACCTCCTGGGTGCGATCCAGGCGCTCTGCCAGCTGAGCTATAGCCCCGAAA
>JBOGYZ010000321.1:0-33035 GCA_050697015.1 Solirubrobacterales bacterium
CGGCAGCATCGCTGCCGCGGACCGGCTCTGCCGCCGCCTCGCGGTCGCCGCCGACGCCGCGGTGCTCTCGCTGGAGTACCGGCTCGCGCCCGAGCATCCCTGGCCCGCCTCGGTGGACGGGATGATGTTCCAGGACACCGACCGCTTCGTCGGCGAAGTGGTGAGGTTCGCGGCGGGCTGGTCTCGCGCGGTGCCAGCGACAATCGCGGGGGTCTGGCGATCGTGGAAACCGGCTAGGTACTTTTACGGTTGCCCTCGGAAACAACGTCGGATATGTTCTTCCCGCGCATATCCGAAAAGGGCGGCCCGAGGGCCGCCCTTTTCTTTACCTCTTGCGGCCCTGGGCCGCAGTGAATCAGCCCTTCGGGGTGCAGGCGCGGACGATTTCCGTTTCCGCCTTGGTCCCGTCTTCGAACTTCGATTGGACGTGTACTTTGAGCTTCCCGTCGGTGCACTTGGCGCTGATCGGGTTGACCCCGGCCACGCTCTTTTTGATCTTCAGTTTGAACGAGATGATCGAGCCGCTACCGCCGGTGATCTGCGGGATCTTCGCCACCGCGAGGGTGCCGAAGCGACCGTTCTTCTTCTTCGTGATGGTCACCGTGGTGACGATCGCGCCCGAGATCGGGTTCGAGAAGTAGGCGTGCGCGTACCAGGTGATCTTGCCGCCCTTTTCGCCGCCGTTGAAGAGCAGCAGCTTGGCGTTGACGTTGATCGGTTTCTGTTCGGCGAACGCCACCTGGGCGGTCGTCGTACCTTCGCCGATGATCGCCGATTTACAGGCCTTTTCAGCCGCGGCGGTGTCCGTCGCCTGGAGCTGACCCGAGGTGCAGGTCGGGATGCCTTTGACGTGGACTTCGGCGTTTTTGTCGCCTTCGATGATGAGTTCGCGGGCCGCGGGCGGATGGCTCCCGTCGGCCTCTTTGACCGAGCCTTCGGCCGAAAGTTCGATCGGCGTCTGCTTGGTCTTCGACAGCGCCTTCGGCGTGAACCCGCCGTTCGCCGTCAGTTCCAGGTTGCCGACTTTCACCGTCACCGGGCCTTCGCCACCCGCGGCGGTGGCGATCCCGACCACCGAGACGGCGACGAGCGCCCCCAGGGCGAGGACTACCAGCACGTGTTTGCGCATGCTCCAACTCTCCTTTGTGGCCGCTCACCCTCCCTAGGGACGGCCTCGTTTCTTCCACGGAGCGGGACAGCTTGCGCCCCCTGTCACCCGCGGCATTTTCGGGAGCATACCGCCGATGTATCGAGCGGCGGTTTTTCTACCGGTCGACCGATCCCATAGATCCGGTGACCGGCGCCGGACTGGTCACCTCGCGACCGGCCGACGGCCAGCGCAGCAGGCCCGGTAGGCGCCGCTCCCAACCGATCGACGGTACCGCGCCACGGGTCACGAGCTCCTTATAAATAGCGGCGCGCCGACCGACCAAGACCTTCTCCTTCGGCCGATCCGCCCGGTCGACCCACTGGATCAGGCCGTCGCGGCGTCCGAGTGAGAGCGGCTGGTGGATGTAGCCGAAGTCGAACGGCCGCGGCTCCTCTCCACGCAGGAGGGCCAGCGCGGTGTCGGCGGCGTGAGCGCCCGAGGGCATCCCGGCCTGGCAGGTCATGCGGTACCTGGCGCCGTTCGGGAAGTCGGGAATCGCCGCCGCGTCCCCGGCCCCGACGACGTTGTCGTGACCGACCGACCGCAACGTCGAATCGACCGCCAGCAGACCGCGCGAATCGACCGGCAGCCCGCTGTCCGCCATCAGGGGCTGGGCGCCGAACCCACCGCACCAGACGGTGAGGTCGGCCGGGATTCCGCTTCCGTCCTGGAACATAACCGTGCCGGGCTCCACCGCCGCCACCTTCTCTCCCTCCACCAGCTCGACTCCGAGTCGTCCCAACCGGCTCGCCAGCTGGGTCGCCCCGCGCCGCGAGAGCCTGCCGCCGACGTGCCCTGCCGACACCAGGGAGACGCGCAGGTCCGGACGCGCGGCCGCCACCTCGCTCGCCGCCTCGATGCCGGTGAAGCCGCCCCCGCAGACCGCGACCCTCGCCGACTCCGGCAGCTCGCCGAGGGCCTCGCGCAGACGGATCGCGGCAGCCGGGTCGGCCAAGGAGTGAGCGTGCTCGGCGGCACCCGGAACGCTTCGGTCGACCGTCGAGCCCACCGCGATGATGACCTGGTCGAAGGGGACCTCGCTGAACTTGCCGTCGACCTCGACCGCCAGCGCGCCGCGTTCGGGGTCGACCGCGACCGCCCGAGCGCGGAGGTTCCCGACCCGCCGCCCGGTGAGCCGCGCGAGGTCGTGGCCACGCACCTTCTGCCCGGTCGCGAGCTGGTGCAGGCGCAGGCGCTCGACCAACTCCGCGCGCGGCTCGACCAAGGTCACCTCGGCGCGGCCGCGAGCACGACCCGCGAGGCGTACCGCGGCCAGCGCTCCCGCATAGCCACCGCCGACGACGACGACCTTCTGTCTACTGCCCTTCTCGCTCATCTGCTGCCTCCTGGTGTTCGCTTTCACCAGGGATGACGAGCGAGCGCCCCGCCGCGTTACAGGTCGCGCCTAGGAGCGGCGCCGCTCGGCGAGCAGCGCCTTCACGTCGGCCAGCCGGCCGAGGTGGCCGAGCTTCTCCGGGTTCACCACCGAGCGGACCGCCTGCACCTGGCCGTCGAGGACATCGACCGCGACGACGTTGATCAGCGCCCCGTCGGGAGCGAGGAAGCGCGCTCCGGGCTGGCCATTGACCCAGACGGGTTCGAGGCGCGCCCCCAGCTGCGAGGCGGAGCGCAGCAACGCGACCAACGCGGCGGCGACCCGATCGCGGCCATCGAGCGGCGACCCGAGGGCCGGCGCCTTCCCACCGCCGTCCCCGTAGAGCACGGCGTCGGCGGCAAGCAGCTCGAGCAGCGCCTCCGAGTCGCCCTCCTGGGCCGCGGTGAAGAAGCGCCGCACGATCTCCTCGCGCTCCGCCCGCGAGGACTCGAAGCGGGGACGGTGCGCCTCGACCTGCCGTCGGGCGCGCAAGGCGATCTGGCGACAGTTCTCCTCGCTGCGTTCGACGATCTCGCCGATCGCCGCGTAGTCATAGTCGAAGGCCTCGCGCAGCAGGAAGACCGCGCGCTCCAAGGGCGACAGGCTCTCGAGCAGGACCAGGAAGGCCATCGAGATCGAGTCTGCCTGCTCGGCCTGGCCGGCGACGTCGGTCTCGTCCACCAGCAGTGGCTCGGGCAGCCAGGCGCCGACGTACTTCTCCCGCTCGGCGCGCGCCGACTTCAGCCGGTCGATGCTGAGGCGCGTGGCGATCGTGGTCAGAAGCGCCGCCGGCTGCCGCACCGCCTCGACCTCGCTGAAGCGGACGAAGGCGTCCTGCACGACTTCTTCGGCTTCGACCACACTGCCGAGCATCCGATAGGCGATGCCGAAGACCCGCCCCGATTCGGAGCGGTACAGGTCGTCCAATCGCTGCTCGTGTTTCTCGGCCACGTGATTCCTCCGTCGCCCATCTTCGTCGGTTCCGCGCCGGCGCTCTATAGGTAGACGAGGGAGGCCGCCGATTCGTGACGGGCGGGATTCGACGACCGCGCCGCTCAGCCCGGGTAGAGGACGCGGGCGGCGCTTCCGCCCCTTTACGGGGCAAGCACGGCGCGGGCGAAGCGCTCGGCCGCGCCGGGGACGAGATCGAGGTAGAGGCACGGCTCGATCGCCTCCAGCTCCATCAGCACCGGCAGGCCGTCGTCGTCGTGGGCGACGTCGACCCGGGCGTAGAGCGGCGTGCCGAAGGGCTCGGTCACCTCGGTGAGCACCGCTTCGGCGAACCCACGCTGCGCGGGCTCGGCGCTCCCCGGCATCACGAGACCGTCCTCGAGCATCGCCGCGGCCGGCCCGTGCGCGTCGTCGCCGAGCGGCGCCACCCCTTCGCCGCGCAGGACCGGGCGCTTGCGGAGCACGTGGGAGAGCTCGCCGGCGATGAAGACGAGCGCCGTCTCACCGCCGCGGTCGACATCGGCGAGGTAGGCCTGGACGATCGCGACCCGGCCGCTCGACCGGATGCGCTCGACCAGGGCCAGGGCCTCGGCGTGCCCGGCCGGCCCGAAGCGGCCCGTGTCGCGCGCGCCCGCCGAGACGTTCGGCTTCACCACGACCTCCCCGCTCAACTCCGGCAGCGGGTCGCCCGGCGCGACGAAGGTCGTCGGCGCGGTCCGCGCCCGCAGCTCGCCGAGGTAGCGCTTGTCGGCGTCGAAAGCGACGAGGTCGGGGACGTTGCGCAGGAGCTCCGGCCCGACCGCCGCGCACCAGGCGAGGAACTCGTCGATCCGCCGGCTGTAGTCCCAGGCCGAGCGAATCACCACCCGGTCGCAGGCCTCCCACTCGACCGTCGGGTCGTCCCAGATGGCGAACTCCGCCCCGGCCAGCCGCGCCGCCTCCCGGTCGTCGTCCCAGCCGCCGGGCAGATCCCGGCTGGTCGCGAAGGCGACCTTCATCGAGGGGTGAGCCAGTCGCTCATTCGACGGAGTTTGACTGAGGGAAGACGCAGCGGTAACCGAGCAGGGTCGCCGCCGCCGACCTGGTGCGGGCGAGGCCGATCTCGTCGGTCGTGAAGACCACTTCTACTTTGGAAGGGGGGTTGGTTTCGATCGAGTCGAGGTCGCCGGACCAGGCCTCGCCGCTGAACTGAGATCCGTCGCGCAGGACGAACGCAATGAGTTCCTCGATCGACGGCAGACGCCCGCCGGCTTCGCCGCATTCGTGCGCCGCGACAGGCCACAGCTTCGGTCCCTGCATCGTTCCATCCCAGCACATGCCGCCGTAGAATTCGGTCCCGCTTTTGCAGGAGAGGGTCAGTTCTTCCCCAGTCTTGCCGTCGAGCGTTTCGGCTTCCCCGGCGGTGTCGGCATAAGTGGCGGTGTCGGAGTTTTCGGCGTGGATCGCCTGGTCGGCGACGTCCGCGTGGGTGGCGGAATCGGCCGTTTCGGCGTGCTTCGCGTTCTCGGCCGATTCGGCGCTCTTCGCGGTTTCGGCGGTGGTAGCCGTGGTCGCGCTGCCGGCCTTGGTCGCGGTCCCCGCGGTGTTCGCGGTCTGCGCCGAGGGCACCGTGCCAAGGGTGGAGAGGTCGATCGAGCTCGAGCTGATCGACCCCGATGCGATCTGCGCGCCGGTGATCGTCCCCTTCTTGAGCTTGCCCGCGGTGATCGTTTCGTTCTTCAACTTGCCACCGCCGATCGAGCCGTTCTTGATCGAGCTGCCGCTGATCGTGGTCCCCGCGTAGGCCGCCCCACCGAGGGCGACGAAAAGAGCGAGCATCGCGATGACATTGCTGAACGAGAGGTGTCGAAGTAGGCGCATGAGACGCCATCGACACCTCCGTCCTGCGCCTTGACCTTGGCAAGTCCGGGATCACCCAGGTGGCAGATTGCCCCCACCCGCGCGCGGCGCGACCGAGCTTCGTCACCCGGCGCGTTGCTGCAAGGACGGTGCCGAGCGCGAAGAGCAGCGCCGCGACGAGGGCGAGAACGATGTCCACGACGCGAGTGGAGGTCGTCCCATCCGGCTCGAGGCGGTCGCCCGGGATTGCCCAAGGAACCTGGATGCATCGGCCGGGCCGGGATAGGCTCGGCCGATCGCACCCTGGTTCAAGTGCACCCCGGTCGACGAGCGCTTCTTCGAGGAGGCACCGATGCGCCTGCGCGCGGGCTTCCAGATCCCCCGCCCGGCATCGGTGGTCTGGGACGAACTCTGCGCCGACGACGCCCTCCACTGGTGTCGGATCCTCCAGGACGTGCGCTGGACCTCCCCGCGGCCGTTCGGCGTCGGCACGACGCGCGAAGTGAAGGCGCTCGGCGGCGCCAGCATGCTGCGCGAGCACTACTTCCGCTGGGAGGATGGCCACCGCCACTCCTTCTACGCGGCCGAATCGAGCGGCCCGCTCATCAAGGCCCTCGCCGAGGACTACCTGGTGGAGCCCCGCGGCGAGGACGCCTGCCGCTTCACCTGGACGATCGCCGTCGAACCGACCGCGATCGGCCGCGCCGGCACCCCGGTGAACCGGGCCATCTTGAAGACGCTCTTCACCGACACCGCCCGGCACTACGGCCTGACGCCCGCCTAGCCGAAGAAGTCGATCGTGAAGCCGAGCGGCAGCTCGCCCCGGTGGACGACCGGGTGGAGTGCCGCCGCGGTCGGGAAGCCGGCCTTACCTTCAAGCGCCTCCCCGAGCGCGCCGACGTCGCTCTGCGCCGCCAGGCCGAAGGAGTTGAGCACGTAGGGGTAGCCGTCAGAGGAGGCGTCCGAGTCACCGTCGACGACGTGGAAGTGGAGGTGCGGGGCCAGCGACCCGCCGCTGTTGCCGAGGCGACCGAGTTCCTGGCCGACCGCGACGTGCTCGCCGACCTGGACTTTCATGCTGGCGGGGACGAGGTGGGCGTAGACGGCGCTCAGCCCGTTCTTCATCCGCACCACGACCTCGTTGCCGGGCAGATCGGAGAGCGGCAGGGCACCCGGCTTCACCAGCGGCGTCTGGTCGGGCAGGCCGTCGCGCGCTTTGGTGACGACGCCGGCCGCGGTGGAGAGGATCGGCGCGCCGTACCCGTACCAGTTGCCCAGCACCGCGGGGTCGCCGTGGAAGATCCGCCCGTCCGGGCCGATCTTGATCCAGTCGATCGCGTAGCGCTCCGCCGCCTGCAGCTTGCCGCCCAGTCCATATAAGGCGCTGACGTGGCCGGCCGCCGTGCAGCAGCCGTCGGACGCGAGCCAGCCACCGCCTTCGAGCGGCGGTGCCAGCACCGGCGGCCGGCGTCGGGAGATCGGCACCGCGCCCGCCCGGTAGCTCAGCTTCCCGGTCTTGCCGGTGAACGGATCGAGGGCGGAGACGACGAAGCGCTCCACCAGCCGCCGCGGGATCGCCCCGCGGGATTTGAAGGCGACGGAGACGAAGAGCACCCGCGATTGTCCCGACGGCAGGACCGTGTCCTTCACCGGATTGCGGTCGAGCATGTGCAGGTCGGAGGCGACCAGCTCCTTGGCGCCGAGGCGCAGCACCCGCCGTCCGCTCGTCGCGTCGAGGACCGCCACCGACTCCACCCGCGCCGGCTTCGACACCGTGTTGGTCAGCAGCACCTCGTACATCGCGTGCCAGCGTCCGTCGGAGCCGAGCACCGGGACGATCTCGCGCTGCGGCACCGGCGAGGCGATCACCGGCGTGACGGCCTCGCCCCACGGCTCCTCGGTGCTCGTCGCCGCGCCGGCCCGCGGCGCCGCGGACACCACGAGGCCAAGCGCGAGCGCTGCCACCAACCCGATTCGCACCAGACACTTGATCACTCGGCCATCCCCGTCAGGCACTCTAAAAGGCAGCGGGCCGACTCAGCCGGCCGGCGTCGCGGCGGGCTTGCGCTTACGCCGCCGACGTCGTTTACTGCGCGGTCCGTCGGCCTCCGGCCGTCCGTCGCCGCCCCGATTCCCGCCCTTGCGCTGCGCGTCGCCGCGCTGGCCGTGGCTCTTGCCACGCCCGTCGCCTTTGCGGTTCCCGTCGCGACGTGGCTGCCCGCCGCCGAGATCGCCGATCGGCGCGTCTCCCCGACGCGGCGTCGGGCCGCCCTCGGTCCGGCCCTCCCCGAACTCGAGGCCGAGCGCCTTCGCGATCCGCCGCATCTCCTTCACCTCGTCGGCGAGGATGAAGCTGATCCCGGTGCCGGTCCGCCCGGCGCGGCCGGTGCGGCCGACCCGGTGGACGTAGGCGGCCTGGTCCTCGGGCGCGTCGTAGTTGATTACCCGCATCACGTCGGGGACGTCGATGCCGCGCGCCGCCACGTCCGTGGCGACCAGCGTCATCACTTCGCCGCGCTCGAAGCGGGCGAGCGCGTTTTCGCGCTGCCGCTGGCTTTTGTCGCCGTGCATCGCGACCGCTTCGACTTTCTGGGTCTTCAGCCGCTTGACCAGCCGGTCGGCGCCGCGCTTGGTGCGGACGAAGACGAGCGAGCGACTGGGCTCCTCTTCCGCCAACGAGGCGACCAGCTGATCGAGCTTGGCGCCCTGCGACTCGACATGCAGGAAGCGGTGCTCGATGTCGCGGGCGTCCTCCTCGGGCGGCGCGTGGGTGTGGGACCGAGCCTTGTAGGTGTAGTCGCGGGCGACCTTGCCGACCATCCCCTCGAGCGTCGCCGAGAAGAAGAGCGTCTGCCGCTCTTCGGGGGTCAGCGCGACGATCCGGTCGACCGCCGGGCGGAAGCCCATGTCGAGCATCCGGTCGGCCTCGTCGAGGACGAGCACCTCGACCTGGTCGAGGGCGACCGCGCCGCGGCCGATCAGGTCCTCGAGCCGGCCGGGCGTCGCGACCAGGATGTCGGCCTTCTTCGCCGCGGCGATCTGCGGGCCGAAGCCGACGCCGCCGTAGACCGCGGCGATGTGCAGCTTCCGCGCCTTCGTAAGAACTTCGAGCTCATCGACGATCTGCGAGGCGAGCTCGCGCGTCGGAGCCAGGATCAGCGCCTGCGGCCCATAGGCGCCAGGCTTCAGCAAATCGACCAGCGGCACGCCGAAGGCGAGCGTCTTGCCCGATCCGGTGGGCGACTGGACGAGAAGGTCGTGACCATCGAGCGCGTCGCTGATGACCAACTTCTGTACGGGAAAGGGCTCGGTGATCGATCGCGCGCGCAGCGCTTCGACAACCGGCTCGGAGGTGCCGAGGTCGGCAAACGTAGTTATGTGAGTGCTCCTTGAATTGACTTCTTCGGGGAGATCCAGCAGCCCCGGAGTGCCAGTGCACGTGAGGAAACAGGTTCTCTCGGGCGGCGGTAGGCGCCTACCCGACCACTCAACGGTAGCGGATCGCCTCTCAGCCCAACATTGCCCTATCGACCCCCCACCTCGGGCGGCGGGCAGACGATCGGGTACCCGGAAGCGATAGAAACCCTGTCGTTCCCCTAAACCACCATCCCCCAGCAACCGATAGACGGACATGCCCTGGTCGTCCACACATCTGAACGGATTCGAGCTCCTCGCCGACACGCTCGGCGAGATGGTCTCCCGGCACACCCCGGGCGGCATCTACACCTACGCCTCGGGATCGACCACCGCGGTCTTCGGCTTCACCCCCGACGAGCTGGTCGGCAAGTCCGGTTACGACTTCGTCCATCCCGACGATGTCGACGACGTGCGGGGCGCCCACTCGGTGCTGACGAACGGCGGCGAACGGGTCGACGTCAACTACCGCTGCCGCCACAAGAACGGCGCCTGGATCCTCTGCGAAGCGGCGGCGCTGGCGATCCGCGACGACGACGGCCGCCTCACCGAAATGATGATCATGCGGCGCGACGGCGGCGCCGCGTTCGAAGGCGACGCGCTGCGGCGGATGTGGGAGATCTGCTTCAAACAGACCAGCCGCGGGATCACCGTGGTCGATGCGGAGACGAGCGCGATCGTCTCGCTGAACCCGGCGTTGGCCGAGATGCACGGCGGCACGGTCGGCGACTTCGTCGGCAAACCGCTGCGCTCGCTCTTCACCGCGGAGTCGGCGACCCTGATCCCCGACGTCTCCGGGACGGTCGACCGGAACACCTTCGTCTCCTACGAATCCGAGCACGTGCGCCTGGACGGCAGCGTCTTCCCGGTCCGCACCGAGGTGATGGGCGCCCGCGACGGGGACGGCGCCGTCCACTACCGGATCGCCTGGTACGACGACCTCACCGAGCGCCAGGCCGCCGAGCGTCGCGCCGGGCTCGTTCAGCGCGACTTCGAGGCCGCCTTCAACGCCGCCCCGCACGGGGTCGCGATCGTCGGCCTCGACGGCGCCTTCCTCCACGTCAACCAGAAGATCGCCTCGATCCTCGGCTACTCGGCCGCGGAGCTCGTCGACATCACCTTCCAGGAGATCACCCACCCCGACGACCTCGACGCCGACCTCGCCCAGGTCCGCGCGCTGCTCGCCGGGGAGCTCGACACCTACGAGATGGAGAAGCGCTACTTCACCAAGGCCGGCCAGCTGATCTGGGTGCTGCTCGCCGTCGCGATCGTCCGCGACGAGGACGGCTCGCCGCGCCACTTCATCTCCCAGGTGCAGGACATCTCCGAGCGCAAGCGCCTCGAGACGCACACCTACGAACTCGCCAACCGCGACCCGATCACCTCGCTCTACAACCGGCGTCGCTTCGAGGAGGAGCTGCGGCGGGCGATCGCCCGTTGCCGCGAGGAGGGCGAGAGCGCGGCGCTGCTGCTGCTCGACCTCGATCGCTTCAAGAACGTCAACGACTCCGACGGACACGTCGCCGGCGACCGGCTGCTCCGGATGGTCGGGCAGACGCTCGACGAGCGCATCTCCGCGCCCGACATCGCGGCAAGGATCGGCGGTGACGAGTTCGCCGTGATCCTCCGCAACATCGACCTCGCCCAGGCGCGCGCGGTCGCCGAAGAGCTGCGGATGGCGATCGCCGGCAGCGAGACCGAGCGCGCCTGCACCGCCAGCCTCGGCCTCTGCCGGCTGCACGGCGACGTGCCCGACGCCGAGACCTGCTTCCGCACCGTAGACCGAGCGATGTACCGGGCCAAGGGCCAGGGGCGCGACCGCGTGGTCGTCGGCTCGATCTCCGAGGGGCGGGCGTAGCGAAGGGGCGATGGTCCGGGGGGGTGGCGGGAGCGGATGAAGTGCTCCCAGGGGATCAGCCAGAGGCCCGCCGCGCCGAGCAGCATCGTGATCCCGATGACGACCGCGATCGCGAGCTAGTGCGACGTTTCGGCGAAGAATGCGACGTCGGCGAGCCCACCCGCGCAGGTGCCGAAGGTCGCCCATCCCCCCGCGGCGACCGTCCGCAAGTCATATGTCCTAGGAATCTGGCTACGGAATCTCGCGCGCCAGGTCGATGCCGAGCAGCGCCGGGTCGACCTCGGGGGCCGAGACGGGGAGGGTGAGCGGGGCGCGGTCGAGGTCGCTCGGCGCTTCCGGAGTCTCGCGTGGGCGGCGTCGACGGTCGGCGTGGCCGAGGTAGAGGACCAGCTCCCAGTTGGCGGTGCCCTCCGGCGTCGGCAGGAGCGCGGACGGCGCGCGGGCGGCCATCTTCTTCGGTCCCTGCGGCTTGTAGAGCCAGGAGGTGACGTTGACCCAGATGTCGACGAGGGAGTTGCGGACGCCGATGAAGGCGACGATCGCGTAGGTGCCGAGCACCCCGTTGATCGCCGCGAAGACCGCGTTCGACCAGAGGTCGTGTTCGTAGGCGACCTTGAAGGTGTAGACCGACCAGCCGACCAGCAGGTAGGGCAGGGTGACGTAGAGGAAGGCCGGCACGGTGCGGTTGCGGACCTTCGGCGTGCGCATGAATTTGCCCTTGGCGCCGGTCAGCGCCTGGACGATCGAGCTGATGCTCCCCGCCAGGTTCACCGGCAGGAGCAGCAGGTTGAAGCCGTAGATGCGCAGCGCGTCGGAGTATTTGTAGCCGCAGTACTTGAGGTCGACCGCCATCACCACGAAGTAGGGGACCGCGACCGCGTAGGTGAGCGGCGAGACCAGGTGGCCGTTGAAGGGGATGATCATCAGGCAGAGGACGAAGAGCGAGGCCCAGAAGGTCGAGGCCATGTAGTTGAGCCGCAGCAGCAGCTCGCCGATCGACGTCCGTTCCCCGCGCTTGCGGCGCTCGCGCACCGCCCGCCACATCTTCGGCAGGATCAGCAGGCCGCCGTTGGCCCAGCGGTTGCGCTGGATCGCGAGCGAGCCGAAGTCCGGCGGCGTCGCGCTGAAGGCGAGCCGCTCGTTGTAGTTGTAGAGCGTCCAGCCGCCGGCGGCGAGGTCGATCGTCGACTCGGTGTCCTCGATCACCGTGCGGTCGGAGATGTAGCGGTAGATCTTGAACGGACCCTTGTACTCGACCTCCTCGATGTCGGCGAGGGCGCGTTTGCGGAGGATCGCGTTGGCGCCGACCCAGAAGGTCGCGTTGTTGTAGGTCATCCCCTGGTGGATGATGTGCTGGAGGTCGGTGGTGGCGCCGGCGATCCGCTCGAGCCGCGTCGCCGCTCCGGGGAAGGCGCTGTACGGGGACTGGGCGACGGCGACTTTCTGGTGCTCCTCGCCCTCCATCAGGTGGACCAGGCGCAGGCAGTACTCGGGCATGATCACGCTGTCGGCGTCGATCGTCAGCACGTAGTCGGATTCCGGCACGACGAGGTCGGCTTCGGGCTCCTCGCACGACGTGAGGAAGAGCCCGGCGGGGGTCGGTTCTTCGCGGTAGGCGCCGCCCATCAGGCCGATGTAGCTGTTCAGGTTCATCGCCTTGTTCGGCTCGGCCGAGAGCGAGGCGAACTGCTTGCGCTGGAAGCTCGAGACCTCACAGGTGAAGGTCCAGGCGAGGCGGCGGTAGAGCTGCGCCATGCGGGCGGCGCCGATCTTGTCCGGCTCGTCGTCGGCGGCGTTGCGCAGGGCGCCGCCGATCACCGCCAGGTCGGCGGAGAGTTTGCCGAGCACGTGGTTGGCGAAGAAGGCCTCGTTGTGGTCGGACACGTGGTAGCGGTCCGAGAGCGAGCGGATCCAGGCGCCCGCGAACTCGTACTCGGCAGCGACGGCGTGGACTTCGCCGGCGGTGGTCGGCAGGGTCGGATCAGCGGAGCGCTCGTATGCCTCGAGCGCGCGGTCGAAGCGGCGACGCGGCTCCGACAGCAGGCGCTCGACCTCCGCGGGCAGCGCGACGGCGCTGTCGAGCAGCTTGCGCGGGCCGGCGTAACGCGGGTTCGGCGGGTCGTCGACGAGGAGGACGACGCGCAGGTCGGGGTACTCCTGCAGCGCGGTCGAGAGCAGCGTCATCAGGATCACGCCGGGCTCCTCCTGGTAGGAGGGGATCAGCGCGGTGACCGACGGGCGGCGCTCGGCGTAGAACTCGTCGAGCATCGCGCGCGGCGTGCGTCGCCCGGTTTTGGTCCGGTAGTAGAAGCCGAGCCGGCCGAAGAGGTAGGCGGTCGCCGAGGCGGCGAGCAGGGTGACGGCGGTGAGGAAGCCGACCGTCTCGACCAGGCTCGCGTGGCCGACGACCCCTTCGATCACCTGCCCGTTGACGACGCTGACGACGAGCGCCACCCAGGCCGCGACGGTGAGGACGACCGCTGCGCGGCCCATGGTCATGGTCCAGTCCCCGGCGATGCGCGGCACCTGCGGCATCGGGTCCTTATGGGTGTCGGCGCCCCACTGGCGGCGCGGGCCGTCGTCGTGCTTGCGGCGGAAGATGCTCATTCGCTTTCGACTCCTTCGACGTCAGGCTCGCCCGGGTACTTGAACAGCGGCTCCCACGGGGCGCTCGGATCGGAGGGCAGGTCGTCCAGCGGCTGTTCGCCCTGCGTGTACCAGCGGGCTTCGTAGGGCAGCTTTTCGAAGGTGACCCGGTCGCCTTCGTGGTAGACGGCGGTCGGGGACCACTTTGCGTGGTCGCCCGTGTCCAGCTTCACCAGCTGCGGCGCGTGGCTGCCATCCGGCACCGGGCCGATCGGCTGCCAAGGCCCGCTGGGCGAGTCGGCGGCGGCGGTCCCGGGCGGGGTGCCCTGGTTCCACCAGCCGGCCTGGTAAATCTGGCCCTGCCAGACGACCTTGTAGCCGCTGGCGTAGGCGGCGGCCGGTCGCCAGATCGGGTAGGGGCTGGTCGCCGGGTCATCGGCCTTCGGGGACGCGTGGGTCTGCGGCGCGACGGCGGCTTCGGCCGACACGCGCCGGGCGGTCTTGGTGCCCTTGAGTTCGGCGAAGATCTTGGTGAATTCGAGCGGCTTTTGCTCGACGCCGCTGCAGGTGTTGGAGAGTTCGCCGACCTTGGCGAAGGCGCCGCCGCACTGCGCGTCGCGGTTCAGCGACCAGATCGAGACGCGCGGGATGCCGCGCTGCTTCACGAACGTCGACAGTTCCTTGGCGTCCTTGGTGGTGAAGCGCTCCGAGGTGACGTCGTTCACGCCGATCATCGGGGTGACGCCGACGTGGCCCCAGGCGGCGGCCGCGCTGCTCGGCAGGCCGGCGCCGCGCCAGAGGGTCTGCACCTGCGCCTGGGTGGCGACGAGCGAGCGCTCGATCGTCCCGATCATGTCCTGCGCGGCCCCTTCGCCGGGGCCGAAGTCCATCGTCATCGCGTTGACGCCTTCCAGCTTCACGCCCGCCTTCAACATCGCCTGCACGGCGGCGATCCCTTCGGCGGTCAGGCCGCTCGACGCGACCGGCAAAGTCATCCACACCTTCAGCGGCTTCTTTTCGGCGGCGCGCTGCTTCTGCACCGCGGCGATCGCGGTGGCGCGGCGCGCGTTGGCGGCGGTGTCTGCGAGGTTCGCGCCCTCGATGTCGAGATCGATCGCCTTCGCGTGGTAGCGCTGGACCGGTTCGAGATAGGCCTGCTCGAGTTGCTGCGGATCGGTGCAGTCGACCGCGAGCTCGGTGTTGGCCTGGCCGCCGTAGGAGATCATCACGCTGCCGCCCTGGCTGCGAAGTTGGGCGGTGCGCGCGTCGAGGTCGAGCCCCTGCTCGGCATCATTCAGCGTGTAGAAGGTCCCCCAAGAAGGCGTGCACGGTTCTTCGGTGTCGCTGACGATGAAGGACAGGTAGACGCTCGACACCGGGTTCGACGACGGCAGCTGGAACGGATAAGTAGGCGTGTTGGTGACGTCTACATAAGGGGAGTAGACCGGCACCGCGTCCGATTTGGCGCTGGCGGCCGGGGTTTCCTTGCTCGCCAGCTGCCACACCCCGAAGCCGATCCCGCAGAGCACGACCAGCAGCACCACGACCCGGGTCGCCGACAGTTCCCGCGGCGGCGGCTCGAGCGGAGCTTTGGCTTTTTCTTCGACGATGACCATGTCCCCCCGCTTTTCGGCAGGTGAAAGCGAGGACTTGAGTCCTGGGTAACCCGCTGTTAACGACTTTCCATCGGTCCGAGGGGGGAGGGAATCCCAACCCCGCGTCCTTAGTAGCCCTGTGGGCGACCAAGGACAACAGGTTCGGCACGGAGCACTGGCTGAGCTGGCCACCGAGCAGCATGGAGTGGTCGCCACGAGGCAGCTCGATGCGCTGGGTTACTCGAAGAGCTCGGTCGCGAAGGCCGCGAGAGTGGGAAGGCTCCATCGCGTGCACCGCGGCGTATACGTCGTCGGCCAACGCAGCCTGACCTGGCACGGCCGATGTATGGCCGCGGTGCTCGCCTCGAACCCCTCTGTCGCCAGCCACCTGTCGGCGGCCTGGCTGTGGGGGCTGATGCGCTCGCGGCCGGAAACCGTCCACATCACCTGCCGTGTGGGACGTCGTGCGGAGCGCTCCTTCGTCGTGCACCGGGCGGACCTGACGCGGGTCGACCTGGCGAGGCGGGACGAGATCCCGGTCACCTCGCTCTCGCGGACGATCCTCGACGTGGCGGTCACGAGCCGGGCGCGGACCGTGCGGCGTCACATCCAGATCGCCGAGGACCTCCAGCTCTTCGACCTGCGCGAGATGGACCACCTGCTGGAGCGCACCAAGGGGCATCGAGGTCAGGCAAAGGTCCGCGCCGCGCTGGAGCTCCACGACGAGCGGCCGGCGTTCACCCGCTCAGGGCTCGAGCGGCGGTTCCTCGAGGTTGTGCGGGAGGCCGGGCTTCCCGAGCCCGCCATGAACCTCTTCGTCGAGGGCCATGAGATCGACGCCTATTGGGCCGACCATCGCTTCGGGGTGGAACTCGACGTCTACGAGACGCACGGGTCCCGACTCTCCTTCGAGGAGGACCGGGAACGGGACGACCAGCTGCTGCTCGCGGGAATCGAGACCACGCGGGTAACTGGCCCGCGGCTCGATCGGGAACCGGGGGCGGTGGTCGACTCCGTCCGGCGGCACCTCGCGCGGAGGAGCGCCGCCTAGCTCAGCCGTCGCCGAGGCCGCCGAGCCAGAAGAACGGGCTCGGTGGGCGCTCGCGCCAGGCGACGGCCAGCGACCCCTCGGCGGTGACCTTGCTGTCGGCGGGTGCCTCGGCGCGGATGCGATCGGCGAGCTCGTTGGCGGCGTCCTCGTCAGCCGCGCCGACGACCATGTAGCGCCAGCGGCGCACCGGCTTGAGGCCCTCGTCCTCCAGCTTCTTGGCGAAGTCCCGCGCCTCGCGGTGGGACGGGAACTCGACCCGCACCTCGAACTCGGCGAGACCGCCGCGTTCGGCGGTCTCTTCGTCCTCGGTCTTCATAAGGCGCTCGTGCTCGGCCTCTTTCTCGGCCGCGGTCGTCGGCTCCGAGGCGTCCGGCTCCTCCCAGTCCTCGGCGACCTCGTGCCAGTGACGGAGCTCGAACTTCGCGTCCCACCCCTTCTGGTCGAGCTGCCCTTGGACCACGCGCTGAGCTCGGTCGAGCTGATCCCGGTCACCGGCGTAGAGGAAGATCCGCTCCCCTTCGTGGCTGACGATCACCCGCTGGTCGAAAGCCGTCTCGAGATCGTGCTCGAGCTCGGCCGCACGCAGGTGGTCATTGATCTGGCCGGAGACCCCGGCATCGTCGAGGTCGATCTGCAAGCGCCAGTCGTCGTTCATGCCGACAGACTAAACGCCCGAGTGGGGACCGACTGGTCGGCACGGCGAGGCGGCGGGGCACGCCGCGCATATGGCCTTAAAGCTCGTCCACCAAATCGGCGACCGAATCGACGATGCGGCTCGGGCGGTAGGGGAAGCGTTCGGCCTCCTCGCGGGTGGCGGTGACGCCGGAGAGGACGAGGATCGTTTCCATGCCGGCCTCGAGGCCGGCGACGATGTCGGTGTCCATGCGGTCGCCGATCATCGCGGTCGTCTCCGAGTGGGCCTCGAGGGCGTTGAGGGCACTGCGCATCATCAGCGGATTCGGCTTGCCGACAAAGTAGGGCTCGGTGCCGGTGGCGCGGGTGATGAGGGCGGCGACCGAGCCGGTCGCGGGGAGGGGGCCGCTCGGGGAGGGGCCGGTCGGGTCGGGGTTGGTGGCGATGAAGCGGGCGCCGCCCGAGATCAGGCGGATCGCCTGGGTGATGCGCTCGAAGGAGTAGGTGCGGGTCTCGCCCAGGACGACGTAGTCCGGTTCGCTGTCGGTGAGCGTGTAGCCGGCCTGGTAGAGCTGGGTCGAGATCCCCGACTCGCCGACGACGAAGGCGGTGCCGTTCGGCCGCTGCGTTTCGAGGAAGCGGGCGGTCGCCGATGCCGAGGTCCAGATCGACTCCTCCGGCACCTCGAGGCCGCTCGCCCGCAGCCGTGCCGCCAGGTCACGGCGGGTGAAGATCGAGTTGTTGGTGAGCAGCAGGAAGGGGAGGTCGAGCTCCTTCAGCCGGGCCAGGAAGCGGTCGGCGCCCGGGAGCGCTTCGGCCTCGTGGACCAGCACCCCGTCCATATCCATCAGCCATGACTCGATCGCCATGGCCTCAAGCTACCTGTGCGCGGGTCACTCGACCCAGTCGAAGGTCCGTTCGACGGCCTTCTTCCACTGGCCGTACTGGCGCTCGCGCTCGCCCTCGTCCATCGAGGGCTCCCAGCGCTTGTCCTCGGCCCAGCGCTCGCGCAGCTCGTCGGTGCCCGACCAGAACCCGGTCGCGAGGCCGGCGGCGAAGGCGGCGCCGAGGGCGGTCGTCTCGGTCACCGCGGGGCGGATCACCGGCACGCCAAGGACGTCGGCCTGGAACTGCATGAGGAGCTCGTCGGCAGTCATGCCGCCGTCGACTTTCAGCTCCGAGAACGGCACGTCGGCGACGTCGTTGGCCGCGTCGACCACCTCGCGGCTCTGCCATGCGGTCGCCTCGAGGGTCGCCCGCGCGATGTGGCCTTTGTTGGCGTAGGCGGTGAGGCCGACGATGATCCCGCGCGCGTTTTCGCGCCAGTACGGGGCGAAGAGGCCGGAGAAGGCGGGGACGAAGTAGACGCCGCCGTTGTCGTCGACGGAACGCGCCAGCTCTTCGACTTCGGGCGCGTCCTTGATGATCCCGAGCCGGTCGCGCAGCCACTGGACCGCGGCGCCGGTCACCGCGATCGACCCCTCGAGCATGTAGGTCGGCGGCCCATCGGGCCCGAGCTTCGCCCCCACCGTGGTCAGCAATTTGTCGGTGTGGACGATCTCCTCGCCGGTGTTGACGAGCAGGAACGAGCCGGTGCCGTAGGTGTTCTTCGCGTCGCCGGGGTCAAAGCAGGTCTGGCCGAACATCGCCGCCTGCTGGTCGCCGAGGATGCCCGCAACCGGGCGACCGCCGAGCGCCGTGCCCTCCGCCTCGCCGTAGGTCTCACTCGACGACTTGATCTCCGGCAGCATCGACTTCGGGATGCCCATCAGGTCGAGGCTCGGCTCGTGCCAGTCGAGCGTCTCCAGGCTCATCAGCATGGTGCGGCTGGCGTTGGTGACGTCGGTCGCGTGGACGCCCCCTTTCGCCCCGCCGGTGAGGTTCCAGAGCACCCAGGTGTCCATGTTGCCGAAGGCCAGTTCGCCGGCCTCGGCCCGCTTGCGCGCCCCGTCCACGTTGTCGAGGATCCACTTGATCTTGGGACCGGAGAAGTAAGTGGAGAGCGGCAGGCCGACGTCCTTGCGCAGTCTGTCCGGCCCCTGGTCGCCGGCCAGCTCCTGGACGATGTCTTCGGTCCGCGTGTCCTGCCAGACGATCGCGTTGTAGACCGGCTCGCCGGTCTCGCGATCCCAGACCACGGTCGTCTCGCGCTGGTTGGTGATGCCGATCGCGGAGACGTCCCCGGCCTCGGCGTCGGACTTCGCCATCGCCCCGCCTATGACCTCGCGCGTGCGCCGCCAGATTTCGGTCGCGTCGTGCTCGACCCAGCCCGCTTTCGGCGTGATCTGCTCGTGCTCGCGCTGGTCGACGCACTCGATGCGGCCGTCCTTGTCGAACAGGATCAGGCGGCTAGACGTGGTCCCCTGGTCGATCGCCGCGACGTACTCAGGCATTAGATCTCCTCCCCCATTTGTGTCAGTCCTCCTCGATCGTGGTTTGCGCCTCTTCGACCATCTCCGGATCGGGTTTCGCCCCGCGCGCGATCAGCACACCACGGATCAAGAGGTCGTAGACGTAGGCCCCGATCGCGCCGCCCACAAGCGGCCCGACGATCGGGATCCAGAAGTAGGTGTTGACGTTCCCGTAGTCACCCGGCATCGCGATCTTCCCCCACCCTTGCGCCCAGGCAAAGAGGCGGGGGCCGAGATCGCGTGCAGGGTTGATCGCGTACCCCGCGTTGACGCCGAAGGAGATGCCGATCGCGACCACGATCAGGCCGATGATGAAAGGCGCCATGTTCGCCTTGGTCGGCGCGTTGTACTCGTCGATCACGGCGAAGATGCAGGCGACGAGCAAGGCCGTGCCGATCACCTGGTCCATGAACGGGCCGAACCACGAGGTGAAGTATTCGGCCGGGAAGGTGGCGAAGATCGAATACGTGCCGATCGAATCCGAAGTCCCGCGATTGATGTGTTCGACGTGTTCGAAGCTGCCGATCGCGAAGCGGTAGTTGAAGTAGACGACCGCCGCGGCGACGAAGGCGCCGAACACCTGCGCCACTACATAAGTGGGGACTTTCCGCCAGGGGAAGCCGCGCCGCAGCGCCTGCGCGAGGGTGACCGCCGGATTCAGGTGCGCCCCCGACACGCCGCCCGCGACATAGACGCCGAAGGTGACGGCGAGCCCCCAGCCGAAGCTGATCAGGATCCAGTCGGAGGTGCCGAAGGCGAGCCCGGCGCGGCCCGACTGGCTGAGGCCGGCCACGCACGTCGCGACGACCGCGTCGCCGAACATGATCAGGACGAAGGTGCCGAGGAACTCCGCGCCCGCCTCGCCCCAGGTCGACTGCTGCCAACGCCACCGCCGCGTTCCCTCGCCACCGCGGTATGCGCTCGAGCGCTCCACCGACGCATCCTGGGCCATGCTCGCTCCTTGTTACGTTGGTTCCCGGCCCTTCCCGGGTATGCCTGATCCGACTAATGCCCACCGCAAGCCAAACCGAATCAGCCACCCCCCGCTTGGGTCCCGACGACCGCCTCAGCCCGGCGTCGCGGAGCGCCGCGATCGAGCGCTTCGCCTCCGAGGAGTTCGACGTCGTCGTGATCGGCGGCGGCGCGACCGGCACCGGCTCGGCGCTCGACGCCGCCACCCGCGGCCTCTCGGTGGCGCTGCTGGAGGCGCGCGACTACGCGG
Source organism: Solirubrobacterales bacterium (assembly GCA_050697015.1). Classification (GTDB taxonomy): domain Bacteria; phylum Actinomycetota; class Thermoleophilia; order Solirubrobacterales; family 70-9; genus VAYN01. The sequence goes on from JBOGYZ010000321.1 coordinate 20,086, forward strand.
CGGGGACCTCGTCGCGTTCGAGCAAGTTGATCCACGGCGGCCTCCGTTACCTGGAGCAGCAGAACTTCAGCCTCGTCCGTGAGGCGCTGCGCGAGCGCGGCCTCCTGCTCAACACCCTCGCCCCGCACCTGGTCCGTCCCGTCCCCTTCCTCTTCCCGCTGGAGAAGCAGTGGGAATGGCCCTACATCGGCGCCGGGATGATTCTCTACGACTCGCTCGGCGGCGGCCATCAAGGGGTCCCCGGGCACCGTCGCCTCTCCAAGCGCAAGGCGATGCGGATCGCTCCGGCGCTGCGCGACGACGCGATGATCGGTGGCTTCCAGTACTACGACGCGCAGGTCGACGACGCCCGCCACACGATGACCGTGGCCCGCACCGCCGCCCACTACGGCGCCGCGATCGCCAACAACATCGCGGTCGTCGGCTTCCTCCGCGAGGGCGAGAGGGTGACGGGCGTGGTCGCCCGCGACGCGCACACCGGCGAGGAGATCAAGGTCCGCGCCCGCCAGGTCATCAACTGCACCGGGGTGTGGACCGACGACATCCAGAACATGGTCGGCGAGCGCGGCAAGTTCCACGTCCGCGCGTCGAAGGGCATCCACCTGCTGATCCCGCGCGACCGCCTGCAGCTCGACACCGGGCTGATCCTGCGCACCGAGAAGAGCGTCCTCTTCGTCATCCCCTGGGGGCGCCACTGGATCGTCGGGACCACCGACACCGATTGGAAGCTCGACCGCGCCCACCCCGCCGCGAGCCGCTCCGACATCGAGTACATCTTCGAGCGGGTGAACAAGGTGCTGCGCGAGCCGCTCACCCACGCCGACGTCGAGGGCGTCTACGCGGGGCTGCGCCCGCTGCTCTCGCACGAGTCGGAGAGCACCTCGAAGCTCAGCCGCGAGCACACCGTCGCCGTCCCGGTCCCCGGGCTGGTCGCGGTCGCCGGCGGCAAGTACACGACCTACCGGGTGATGGCGAAGGACGCCGTCGACGCCGCCGCGCGCTCGATGGAAAAGCGGGTGGCGCCGTCGGTCACCCACCAGACGCCGCTGGTCGGCGCCGAGGGCTTCCAGGCGCTGCGCAACAGGACCGAGAGCCTCGCCGCCGAGACCGGCCTCCACCCCGCCCGCATCCAGCACCTGCTCGGCCGCTTCGGCTCGCGCATCTTCGAGCTGACCGCGGAGATCGGCCGCGATCCCGCGCTGGCAAAGCCCCTGCCGGGCGCCGACGACTACCTCGCCGCCGAGGTCCTCCACGCGGTGACCCACGAGGGCGCCCAGCACCTCGAGGACGTGCTCACCCGACGCACCCGGATCTCGATCGAGGCCTGGGACCGCGGCCTGGCGGCCGCCGAGCCGGCGGCGCGACTGATGGCGGACGCCCTCGGCTGGGACGACGACACGGTCGCGCGGGAGGTCGACATCTACCGCCGCCGCGTCGCCGCCGAGCGCGAATCGCAGGAGATGCCCGACGACCACGCGGCGGACGTGGCGCGGACGAGCGCCCCGGACGTGCTTCCCGGTTCGCCGCCCGAGGCGCCATCGCCGCGCGGTCCTGAGTCGGGCTGAGTCGACTCCCTCCTAGTGCCCTTCGGTCACGTTCAGCGTGACGTCGTCGAGCTCGTCTCCGCGGGCAGCGAGGACATGTCGATTTCGAGGTACTCGCCGTCGTCCTGCTTGCCGGTGGCGGGCAGGATCTTCGGGACCAGCTGCCAAGGCGGCAGCACTTCTTCGCCCGCCGCGTTTTCGTCGTCCCCTTGACTGCGGAGATGCCGAAGTCGTTGTCGTTGGAGAGGACGACCCGATCGCCGCCTTCCAGGATCGAGACTCCCTCGACCTTGTCGTGGTCGAGGAACGCGTTGGTCGGGTTCAGTTCGGTCAGCAGCTTGTCGACGTCGAGGTAGAGCGTCGAGCTGACCGGCTTGATGCCGTCGGCTTCCAGCGTCGTCTTTGGGAGGTTGTGTCGATCCAGTTACGCCCCGACGGCGAAACTCTCTCGGCGCTTGGTTGAACTAAGAATGTATTCTCACTTCTTGCATCGCGGCCGTTCTCGCCTTAGGTTGGGACGGTGACGACCAACCTGCGCAAAGACGCGGTCCGCAGCCGGCGGGCGATCCTCGACGCGGCGCGCGAGCTCTACCGCGACGACGTCGAGGCGTCCTTCGCCGAGATCGCCCATGCGGCGGGGGTCGGCCAGGCGACCGTCTACCGCCACTTCACCGACCGCCGGGCGCTCCTCGCCGCGCTCGCCGGCGAGGACATGGGAGCGCTGGAGGAGCGGATCGCGGCCGACGAAGAGATCGGGCCGAACTCGCTGGAGGAGCTGTTGCGCGAGGTGGTCGCAGCCCAGCTCCGCTCGCAGGGCCTGATCGGCGCGATCCGGGCGGGCGAGGTGGAGGAGAGCCAGGTGCAGGGACTCACCGAGCGCGTCCGTGACCTCTTCGCGCCGCGCCTCGAGCTGGCCCGCGCGGCGGGCATCGTGCGCCCCGACCTGAGGCCCGACGACATGATCGTGGTGCTCTCGATGATCGACGGCGCGATGGCCCCGCTGCGGGACTTCTCCGAACGGGAGCGGGCTTCGGCGCGAGCGTTTGAGATCGCCCTCGACGGGCTACGGTTGAGGGCATGAAAGCCCGCTTCCTCCTCGCTCTCCCTGCCTGGCCGCCGCGCTCCTCCTGGCGGCCGTGACGACCACCTCCTCAGCCGCCCCGGCGGCGGCCGCGACCGAGGCCTGCCCGTAACAAGATCGTCCCGCTCGCCTTCGAAACCTGCGTCCGCGTGGCGACCAAGACTCTCTCCGTCGCCTCCATGCAGGGGACCGTCAGCGCGAACTGAGGCAAGCCGCGCAGATCGCGGCGATGTGGCGGGCGTCGGTCCCACAGCACCCGCCGAGCACGGAGACCGAGGGCAGCGCCACGACCAAGGCTCGGTATTCGCGGGCCAGCTCGTCGGGATCGCCGTCGTCGAGGTCAGGCGAAGAGTCAAGCTCCGCGTGACTGCGCCGTGAGGCGTTGGCGCGGATACCGGCGATGCGCTCGCGCCAGGCACCGCCTCCCTCCAGCTCTCCGGCGAAGTGGCTCGGGTGAGCGCAGTTGACCATCAGGTATGCGGCCGAGCCATCGGTCTCGGCGTCGAGGCGCTCGACGGCTTCGGCGAGCGCCCCGCCGTCGGGCAGCCGACCGTCGGTCCCGACCGTGAAGGAGATCGAAGCCGGCACCCCGGCCGCCGCGGCGGCACGGGCGATGCCGATCGCCTCGTCTACATAAGAGAGGGTGTAGGCGGAGACCATGTCGACACCGGCGGCGCGAAGGGTGTCGATCTGGGGCGCGTGGTAGGCGGCGGCTTCCTCCGGGGTGAGGAAGCGGGGCGGGCGATATGCGTCGCCTTCGGCGCCGATCGCGCCACAGACGGCGATCGGTGCCTCGCCGGTGTGCTCCTCGCGCAAGGCCAGGGCGAGGTCGACCGCCGCCCGGTTCGCCTCGGCGATGGCCGTCGCCGAGCGGCCGAGCCGCTCACCCCAGTTGCGGCTGGCGCGCCAGGTCGGAGTGTCGAGCGTGAAGCCGACGCCGTGCGCTGCGGCGAGCTCGATGTACTCCTCGTAATAGGAGCGCAGGGCAGCGCGGCCGCGTTCGTCGTCGAGCAGCAGGAAGGAGGCGAATTCCGGCAGCTCGATACCGCGCTCGAAGATCATCGTCGTCTCCAGGCCACCGTCGCCGATGAAAGGCATCTCACCCCCCGGAAGGACCATGTGCCGATCCTATCCGCGGGACGGGGGTTTACCGGAGCATGAAAAGTCGACCCAACCTTCGCTGTCTGCGGCGGCTCGCGCCGTCGGCCGTCCTGCTGACGATCGTCGCACTGCTGGCGCCGAGTGCCGCGGGCGCGGCACTGCCCGTCGGCTTCTGGGGGGTCGTCGCCAACGAAGCTCCCGAACCCGCCCAGGCCCAGACCCTCGAACAGGGCGGCGTCGAAAGCCTGCGGGTGCCGATCAACTGGTCGGCGATCCAGTCCTCGCCCGGCGCCGAACCCGATTGGAGCTCGGTCGACCCGTTCGTGCGCAGCGCGTCAGAAGCCGGGATCTCGATCCTGCCCTTCTTCATCGGGCCGCCGAGCTGGGCGATCGCCTACGAAGGCGTGGGCGGCGCCCGGGCGCCGGTCAGCCTGCCGGTGCTGACCGCGGCGCAGCGCTCCGCGTGGCGTGAACTCCTGCGCCTGGCCGTCTTCCGCTACGGCCCCGGCGGCAGCTTCTGGACCGAGAACCCGTTGCTGCCCGCGAAGCCGATCCGCATCTGGCAGATCTGGAACGAGGAGAACTACAAGTTCTTCGCCGCGCGGCCGAACCCGGCCCAGTACGGCAAGCTCGTGGTCGAATCGTTCCGCGACCTGCGCAGCGCCGACTCCGGCGCCCAGATGGTCCTCGGCGGCCTCTTCCTGCAGCCCAAGGGCGGCAACGTGAAGCAGGCCCCGGGCAGGATCAAGCGCGCCTACTTCGCCGCCGACTTCCTCGAACGGATGTACCGGACGACGCCCGGCGTGCGCGGCAAGTTCGTCGCCATCGCCCTCCATCCCTACTCCAAGTTCTACGGCCGGCTGACCGGCGAAATCGAAGAAGTGCGCGCGGCGCTGAAGAAGTCCCGGGACCCGGGGCGGGCGCTGTGGCTGACCGAGCTCGGCTGGAGCAGTGGCAAGCCCAGCGCGGCAAACGGCCACAACCAATTCGAGAAGGGGGTCCAGGGACAGGCCCGCGAACTGACCGGGGCCTTGAAGCTGCTGACCGCGAAAGCGGCGCCTTGGCACATCAAGCGCATCTACTGGTTCTCCTTCACCGACGAGCCGGGGAGCTGCAACTTCTGCGACGGCTCGGGCCTCTTCAAGAAGGGATTCGTGCCGAAGCCGGCCTGGTCGTCGTACAAGCGCTTCGCCCGCTGAGCGGCTTCGCCCGCTGAGCGCCAGTTTCGTTGCAGTGCCCGCGAAAGTACCCCCGCCCCCCACCGGTCAGGCGTATTTTTCGCGGGAGAGGCAGATGGACAGTCCGCGCACCGAAGACCGTCTTTACACCGCCGTAGTCCTGGCGTTCTTGATCGCCCTGGTCGCAATCGGGCTGCTGGGCGTGCCGACGCTGCTGGTGGCGGCGATCGGCGTGGCCGTCGCGGGGCTCGCGATCGCCGTCTTCCACCGCGCGCTCGAAGGCCGGCGCGGGTCCTCGGCGCGGTCGTCCACGAGCCACCGACGGGCACCCGAAAAGTACGTCCCGCGGGTGCTCGAGAGCGGCTCCATGCGGCGCCGGCGGGGGGTCCATCTGCGCCGCCACCGAGGTGCTTCTCCGCCTCTTCGTTTTCGGTAATTGGACGGGCGTCCGATGTGGTAGCGTCCCGCTTCCTGAAGATGGTAGCGAGCGGGCCGAAGGCCGTTCTCGGACGCCTCCAGCCCGCCAGGAAAGGGTGGGTTTGATGTTGAGAGGTCTCGGTAGGCGTAGCGAGGGCCGCCGCATGTGGTTCGCGGCTCTCTTATCGGCATTGGCGGCCTCGGTCGTTCTCGCGGCATGTGGTGGCAGCGGTGGCACGACCACCACGAGCTCGACCGCGGGCGAAAGCACCGAATCCGCGGAATCGGAATCGAGCGAAGCGACCGAAAAAGGCGGCATCGTGATGGCGCCTGAGTTCACCAGCGAAGAACTCTTCGAACACCCCGGTGACAACTGGATCACCTCGAACGGCGGCACCACCAACGACCGCTTCTCGACGCTGGACGAAATCAACACCGAAAACGTCAAAGAACTCAAAGGCGAATGGATGACCAAGATCGGTCAGAACGCCACCGCCGCGAAGTTCTCCGCCGAGGCCACCCCCATCGAGTACGAAGGCACGATCTACATCCCCGACGGTGCCGACGACGTCTTCGCCATCGACGCCCACAGCGGCCACCGCCTCTGGACCTATGAACCGCACCTGCCTCCCGATCCGCTCGGCGAAGTCGTCTGTTGCGGCTGGGACAACCGCGGTGTCGCGATCGGCGACGGGATGGTCTTCGTCTCGCAGCTGAACGGCGACCAGGTCGCTCTCGATCAGTCGACCGGCAAGGTCGTATGGTCGACCAACATCGAAAAATTCCGCTCGGGCTTCTCGATCACCAGCGCCCCGCTCTACTACAACGGCAAGGTCTACGTCGGCGGATCCGGCGGCGAGTACGGGATCCGCGGTCGCCTGACCGCCCTCGACGCCAAAACCGGCAAGGTGGCCTGGAAATTCTGGACCACCCCGGCCCCGAACGAAACGGGCGGCGACACCTGGCCGAACAACGGCAGCTACAAACACGGCGGCGCCTCGATCTGGAACACGCCGACCGTCAACCCGGCAAACGGGATGCTGTTCTTCTCGACCTCGAACGCCTCGCCATGGACGGGCCGTGACCGCGAAGGCGAAAACCTCTTCACCGCTTCGATCGTCGCCCTCGACGCCGAAACCGGCGAATACAAGTGCCACTTCCAGGAGGTCCACCACGACCTCTGGGACTTCGACGCTCCGAGCCCGACCGTCCTGATGACGGGCGAAATGAACGGCAAGGAAGTCGAAGCGGTGGGCGAGCCGGAGAAGACCGGTTGGGCCTACGTCGTGGATCAGGAAACCTGCAAACCGGTCTACCCGATCCCCGAGGTCAAGGTCCCGCAGGATCCGTCGGAAAAGACCTGGCCGACTCAGCCCGAGCCGACCATGAAACCGTTCAGCCCGATCGAAGCCACCCCGGAAGCGGTCAAAATCGCCGAAGAAGGCGTCGCCTCGGAAAAGAATCCGCCGAAAATCGTGGGGTCGAAAGTCTTCACCCCGCAGAGCTCGGATCCGAACGTGATCAACCTGGGCGCGAACTCCGCGGTCGGTGGCGACAACTGGCAGCCGTCCTCGTACGACCCGGAAAAGAACATGTACTTCGTCTGCTCCCAGTCGGGAGCGCTCGGGCTGGTCACCCCGCCGAAGTCCGAAAAGTTCGTCGAAGGTAAAACGTACATCGGCTCGGACACGATCGTGGCTTCCGGCTTCGACACGACCGGCTACGTGACGGCCTACGACATGTCGACCGGCGAAATCGCCTGGCAGAACGAATTCAAAGGCGAATCGTGCTACTCCGGTACCGCGACGACCGCCGGTGGCCTGGTGTTCGTCGGTAAGAACGACGGCAACCTGGTCGCCTACGACGAGGAAACCGGCAAAGAACTCTGGCACTGGCAGACCGGGGCCGGGGCGAACGCGACCGTCGCCGTCTTCGAAGACGAAGGCGAGGAGAAAGTCGCCATCTACGCCGGTGGTAACTCGCTCGCGGCCACGGCCCATGGCGAAAACTTCTGGGTCTTCTCCCTGAAGGGGACCGTGGAAGAACCCAAAGGCCTGGAAGCCGAAGAAAAAGGCACCGAGCACGCCGGTGAGGAATCCGCCGAAGAAAAAGAAGGCGGTGAAGCAGCCGAATCCGCCGAACCCAAAGAAGCCGAAGAAGCCGAAGGCGAAGCAGGTGAAGCCGCGGGCGGTCCGGACGCGGCAGCCGGCAAAGAAGTGTTCGCCGAAAACTGCTCGGTCTGCCACGGCGCGACCGGGCACGGCGGCAACGGCGGCCCTGACCTCCGGACGATGCCACTGGCCAAAGAACAGGCCGGCGCCGAAAAACAGGTGACCGACGGCGGCGGCGGGATGCCCCCGTTCGGCGGTTCCCTGAGCAAGGAAGAAATCGAAAACGTCTCCGCCTACGTGGTCGAAGACATCGTCGGCGGCAAATAGCCGATCCGATCGCCGGCGCCAGGCTCCCCGCTAGGCGCCGGCTTCGATCGCCCGCTGGAGGGTCTCGGCGGCGAGTTTGTGGGCATCGCAGATGCGGCCGAGGTGAAGGAGGGAGTCGGTCTCCGAGGCGACCTCGCCGTCGCCGAGGCGCAAGACGATCGGGACGTCGGGGCGGAGATCCTCGGCGGCGAGGCCGACGGCGACGTTCACGAGGTCGTCGGAGGTGACGGCCGCGACGGCGCCGCAGCGCTGGATGCCGACCCGCTGGAGGACCTCGCGATCGTCCCCGCGGCCGACCGCGACCGGGATCCCGGCGGCTTTGGCGAGACGGATGCTGGGGGCTTCGAAGTCACGCTCGATCGCCACCACGGCGACGCCGCGCTCCTTCAGCTCCTGGGCGAGGCGGAAGCCGACCTGGCCGAAGCCGACCAGCACCACGTGGTGGCGGGCGGGCGCGGCGCGCGGGCCGAAGAGGGTGGTGAGCCGGCGACGGCTGAGACGGCGGACCAGAGCGGCGGTGAAGATCGCGACAAGGGCGACAGCGGCCACCATGTTGGCGGCCGAGACCAGCTTGAACCAGTCGGCTCCTTCCTCCGCCCCAGGGGGGCCGGCGACGGTCGCCACCGAGCGGGTGGAGTAATAGAAGGCGTCGATGAGGCCGTGGTGGAAGGCGATCATCGTGATCACCATCTCGATCACCAGGGCGACGAAGAGGCCGCTCGCCGAGGCGACGAGGAGGCGCAGCGCGTCGTCGACGAGGCGGACGCCGTGGCGGTGGCGACCGAGGATCTCCTCACCCGCTTCGGCGAGGCAGCCCTCGGCGAGGTCGCCGGCGACGATCTCCGAAGGCGAGAGGACGTGGACTTTGGGGGCGACGTGCTCGAGCTCTCGCGAGACGGTGTGGTCGAACATCGTCACCCAGAGCGGCAGGTCGGGCCGCACGTGGGCGCTCAACAGGGTGAGGCGCAGGGCATGGGCATCGTCGCGGGTGACGACGGCGACGGCGCGCCACTGGCCCTCGCGCAGCATCTCGGCCGCCTGGCCATCGGTCTGGTCGAGCCCCGAGGCGGCCGGCGAGCCGCTCTGCTCGAAGCGCCGCAGCAGCGCCGCGCCGAGGCCGCCTCCCTCGCCGAGGACGAGGACGGCGCCGGTCCGCGGCGGGCTTTGCTCAGACGGGATCGGGCTGGAGGTCTGCGGGGTCTGCGTCACGATCCGACAAATCTTGGCGATTTGACGGCTCGTCGTCCCCCCCGCCCCATCCGCGAGCGAGCAGGCGCAGGCCGGCGCCGAGCAGGAAGCAGACCAACGCGGCCACCGCGAAGAGCCACCAGATGCGGTGCGAGGAGCCTTCGATCGCGCCCGGATCGGTGGCGCTGAGAGTGGTCCCGCCGGACGCCGAGGCGAGCGGCCCGAGCGGCGTCGTGTCGATCCGCCCGAGGCGGAACTCGGCCGGATAAGGAACCGCCAACATGCCGGTCAGCGACCCGTCGCCCGCGGAGGCGAGCGCGTCTTCGTACTCGCCCGCGGGCAGGGCCGGGAGGGGTGCGGTCCAGTGTCCCGGCGCCGTCTCCTCGAAGCGCAGCGGAAGCGTTTTGCCGGCGGGCGAGGTCAGCGTGCCTTCCAGCGATTCCAGCACGATCGACTGGCCCTTCTCGTTGGTCGGGGCGACTTCGAGCTCGCGCTGGTCCCCGGGTACGAGGCTCGGCGTGAGCGGCGGCGGGGCGACCCCGCGCTCGACCCAGCGGCCCGCGTCCTGGAAGAGGCGTTCGTGCTCCAGCCATTCACCCGCCCATTCGGGGGTCAGGCCCGGCGTCCAGGCGACGACGCGGCCGGAGCCGTACTGCCACTGGGCGAGCACCGGGTCGGGCGGGTGGTCTTTGTCCTGGCCGAGCAGCGCCGCCTCGGCGCCCGGCTTCAGTTCGGTCACCACGTTGCCGCCCAGCGGCGGCAGGTGTTCGCCGACGAGGCTGCCGGTGATCGGGCTGGGGTCGCCGGCGGAGACGCCGATTTCGCCCCGCAGCCGCACCGTGCGGGTGTTCAGGCGCGCCTCTTTGTCGAAGATTTTCGGCAGGTCCCGCGCGTTTTCGGTGCGGTAGTAGTTGCCACCGGTGTCCGCGGCGATCTGTTTGAGCAGGTTGAAGTCGGCTTCGGCGCCGAGGGCCACGGTGGCGACGCTGATGTGCCCCTTTTTCAGCCCGGGCAACAGCTGCGCGTAGGTTCCCGGTTCGCTGATCCCGTCGGTGAGCAGGATGATGTGGCGCTCTTTGGCCGTCGAGCGTTCGATTTCCTTGACCCCCTCGGCGAGGCCTTTGTAGACGTTCGTGCCGCCGTTGGCCGGGATGTTGTTGATCTTCTTTTCGATTCCCGTGACGTTGCCGGGTTCGACGCGGGTCAGCGGCACGACCGTCCTCGGTTTGACTTCGAAGGCGACGATGCCGATCTGGTCGCGGTGTTTGAGCAGAAAGGCGAGGGCGCCGCGGGCCGCCGCCTGCGCCATCGCGATCTTCGGCACCCCGCCGACCTCGTTGATCATGCTGCCCGAGCGATCCAGCACGAGCTCGACCGCGACGTTTTTCCGCTGCAGTTTCCCGGGCACCAGCGATTTGACCGGCAGCGCGTCCTGGAGCGGCGATTTGTAGTACTTGCCGAGCGAAAAGGAGCGGCTGCCGCCGAACGCCAGCAGGCCGAGGGCCTGGGTGCGGACCGCGGCGTCGATCCCCTTGGCGCGCGGTTTGCCGAGTTCGTCCGAGGAGACGTCTTCGAGGACGACCGCGTCGTAGCCCTTGTAGCCGGCGGCGCTCGCCGGCAGCGCGTCCGCCGCGACCGGGGTGACCTCGAAGCCGTCGGCGCCCAGGAGTTCGGCGGCGCTCGTGCCGTCGGCGCCGACGACCAAGACCCGCGGCGGCCCCTGCACCCGCACCGTCGTCCCCAGCGCGTCGTTCTGCGGGCGCGAGTCGCCTTCGCTCGCGACCGAGACTTCGTAGCCGTATGACCCGGGCAGCTGCGGCACCCGGACCGAGAAGAGGTAGGGGTTGTCACCGAGCCCGAGGGCCACTCGCTGGTGGCCGACCGTGACTCCGTTGCGCAGCACCGTGAGGACGGCCGGGCCTTCGACCGTGCTCCGCACCGTCACCTCGAGCGAGAGCGGGTCGCCGGCGTGCAGGGCGCCCGGCGCCTGCAGGCGGGTGACGGCGGCGTCGGCAGGCTGCTCGGTGAGGGGGACGGTGTCGACGGTGACGCCGCGTTCGCGCGCCGTCGCGGCGAGTTCGGTCGGTTCGCCGACCGTCTGGCGGCCATCGCTCAGGAGGACGACGTGGCCGCCGCGCGGGGTGCGGGCAAGCGCCAGTTCCATCGCCGCCTGCAGGTTGCTTTCGCGGCTTTCGACCCCACCGCCCGTCGCCTGCGGGAGGAGGTCGGCGCCTTCGCCGGTGAATTCGGCCCCGCCGCCGAACTGGACGACGCGGCAGGTCTCGCCGCAGCCGCGGTTCGCGGTGAGCCATTCGCCCTCCGCTTCGCCCGAGGCCGCGCCGATGCTGAGCGAGCGGTCGAGCACGAGCGTGGTCGGCGGCGGCTTCGAGCCGACCGTCGGGTCGAAGAGGGCGACGGCGACGAAGACGATCGACGCGACCTGCAGGCCGACCGCGATCCGTCGGCGGGACTGCTGGGCACCGCGTTCCGGTTCGCGCCACCAGGCGTAGAGCGCCTCGAGGATCAGGATGAGGAGGGCCGCCGCCAGCAGCCAGGGCCATAGGTCGGTGTGGCCGGCGTGGGCCGGGGGTGCCGGGGCGCTGAGGTCGACCGGGGCGCCGGGAGCCGCGGCCGGGCCGGGGTTGACGGCGAGCGCCAGCATGCGCGTCCCCCACGGCCCTTTCAGGGCGACCACGTAGTTGCCAGGCGCCGCGATCGCGACCGGGACTTCGCCACCCGCCGCCACTTTCAGCTTCCGCGCCGCGCCACCCGCCGCCGGTTCGAGGCTCGCGGCGGTCGTGCCGGCGGGCTCGGTCAGCGCAAACGGCGTCCCGGCCGCGGCCGACTGCGGCGCCAGGCGCTGGGACCAGGCGACGATGTTGTCGATCAGGGCCGGGAAGGCGGCGAGCTGGGGCAGGTTCGATTCGGAGGGCTCGAAGGCCATCACCGCGACCCGGCTGCCGCCGTCGGTGCCGGAGGCGATCAGCGGGCCTTCCGAGCTCCACGCGGCGGCGGTCATCGTCGCCGGCAGGGCGAGCCGGCGGGCGGCGCCGGCGCCGATCGTCAGCGAGGAGATGTCGGCCCCTTCGAGCAGCGGGCTCGCCGCTTCGGTGCCGCTCATGCGACTGTCGCGCATCTTCCCCAGGTACCTGCCGGCTGGGAAGCGCGGTGGGTTGACGAGCAGGACCGCGGGCGCCTTCGGCAGGCCGCCCTTCGGCACGAAGTCGTCGAGCACCAGCAGGTCGCTCGTTCCCGGATCGGTCGCCTGGTAGGTCCGCGGGGTGCGCAGGCGGAGCTTCACGTCGGGCACCGAGGCGAGCGCGCGGGCCAGCGGCAGGGCGCGGGTGCGATTGCCGACCAGGGTGATGTTCTCACCGCCGGGCCGGGGCACCGAGACGAAGGCGGAGTCGTTCGCGGCGAGGCCGTCGCCGGGCGGCAGGCTCATCCGCACCGTCGCGCCGGGCGGTGCGGTGAAGACGAGCGGCACGCCTTCGCCCGAGGGGACTTCGACCGGGACCGTGTGGACCGGCTCGCCGCTGATCGCGACCCGCACCGGCAGCGTCTGCTCGGCGCCGCGCGTGCCGGCGACGCGGACGAAGACTTCGCATTCTTCTTCGCCGAGGCGGTCGCAGTGGGCGCTTGCTCCGGAGAGCGAGGTGTCTTCGACCGGTTCGCCGACTTCCAGGTCTTCATAAGAGGAGCCGCCGCCGCGCACTTCCGGCGCTGCTTCCTCGGGCGCCCGCAGGAGGGCGATCTGGTCGCCCGAACCGGCCCGCAGCCCCGCCGCGAGACGCAGCGCCGCGGTGAGGTTGGCGGCGCCCGGGCCGGCTTCCAGCCCGCCGAGCGCGCGGCCCGCGTCGGCGGCCTTGCCTTCGAAGAGGACGGTCGGGGTCGCGCCGGCGCCGACGATCCGCACCGCTTCGTCGCCCGACAGTTCGCCGATCCGTTCGCGCAGCACCGCGCGGGCGGCGTCGATCCGCTCCGTCCCCGCCCCTTCGGCGCC
>JBOGYZ010000322.1:0-3994 GCA_050697015.1 Solirubrobacterales bacterium
CCCCGCCGCCGAGCTCGCCCCGAGCGGCCGCCGCCACAGCAAAGAGCGCGACGCCCGCGCCGTCCGTCATCACTACGACGTCTCCAATGAGTTCTTCGGGCTCTTCCTCGACGATTCGATGACCTACAGCTGCGCGAACTTCATCCGCAGCGACGCGAAGACGCTGGAGGAGGCGCAGGAAGCGAAGCTCGACATGGTCGCGACGAAGCTCGCGATCCAGCCGGGCGAGCGGGTGCTCGACGTCGGCTGCGGCTGGGGCAGCTTCTCGATCCGCGCCGCCAAGAACTACGGCGCGAATGTGGTCGGGATCACCCTGTCGGAGCCGCAGGCCGAAGAGGCGCGGCGGCGCGCCGAGGCGGCGGGTGTCGGCGACCGGACCGAGTTCCGGGTCATGGATTATCGCGACCTCATAGGTGAGCGCTTCGACGCGATCTCCTCGATCGGGATGGCGGAGCACGTCGGCGCGGTGCAGATCGACGAGTACGCGCACACCCTGGCGGCGCTGCTCGAGCCGGGCGGCCGGCTGCTGAACCACGCGATCGCCCGGCTCCGCCACACCGACGCCGAGGCGGGCGCCTTCTCCGAGCGCTACGTCTTCCCCGACGCGGCGCCGCTCCACCTCTCGCGGGTGCTGCTGGCGCTGGAACGGGCCGGCTTCGAGGTCCACCACGTCGAGGACTTCCGCCTCGACTACGCGGAGACGCTCCGCCACTGGGCGGAGCGCCTGGACGCGAACCTGGAGCGGGCGACGCAGCTGGCCGGACCGGAACGGATCCGGGTCTGGCGGCTCTACCTGCGCGCCGCCCGCAACGGCTTCGAGAAGGGCTTCACGAGCATCTACCAGGCTCGCTGCGAGCTCTCGTAAGTCAGGGCAGCAGGTGAACGGCGGCGGCGAGCTTCCACCGCGTGTCACCCAAGGGCTGCGTCAGGCTCACCGTGAGCAGAACGTGATTCGGCTCGGGAATCCCTAACTCCGATAGCGAGTGGTCACCTAACGGCGCCTGCCGCAACTTGGGCGCAACGACCGAATCGGTCAGTCCCATATCCCAGCTTTGTGCTGCCAGCTGAAATTCCGTCCTGGCCTTTCTCGCCTGCCCAGGATTAAATGGCGATGCAGTGCGGAATTCGATCGTGTCTGGCTCGATCAGACATAGAGAGGCGTCGAGGCCAGCCTCCGCAACGTCGTTGGATATCCCCCTCTCTATTCCTCCTAGCAGTTCAGGGCCTGGCTCCAAATGTTTGTATAGGTGCGAGTAGGCGTCCGCAGGCTCGACCCTGTCGACCAACCCCCAGTCCCCACCGTCGATAAGAACGTTCTCCGGCTGGGCGGGGTCAGAAAGATGCTCGCTATAAGTGAAGCGCACGATGTCGAGACAACGCGGAGCTTGCCCTCGTACTGCGCACTCGCCGGGCCGGAGCTCCCCTTCCTCTCGGCCTGAGACCGGTCGAATCCAAGACCCATCCGAAACTGAGATCCCGGCGACGCATCGTCCACCCATCTTCGAGGAGTTCGCGAGAACGATCATCTCCTCTTGCGCCATTCAGCAAGCTTACAGGTGAACTATCCGCACCTCCGACCAGTGATCCGCCAAGTATTCCGCAACCAACCTTCTGTGACAATGCTCGCTGGTGGCCTCACTGCAAAGAAGGACGGTACGTTCACTCTCGAAATTCGCCGGACTCAGATGGTTCTCGATGGCTCGTTCACGCATCAGCTCCAGAAAGCGACCTTCATAAGACTGCCACGACATCTCACCCTTACGCTTGTACAGATCAAGAATGTCTTGCGTGGGAGCAAGCATCGGCTCATGCTCGTATCGTGCGTTCACCAGCGTGTCAAGAAAGTAGGCAAGGTCGTCACGCTTGGCAAAACCCGCGAGTTGTGAACGATTATTGAGCCGCACGTCGAGCAGCCGCTCGATGCTGTTACGGGCTAGGCGTTCAAAGAAGTGCTCGGCGCTCGATTTCGTGAAACCGATCGTGAAGATATCCACAAAGCCTCCTCGTCTTCAAAAAGAGAGTCCTCTGATGAACAAATTCCGCCCGTCTCTCTTTCACACACGCCATTTCCTCTGATGTGCTCAACGCCAAAGCCCCGCTCCAGCATCACCTTGCTTACCAGGAGCCGGCGATGACACGTCTCGGGATTCTCCTCGCTACACATGACCGCAACGCGGCACGTTTCGACCCCTCTCTGTAGACGATCCATCCCGTTGCGGAATTGTTTAGCGCGAGCCACACGCCAGTAGAGAACGTGACCATTTCGGTCATAGAATTCGGAGCCTTCGGGTCGTCCACCGAGAGAGTCGCCCAAAAATAGATATTTGGAACTAGCGCCGTGGACGATGTCCGGCAACCGCGCCTGGTCGGCCCACTCGACGAAACGGGAGTGCGGCCAGGACCTGATGTCGACCAGAACCTCGATTCCATGCCGCTTGAGCAGCGATTGGAAATGCGTCGCCGAGTGGTTTGAGTGGCCGATGGTGAAAAGGATGCGGCCGTCAGCCATAGCTACTTGATTCCCCTGCGGCATCTTGAACGGCCTGGGCAAATACTGAGCTTCCGAACGTCATCCGCAATTCGGCTAGCCAACTGTCGGACTCATCACGTTCGACAACGAAGCTGCGACCGTAGCCCCGCAGCATCGACCGGATCGGAGAGCTCTCGACCTGGGCTCCAGCGCTTATGACCGCGATGATCGGGCGATTGTGGCGGTACGCGAATGCCAACTCAGCGTCAACGATGCCTGATGAGCCATCAAGCGCGACGATGACGACATCCGCGTGCTCGACTGCGTGAGCTATCCCTTCAAATACTTCGCCCGAATTCCCGGATTCCGAAAGCACCCCAAGCGACCTGCCACTGACTGCCGGCCATCCATTTGCATGGCACGCATCAAAAAGGGCTTGGCGCAATGAGCGATCAGCCTCGTCGATCCCAAGATAAACCCAAGACCCGTCGTCGAACTCCATTACAGCGTCCATCTCTCGATTCTAAGGAGAGCGGTGGTCGACTGGAGTCTGATCCTCTCCCGCCCCGACGGAAGAGGATCAGAGACTCGCTAGATCTGGTTGATCCGGATGAGGTTCCCGGCCGGGTCCCGGATCGCGCAGTCGCGCACCCCGTAGGGCTGGTCGGTCGGCTCTTCGACCACGTCGACATCGGCGGCGGCCAGCTTCTCGAAGGTGCCGTCGAGGTCGTTCGAGGCGAAGGTGATCCGGGCGTATGAGCCCTTCGCCATCATCTCGGCGATCGTGCGGCGCTCGTCGTCGGTGAGGGCGGGCTCGGCCTCGGGCGGGTAGAGCACGATCGACATCGGCTGGTCGGCCGGGCCGACGGTGAGCCAGCGCATGCCGTTGTAGCCGACGTCGTTGCGCAGCTCCCAGCCGAGGAGGTCGCGGTAGAACGCCAGCGATTTGTCAGGGTCGGTGTGGGGAAGGAACGCGTAATGAATGTTGATGTCCATGGCTTCGACCTTAGGCCGGGTCATCGACTCGCGCTTCTCGATTTCTGACCGATGTAGGTCGCGAGGTGCTCGCCGGTGAGGGTCGAGCGGGCGGCGACCAGCTCGGCGGGGGTGCCCTCGCGGCTCGCTCGGTTCGCCGGCGATCACGAAGAGGATCTCCTCGGCGCCGTGGTGGAAGTAGAGCGACGAGGCGATCGCCCCGCTCCCCAGGTCGGGGTCACCGCCGGGCCGGTTCCCGGATCGGCCGGGTCACGACTTTGGCGACGCAGGAGTCCATCCCCGCGACCGCGCCGGCCTCCTCACGCCGGTACTCGCTCGGCGACATGCCGACGAGTTCGGAGAAGCGGGTGCTGAAGGTGCCGAGCGAGGAGCAGCCGACCTCGAAGCAGATCTCGGTGACGCTGAGGTCCCCCCGGCGCAGCAACGCCATCGCCCGCTCGATCCGGCGCGTCATCAGGTAGCTGTAGGGCGACTCGCCGAAGGCCTCGCGGAACTGGCGGCTGAGGTGGCCGGCGGACATGTGGGCCC
>JBOGYZ010000323.1:0-10166 GCA_050697015.1 Solirubrobacterales bacterium
CCCTATAGGGGGCCAAATACACGCAGCGCGTTTTGGGGGCCCGATCCCGGCCCCGAAAAGCGGCGGGAGGGGCCCGGAAGTGTGACGTTCCCGGCATCTTCGTCACCGGTTGGGCCGAGGTGTGGCATCTCTCGCGCGGAGCGGTCACGGAAGTCCGACCTCCTCCCGTCTCTGTGCCAAAACTGAAACTCCCTCACGTCCCGCAGCTCGGACGGCCGCCCCGGCCCGAACCCCGCCCGTGTAAGCAATCCCCTAGACGCTCCAGCCGGCGAACGGCTTCCCGGTCAGCGCGCGCAGCCGCGCGGCATCGTCGGCGTAGAGCTCCCGCAGCTCGGCGCGGAGCCCCTCGTCCATGCTCGGTGGCGCGAGCGGCTGGCCGGCGATCCGGTGCACCGAGGCGCGGACCCGGCGCCGCGCCCCGCTCGGCAAGCGCCGCCACAACGGCCCGACCCGGGTGCGGGCCTGGCGCAGGAAGACGACGGCGCTGGAGTGCGTGCGCAGGTCGCGACCGGCGTTCATCTCCTGCTCGAACTGCGGCGAGACGAACGACTCGTCCACATCAAGGAAGCCGAACACCTCGCGGAGCGTCGCCTCCCGGCGTTTGCTCAGGTCGGCCTGGTCGATGACGAGGATCCGCTCCTGGGGGAAGTGGTCGAGGTAGCGATCGAGTTGCGCCGCGTAGAAGCCCGGGCAGGTGAACGGGCCTTCGGGGTCGCGATAGTCGCCCAACGCCTCGCGCAGCGGTTGCCGGCGCCCGTCCACCGAGAGGCTGTGGTGGTAGTGGGAGAGCAGGCGCTCGATCGGGTCGCGAACGAGGTAGATGAGCTTGGCGTCGGGCACCACCTCCGCGATCCGCTCCGGCACGCCCTTACGGCGGGGATACATCGTGTAGCTCGGCGAGGCCTCGCCGCGGACCTCCACGTTCGGGTCGAAGAGCCGTTCGTAGTCGTCCAGGCGCGAGATCCGTTCGGTCCCCTTCGCGTAAGGCTTGCCGTCGGGCGGCCCAGAGAAGAAGTTCGTCTCCTTGACCGCGCTCATCTGGACCTGCGGGTGCGCGTCGAGGTAGCCGTGGAGGCTGGTGGTCCCGCCCTTCATCGCGCCGATGATCAGGAAAGTCGGGCGGCTCATGTCGGATCGGGGAACCGGATCACGCTTGCGCAAACGCACGGGGCGGCTGAAACTTTCACGCGGTCGCCGCTGCGTATATTGGCGCCATCGAACGGCGAGCGAAGGCGATGCAGACGGGACTTCTCGCGGCGATCATCGCGCTCGTGGTCCTCGGGTGGTTCGTGGCGCCCGCCCGCGCCGACGCGCCCGTCGCCGGGCACTTCTGCCTCGCCCTCGACACGCCGGCGACGTTCCCGCACCCGGCCCGGAGCGCCGAGCGCAACTCCTACATCGTGCTCCAGGCGTGGGAAACCGCCCGGGCCGAAGAACTGAAGTCCTACGACCCGCACCTGTCCGTGCTCGTCTACCAGAACCTCTCGGCGATGGCCGAGGGGACGAACACGGACGGCATGAGCTCGAGCGGCGTCAACTACGCCGAAGCGGACGTCGTCCACCCCGGCTGGTTCCTGACCGAAGCGAACGGCACCAGGATCAGCGAGGAAAACTATCCCTGGTTATGGATGGCGAATATCGCGGTCCCGAGCTACCAGCGACAGTGGACCGCGAACGTGCTCGCGGTACTCCGAGCCGGGCCCTGGGACGGTGTCTTCCTCGACGACACCAACACGACGGCCGAATACCACGTCTACCCGCAGTCCCGGATCGCACAGCTCCCCGATGACGCCGCCTACCAGTCCGCGGTGGGGTCGATGCTCGCCTTCGCGGGCCCGCGGATCAGGGAAAGCGGCTACCTGTCGATCGCCAACGTCGGGGCCTGGCCGCAGTACGCCAAGGTCGTCGCCGGATGGCTCCACTACCTCAGCGGCGCGATGGACCAGCAGTTCGTCAAATGGTCGCCGCTGCGCGGGAAAGGGTACGTCGAACCCGCTCGTTGGCTGACCCAGCTGCGCGAGGTCGAAACCACGGAGGCCATGCACCGCCGGTTCCTCGCCGTCACCCACGCACCTCCAGGCGACAACCGGGCGATCCGCTTCGGCTGGGCCACGGTGCTGCTCGGCGCCCGCGGTCACACCGCCTTCTTCGCCCGCAGCCCGCATCCCGGGGACACCTGGGCGGCGGTCTACAACGTCGAACTCGGTACGCCGAACTCGCGCGCCGAGGAATTCCAGGACGGCCTCTGGCGCCGCTGGTTCACCAACGGCCTGGTGGTCGTCAATCCGCAGACGACGTCGCTGGCGGTCAACTTCGGCACCCACACGTTCAGCGGCTCCGGCCTGAACCACTCACGGGGAACGACGATGGCCCCGCACACCGCCCTGGTCCTCACCCGCGGCTGATCGCGCCGAGACGGCTAACGGGACGAAGGCTTCCGCGGCTGCGCTACCTCGACGTCTTCGTCAAGGCCGACGGCGCCTGGCTCTTCGCCGAGCGCGAGCTGATGGTCGACTGGACCGAGACGCGGCCGTCGACCGCCATCTAGCCTGGGGCCATGCAGGCGCAGATACCGCCACGCGAACGGCTGATCATCGCGGCCGCCCGACTGATGCGCGAAAAGGGCTACGAGGCGATGAGCATGCGGGCCGTGGTCGCGCAGGCGGAGGCGCCCTGGGGGTCCCTCCAGCACTACTTCCCGGGTGGCAAGCGGCAGCTGGCGCTGGAGGCGGTCGAATTCACCGACCATCAGGTGCGCGGCGTGATCCGCGCCTGTATGCGCGCGGCCGGCACGCCACAGAAGGGCTTGCGGAGCTTCTTCGACTTCGCGCTCTCGACGCTCGAGGACGGCGACTTCCGGCTCGGCTGCCCGATCGCCGCGGTCGCCCTCGACGCCTCGGCCGGGGACGAGGAGATCGCGACCGCCTGCCGCGACGCCATACGCGCCTGGCAGGAGCTGATCGCCGAGGGCCTGCGGGCACGCGGGGTCCCGGCCCCACGGGCACGGGAGCTGGGTGCCGGGACGGTCGCGATCTACGAGGGGGCGCTGATCATGTCCCGGCTCGAGCGCGACCTCGGGCCGATGCGGACCGCCGCCGACCTGATCATCTCGGGCGTCGACGGCGAACCGTCACATAATTAATACAAGCGTCTTAGATTCTGTGCTATAGATAGCTGCACAACCTCGACTGGCGACCGGCTCATCATGTCGTTAGTCCTCAACGGGAGGTGCAACCGCATGCCGATGATCGACGTCTATGCCACCGCCGGGACCTTCGCCGACAAACACTCGTTGGCCCGCGACCTCGCCGCCGCGGTGATGAGGAACGAGGGGGTGCCGCCGACCCCGCTCTTCGAAGACAACACGGCCGCCTTCGTCCACGAGCTGCCCGCCGACGCGATCTCCGACGTCGCCGGATCTGCCGACCATGTCCGGGTCCAGGTGCTGACCCCGGTCGGCACGCTCGACCGCGACAAACAGCTCGGCGTCGTCGCCGAGCTGACCGAGATCGTCGCCAAGGCCGCCGCCCGGCCGGACCTGGCCGAGCGGACCTGGGTCCTGCTGACCGAGGCGCCGGAAGGCGGTTGGGGGCTCGCCGGACACGCCAACACGGGAGCCGACATCGCGACGGCCGCGCGAGCCGAAATGGCGGCGCGGGCGGCGGGGTCCTGATCGATGCCGGGCAGTGATCTGCATATGAACCCGCACGAGCGCCAGGCGGATGGCCTCACGATCAGGTACGCGGAGACCGAGGGAGCCGCCGAGCCGACCGTCCTCCTCCTCAATCCCTGGCCCGAGAGCCTCTTCGCCTGGGACACGATCTGGACGCGCCTCGCCGAGACGGGGCGACTGGTCGCGATCGATCTCCCGGGCTTCGGCCGATCCGAGCGCCGGGCCGAGCTGCTCTCGCCACGGGCGATGGGCGGGTTTCTGCTGCGGCTCCTCGACGAGTGGGAGCTCGGCCGGCCGCATGTGGTCGGTCCCGATGTCGGGACCGGCGCGGTCCTCTTCGCGGCGGCAGGCGACCCTGACGCCTTCGCCAGCGCCGTCGTCGGCAGCGGCGGCGCCTCGTTCCCGCTCGAGGTGACCGGGGCGCTGAAGGACATCATCGAGGCACCCGACCTGAGCGGCTTCCGGGAGATCGACGGGCGCGACATCGTCGCCGGAGCCCTCCAAGCGGTCGAGAAGCACACGCTGCCCGACGCCGTGCGGGAGGACTACCTGGCCTCCTACGCGGGCGAGCGCTTCGCCGAGTCGGCCGCCTACGTGCGTAGCTACCCGACCGATCTGCCTGTCCTCGCCGAACGGCTCGGCGGGATCCGGACGCCGGTCCAGATCATCGCCGGCCGCCACGACGCGCTGGTGCCGCCGGCCAACGCCGAGTACCTGCACGCGCGCCTCCCCGACAGCAAGCTCGACATCCTCGAGACCAATCACTTCGTCTGGGAGGACGCCGCCGAGGAGTATCTGGACCTGACCAGATCCTGGATCGAGGCCCACAGCGAGAGGAATCCATGAGCGAGAGCGCAGCGGCCGAGAGCTACATCACGACCGAGAACCGGAAGGTCGAGGCGGCCGACGGGACGAGCTTCGCCTACCGGGATCTTGGCGGTGGCGGCGGAGTGCCGCTCGTCCTCTTCCAGCATTTCCGCGGCAACCTCGACAACTGGGATCCGGCGCTGATCGACGCGCTGGCGGCGAACCGTCGCGTGGTGACCTTCGACAACGCCGGCGTCGGCGGCTCGAGCGGGACCACGCCGCACACGATCGCCGCGATGGCGGCCGACGCGATCGCCTTCATCGAAGCGCTGAACCTGGAGGAGATCGATCTGCTCGGCTTCTCGATCGGGAGCTTCGTCGCCCAGGAGATCGCGCTGATCCGGCCGGACCTCCTGCGGCGGATCGTGCTGGCCTCCTCGGCCCCCCAGGGCGCGGCAGGGATGCACGGCTGGGCGCCCGACGTGATCGGGCAGGTAGGAGGTCGCGAGTCCTCACCGGAGGGGTACCTGAACGTCTTCTACGCCCCGTCGGCCATGAGCCGCGAAGCGGGAGGTCAGTCGGCGCAGCGCATTTTCGGCGCCCGATCAGAGGACCGCGATGCCGAGACGACCTGGCAGATGCGGCAGGCCCAGTACGACGCGGTCTGCTCCTGGGGCGTCCCCGACCATGGGCTGCTGCAGCGGGTGAGCGCGATCGACCAGCCGACCCTCATCGCCGCCGGTGACGGCGACCCGATGATCCTGCCGCACTACTCATACCTCCTCGCGGGTCTGATCCCGCGGGCCGAGGTGAAGATCTACCCCGACTCCGCCCACGGCTTCCTCTTCCAGCACGCGAGCGAGTTCGCCGCGGACGTCGAGGCGTTCCTCGGCGCCTAGTCCGTCGGGCCGGTCGGCTCGGAACGGCTAGCCGAAGGCGGCGGTGAGCTCCGCCCGCGAGCGCACGTCGACCTTGGCGAAGATCGACTTCACGTGGGTGCGCACCGTATGGATCGAGAGGTTCATGGCGATCGCCCGTCCCCTCGCGACCGCGGGCCGGACCCGCCGAGCTCGGTCGCCAGCATCGTCTCCGGATCGACGGTCCACCAGCAGGATTCCCAGGGCAGGACCGTGCGGATCCGCTGATCTGCCTCGTGCAGCAGCTCGGCGGGGTCCAGCGAGAGGCCGGAGAGCGCCGCCACGGCGTCTTTCACGGCAGACGCCCGCGCCCCTCTCAGCGTTCCCGGACGAGCCCCCATCGGCCCATTCTGCCGCTTCGCCGCCCCTCCCGGTCCGCGCATCGCCTGATTTAGGTATCGCCGGCCGCCCGCGAAAGAGGGGCAGGAAGTCGACCCGCCAGAAGGGATTGCCCGGTCGGGCCTGCCGCGAGATGGTCGCAGCGCGGTTCCCATCCAAGATCGAAGGAGAGATGAAATGAGCAACATCGTTCTCGTCCACGGCGGCTTCGTCGACGGCTCGGGCTGGGAGGGCGTCTACCGCCTCCTGCGAGATGCCGGGCACCAGGTCGACGTCGTGCAGAACCCGACCAAGTCGCTCGCCGACGACGTCGCCGTCACCAACCGGGTCCTCGATCAGCACGAGAAGGTGATCCTGGTCGGGCACTCCTACGGGGGCGCGGTGATCACCGAGGCCGGCAATCACCCGAACGTCGAGGCCCTCGTTTACATCTGCGCGTTCGCGCCGGACGCCGGCGAGTCGGTCAACACCATGCTCGCCCAGGCCCCGACCGACGCGCCGGTGCCGCCGATCCTGCCGCCGGTCGAGGGATTCCTGTTCCTCGACCGGGAGAAGTTCCGGCAGGCCTTCGCCGGCGACGTCGACCCGCAGACGGCCGAGTTCATGGCCGACTCGCAAGTCCCCTGGAGCGTCGACGCCCTCGGCGGTGTGGTCAGCGAGGCGGCCTGGCGGAAGAGGAAGAGCTGGTACCTGCTCACCACCGAAGACCAGATGATCGCGCCGGAGTTGCAACGGACGATGTCCGGGCGGACCGGGGCTACGGTGGTCGAGGCGGCCGCCAGCCACGCGGTCTACGTGTCGGACCCGGGGTCCGTGGCGGCGATCATCACGTCGGCGAGCGAGGCCTCGGTCTGAGGCGATCGGCGCGGTAGGGGTGGTGCGCGACACTGCCTCTACCGCGTCTTGGTCGCCCGCCTCACCAGGCGGATCGGCGCCGTCCCGCGCGCCGGCGCCCAGACCTGATGGTGGTCGTAGGGCCAGGCGTAGATCGGGTTGCCGTCACGGACCAGCTCGGGCAGGCCGTTGATCCCGAGCTCCGGCGCCGACCAGTCGTAGAGAGCCTGGACGCGCGACCCGATCACGCCGTAGTGCAGGGTACGGGCGAGAGGGTTCTCTTCGGCGAGGTGCGACTCCACCGGCTCGTCCAGCGGATAGTGGTCAGGGAGCACGCGGCGGAGGAACAGGAACGCACGGGGCCATCTCCGGTCGCGGGTCGCCGAGGATCGGCCCCATCACGGCGCAGCGATTTCGGGATGACCTTCAGTCAGTCTGCTCGGGGGTGGCAACAAGTTCGTCGGTGAATCTCCAGCAAGGCGAACTCGACGGCGGACAGCCTCGGCGAAAGCGGCAACGTGAAGAACCGCCCGCGAAACCTCGACGAAAAGGCAGGGCGTGGCATCCGCCGCTATCACCCGTTGGCAGGAGGCTGGACGGATACCACCGTGCCGGACAGGTCCATCGACTCGGCGCTGCAAATCACGACCTGGTGGCCGTTCGCGACCCCAGCGCGGGCGATCTGGCCCCCTTCCCTCCGCGGCGCCGATGATGCCGATCACCGCCACGGGCACCTGCGACCGGCGCGTCGACCGGAAGGCCGATGACAAGTCTGGATGATCGGTGCTTGCAACTGGTCCAAGGCGTCGGTCATCTTGGATAAGAACTCAGGCGAAGGTCAGCTGAACTGCTGCAACCCGATCGCGGACAGCAGTTCGAGCTGACTTGCCGCCTCGCTGCCCGGGGCGGCGGTGTAGACGATCAACCGCAGATCACTGTCGCGTACCGCGAGGAAGTCGCAGTCGAGCGTGATCGGCCCGATCTCGGGGTGCAGAAACGTCTTGCCGGCGGTGTTTGGTCGTTGGACCGGTCGCTGCTCCCAGAGTTCTGCGAAGTCTGCGCTGACGGCCAACAGATCCTCGACCAGCTCGACGAGCAACACGTCCTTCGGGTAGCGACTTCGGGCCTCGCGGAGGTCGGAGACCAGCTCGAGGCGCATCAGGCGCTCCTCCTCCTCGGTGCGGACATAGCGGGTCGGGACTTCGGTGAAGACGGTCCAGGCGACGTTGCGGTCGCGCAGCGGCTGCCCGGACGTGTCGCCGGCCAGGGCGTACGCGAGCGGGTTGGAGGTGATGCACTGCCAGGACGCGTCGATGACCATGACGGGCGTGTCGGTGAGGCGATCCAGGATCCGCTGCACGCTGGGGGTGATGTGGCGCCTGATGTGGCCGTCCGCCGGCTCGGCCTGGCCGGCGACGCGGAAGAGGTGGGCGCGCTCCTCGTCGGACAGCCGCAGGGCGCGGGCGAGCGGGGCGAGCACCGACGGCGACGGGTTGGTCGCCCTTCCCTGCTCGAGGCGCGCCAGGTACTCCACCGACAGCCCGGCGAGCTGGGCGACCTCCTGGCGACGCAGACCGGGCGCGCGACGTCGGCTGCCATCCGGTATGCCTGCCTCGGCGGGCGTCAGGCGGTCGCGCCAGGTGCGCAGACAGCCGGCGAGCTCGTCTTGATTGAAAGCCATCTACTTCATATAGCGCATCGCGACGCTCGGATCGTCGCCCTGCCAGTACCAGGCTGCAGGGTCCCCTTTTGCTTCCTCGGGGGCGGTGCCACGATCGAGCCATGGCCGCTGAAAAGAACCCCTCCAGCCCGCTCGCTTCGATGAAGGGACATCACGTCGGGCTGCGCGTACCTGACCTGGACGCTGCGCTGACCTGGTACAGCGAGAAACTCGATTTCCGTCTCACCGCCAGCACCGAGGCAGCCGGACTCACATGGGCCTTCCTTGCGCCCGCAGACGACGACAGCTTCCTGATCGAGCTGGCCGCAGGGCCCGGAGCCGTGGACCGTCCTGAATGGGGCGAGCTTACGGACATGCTTGACCTGCACGGCTGGCATCACGTGTGCCTATGGGTCGACGACCTCGATCACACGATCGCGGAGCTGATAAGTCGTGATGTCGCCGTCGTCGCCGGGCCGCTCGACTACGAGGAACTCGGCCAACGCGCTGCCTTCGTTGCAGATCCCTGGGGAAACCTGTTCGAGCTCCTTGAGGATCTCGACGAGACCCAAGGTGCACTGGCAGGCGCCTGACGTCCCGGGCAGCCCTGCTCCGCACGGACCTTCCAGCAAATACCAGACACCAAGGAGCAAGACATGGACGACCCCATCTTCAAACACCACCGCGAGCAGCTGAACGGCCGCAGGCAGCATTTCGTCACCGCCGGCGAGGGCAAGGCGGTGCTGTTCCTCCATGGCTTCCCCGACCTGTGGCGTACCTGGCGGGCGCAACTGCGCGCCGTGGCGGAGGCAGGCTACATGGGCATCGCGCCCGACCTCCGCGGCTTCGGCGAGACCGAGGGCGTCGCCGACCCGCAGGGCTCCACCGCGATCGACGTGATGGCCGACCTGCTCGCGATTCTCGACCATCTTGGAATCGATCAGGTCACGACCGTCGCGCATGACTGGGGAACCACCACCGGCTGGGCGGCGTTGCAGTTGCGTCCCGACCGCTTCGTCGGGACCTTCGCGGTGTCCGTGCCGTGGTTGCCGCACGGCGACCGCTCGCTGCCGCAGATTCTCAGGGACGAGGCGCCACCGGACTACTACCTGCCCTATTTCCTGAAACCGGGACCGGCCGACGAGGAGTTCGACGCCGACCCTGCGAGGTTCCTCCGTCGCATCCTCTACACCAACTCCGCAGAACGGCCGGGCGAGCCACCGCCGATGCTGACGGTCGACGGCTCGCTGCTGGCAGGTCTGGACGAACCACCCGGCGAGATGAAGTTCTTCCCCAACGACGAGGTCGCGATCTACGCGGATGCCTTCGCCAAGGCCGGCGCGACCACCGCGTTCAACGCCTACCGGAGCCTGCACCGTAGCTGGGAGCTGATGGCGGGATGGGCAGATCAGGTCCCGGCGACGCCGGCCCGCACGATCGTCGGCGACAAGGACCTCGTGGTCGGGATGCCGGGCATGCGCGAGGTCTTCGACATGCAATCGACCTGGCTTCCCCAGGGCAAGCCGACGATCTGGCTCGAGGACTGCGGGCACTTCGCCCAGCTCGAGCGGTCCGACGAGGTGAGCCGGCACGTGCTCGACTTCCTGGAGGAGACCCGCGGTTAGGCATCGGGCCAAAGCTCCGCCGCTCGCGATCGCAGGAGAACCTCATGACTCAAGTACTGGGCGCAACATCCACCGCCGATGAAGTTCTTTCTGGCGTCGATCTCACGGGAAAGCGGTTCCTTATCACCGGTGTCTCGTCAGGCATCGGGCTCGAGACCGCCCGCTCGCTGGCCTCCCACGGTGCCGCCATCGTCGGCGCGGACGTGGACCGCGCCCAGGCCGAGCAGGCCACCGCACCGGTGCGGGAGGCCGCTTCCCAAGGTGGTGGAAGCCTTGAGCTCGTCGAGCTCGACCTGGCGTCCCTGCAGAAC
>JBOGYZ010000324.1:0-9684 GCA_050697015.1 Solirubrobacterales bacterium
GGGCGATCGCCGAGGCCCACGGCGGTACCGCCGTCGCCGCCAACCGCGACGGCGGCGCCGACATCTGGCTGGTGCTGCCGACCTAACGCTCAGTTCACCTTGCCCTCTTAGACCTCCGGCCATGAAAAAACTCTCGATCTTGGCCTTGATCCTCGGTGTGCTGGTGGCGGGATGCGGCTCCGGTGGTAGCTCGGAAAGCCCGCAGACGACGACGGAAGCCCCCGCGACGGAAACCGCCAAGGGCGGCGCCGTCCCCAGCGAGGCCGAATCGCTGGCGACCGGCGACATCCCCGACAACCAGGAATTCCTCACCTTCAGGAACAAGTCCGCCGGCTACTCGATCAAGTACCCGGCGGGCTGGGCGCGGACGGGCAACGGCAGCGACGTCACCTTCCGCGAAAAGGGGAACCTGATCCACATCGCCGTCCACTCCGGAAAGGCGAAATCCGGGGCGGGCGAAAAAACCAGCTTCACCCGGCAGAGCGCTCCCGACCCGGTTACCGGCAAGAGCGTCCCGCTCCTCGTCGACGTCTACGAATACGAAGCCGGCGGCAAGGTCGCGGTGCTCGAATTGAGCACCCCCGAAGGGGTCGACAACGTCGACGCCTACCGGATGATCAGCGAAAGCTTCGAATGGCGGTAGAGAGCCTCTACCGCGAGCCGGAGGTCGAGCGCCAGGTCGAGTGGCCGATCCTGGAGATGCACGACGTCTTCAAGATCTACCGCTCGGGGCCGGTCGAGACGGTCGCCCTGCGCGGCGTCGACATGGTCGTCGAGGCAGGCAACGTGATCGCCATCCTCGGACCTTCGGGCTGCGGCAAGAGCACCCTGCTGGCGCTCGCCGCGGGGCTCGACCGCGCCTCGGCGGGTGACGTCCGCAGCGCCGGCGTCTCGCTCCTGACCGCCACCGAGGACGAGCTGGCCGTCTATCGCGCCCGCTCGGTCGGGATCATCTTCCAGAGCGGCAATCTCTGGCCGACCCTGAGCGCGCGGGAGAACGTGCTCGTGGCGCTGCGGCTGGCAGGCGTCGAGGACGCGCCGCGCCGGGTCGCCGAGTCGCTGGTCGAGTTCGGCCTCGGCGCCCGCGCCGAGCATCGTGCCGCGGCGCTCTCCGGCGGCGAGCAGCAGCGGGTGGCGATCGCCGCCGCGGTCGCCCGTCAGGCACCTCTGATCCTCGCCGACGAGCCGACCGGCGAGCTCGACGCCGCCAACCAGGAGGTCGTCCTGCGGGCGCTGCGTCGCCTGCCTCGCGACCACGACTGCGCGGTCGTGGTCGTCACCCACTCACCGGCGGTCGCCGAGGCGGCCGACCGGGTGATCGAGATGCGCGACGGGGCGGTCGTGGCGGGATGACCGCCACGCTCGAGACGGCGGCGCTCTCGGCCTGCCGCGGCGTCGGTGTCCGCTACGAGACGGGCGAGGCGCGGGTGATCGCCCTCGAGGGGGTCGACCTGACGATCGAGGCGGGGGAGACGCTGGCCCTGCGCGGACCGTCGGGCTCGGGGAAGACGACGCTCCTTCACCTGCTCGGCGGACTGGTGCTCCCGAGCGAGGGGGAAGTGATCTGGAAGGGTCGCTCCCTGGCGCTGCTCGACGTCGCCGCGCGTGGCGAGGCGAGGGCGGCGGGGATCGCCTACGTCTTCCAGGGCTCGAACCTCCTGCCGAACCTGACCGCGCTCGAGAATGTCGCCTTCGCCGCCTGGCTCGCCTCCAAGGCCGGTCCGCGCCCGCAGATGGAGCCCGAGGAGCTGTTGGCCCTGGTCGGCCTCGAGGGCAAGGCCGACGCCCTTCCGACCGAGCTCTCCGGCGGCGAGGCCCAGCGCGTGGCCATCGCCCGCTCACTCGCCCAGATGCCCGAGCTACTGCTCTGCGACGAGCCCACCGGCCACCTCGATTCCGACACCGCGGGCCGGGTCCTCGACCTGCTCTGGGCCCTCCGCGAGCGCTTCGGCTTCGCCCTCGTCCTCGCCACCCACGACCCCGGCGTGGCCGCGCGCTGTGAGCGCCAGGTCGAGCTGGCCGACGGTCGGGTGACGGGGGGTTCGCGGTGAGCGCCGCGCTGCAGCTCGGCCTCGCGCGGCTGCGCCGCCGCCCCGGCGGCACCCTGACCCAGGGGCTCGTGCTCGCCGTTGCCGTGGCGCTGCTCGGGGCGATGATCCTCTTCATCGGCCACTCGCTGCGGACGATGACCGCGGCGGCGACCCGCAGCGTGCCGCTCGACCTGCAGGGCCCGGTGACGAGCTACCAGAAGGCCTCGACCCTGGCCCAGCGGATCGGCCACGAACCCGACGTCGCCCAGTCCTCGGCGGTGGGCACCGCGCCGTTCACCGGGATCGGCCACCGTGGCGCCGAAGGGGCCACCGCGGCGGGGACCGGGCAGGTCCTCGCGGTGCCACCCGGCTACCTCCGTCACATCGAAACCTTCCGCTTCCTGCACGGCGGCCTTCACCCGGGCCAGGTCGTGCTCGACCAGCAGCTCGCCGCGACCCTGCGGGCCCGCATCGGCGACACCGTCACCCTTCACCTCGGCGGTGGCGGCACGCAGAGGTTCAAGGTCGGCGGCGTCGCGATCGTCTCCTCCGCCGACGTCCTCTTCCAGCCGCTGAACCCGTTGGCGGGACCGGCCCCGGCGCAGCCGCCGGCGAACATCGCGATCCTGCCGACCGCGACCTTCGCCCACTCGATCGGTCGCGCGCTGCCGACCCTGAAAGGGTCGAGCGCCGGCGCCGCCGCGGTGCCGGGGGCGGCGACCGGCGTCCAGTGGCAGGTCCAGGTGCAGCTCGACCGCGCGGCGCTCGAAGGCGGCACGCCGAGTCAGGCATTCACCAAAGCGGGCCAGGTCCGCAACTCGATCGAACGCAAGCTCACCGGCCAGATCCGCTTCGTCGACAACCTCTCGGCCGAACTCGAAACGGCGGCCGGCGACGCGCTCTACGCGGAGGCGCTCTTCATCCTGCTCGCCGTCCCCGGTGCCCTGCTGGCCCTCGGCCTCGCCTACCTGGCGGCACTCGGCACGGTCGACCGCGATCGCCGCGAGCTCGCCCTGCTGCGCGCCCGCGGCGCCAGCCGCCGGTCGCTGCTCGGCATGGCGGCGGTCGAATCGTCGGTGGTCGGGCTGGTCGCCGGGGCGCTCGGCGCGGGCGTCTCCTTCCTCGCCGTCTCCACCCTGGTCGAAGGGTCGGTGGGCCTGACCGCGACCCGCGGGGGGGTGGTGGTCGGCGTCTGCATCGCCTTGGCGATCCTCGGTGGCTTCGTCGCCCGACTGGGGACCGGCCTGCGCTCGCTTTCGGAAACCGTCGCCGCCGGGCGGCGCGGTCCGGGCCGCTCCGCTAAGCCCCTCTGGCAGCGGCTCTACCTGGACCTCCTCTGCCTGGCGCTCAGCGGCCTGATCTTCTGGCTGACCGCGAGCACCGGCTTCGCCGCCGTGGTCAACCCGGACTCGAACCCGACCCTCTCGCTCTCCATCTACATGTTCTTCGCCCCGGCCCTGCTCTGGATCGGCGCGACGCTGTTGCTGGTGCGGCTGCGCGGCCGCCTCTTCGGCCGGCTCGCCCGTCTCCTCGGCGGCGCCACCGGCGGGTCGGGCCGACGCCGCTTCCTCCTGGCGAGCGCCTCGCGGCGCGGCGCGGCGATCAACCGCGGCCTGATCTTCGTCGGCCTCCTGCTCGCCTTCGGCGTCAGCCTGGGCGTCTTCGCGCGGACCTACGACCAGCAGGCCGGGGTCGACGCGCAGCTCACCCTCGGTGCCGACATCACCGCCCAGGCGCCCCCCGGGGTCACCGCGGCCAAGGGCCTGACCGAGAAGATCGCCGCGGTCCCGGGCGTGTCCGCGACTTCGGCGATCGATCACTCCTACGCCTATGTCGGACCCGACCTGCAGGATGTGTTCGGGATCGAACCGCGGACGATCTCCTCGGCGACCACCTTGCGCGACTCCTACTTCCTCGGCGCCGGCGCCCAGACGCTGATGGCGCGCCTGCGGGAAAACCCGAGCGGGATCCTGGTCTCCAAAGAGACGATCCTCGACTACTCGTTGAAGGAAGGCGACCTGCTGCGGCTGCGGGTGCTGGACCATCAGAGCGGTCACTTCCACATCGTGCCGTTCCACGTCGTCGGCGTGGTCCAGGAGTTCCCGGCGGCGCCGCGCGACTCCTTCATGGTCGCCAACCTCTCCTACCTCGCCGCGGCCGACCACGGCGGCGGCCCGAACACGATCTTCGCCGCCACCTCGGAAAGCCCCTCGACCGTCGGCGCGCGGGTGATCGAAGCGACCAGGGGCTACGGCGTCACGGTCAAGAACATCGACCAGCAGACGGTCCAGACGGTCAGCTCGATCACCACCGTCGACCTGACCGGCATCAGCAGGCTCGAGGAGGCCTTCGCGATCCTGCTGGCGGCGGCGGCGATGTGGCTCTTCGTCAGCCTGGTGGTCGACGAGCGCCGCCACGAGTTCGCGACGATGGCCGCGCTCGGGGCCTCCCTGCGTGACATCGGCGCCTTCGTGAGGGCCGAGGCGCTCGCCGTCCTCGGCGGCGCGGTCATCCTCGCCGCCGGGCTCGGCTGGCTGATGGCGGAAATGCTGGTGGCGATGCTCCAGCACGTCTTCGACCCGCCACCGGACTCGCTGACGGTCCCCTGGGGCTTCATCGCCCTGCTCGGTGCGGGCGCGGTGGCGGGTGCCGTCCTCGCCTCAGTCCTCGCCGCGATCTCGCTGCGGCGGCTGCCGCTCGGCCAGACCCTGCGGGAGGAATAGTCCGATGAGGGCCTCGTCAGGTTCTCATCGAGCCTTCACGACGGCAGTTCAAGCTCCTCCCATGTCGCCGGCGCGCCCGCTCACCCGTCTCATGCAGGTGGCGGCGCCGATCCGCAAGGTGCTGTCGGCCCTGGTGCCGGCGGGCGCGCTGGCGATGGTCGCCTATCTGCTCCTGACCCGCGGGAACCAACTGCTGGCGGCTCTGGTCGCGGTGCCCCCGGTGGTGCTGGTCGGCGCGGTCTGCGCCCACTTCCTCACCCTGGTCCTGCGGACCGAGGCCTGGCGGACGGTCCTCGGCGCCGCGGGCGGTCGCGGCCTCACGCCGCGCGTCGTCCACGCCGCCAATGCCGGCGCCTTTCTCGCCGGGACGGTCCAGGGCCAGGCGGCGATGCCCGCCCGGATCGCTCTGCTTCGCCGGTTCGGCGGCGCCGATGCCCCGCCGGTGTCCAGGATCGCCCTCGGCGACGCGCCGATCGTCCTCTTCGAGGTCTGCGGCTCAGCGGTGCTCGCGGCGATCGGCTCGACCGCCGTCGGGTTGATCCCCGGTTGGGTGCCCTGGGCGATGCTCGCCGCGGCGATCGCGATCCTGACCGCCCTGCGGGTGCTCTACGGCCGCTTCCGCCACCGCGAGATCGCCGCCGGCCTAGGCGTCCTCGCCGACTCCGACGCCCGCAACCGACTGGCGGCGATCGTCGCCGGGTTCACCGCGATGGCCTTCCTGCGGACGCTGATCGTGATGGCGGGCTTCGACCTTCCCACCGACCCCGCCCACGTCTGCCTGGTGCTCTTCACCATGGGTGCGGTCGGGCTGCTCCCGCTCGGTGTCGGCACCGGGCCGGCGGCGATGGTGGCCGCGCTCGGCACCACCGACCTCGTCACCGCCACCGCGGCGGGAACCGTGGTCAGCGCGGCGACCGTGATCGCGGTGGTCCTCTACGCCGGTGCGGTCTGGGCGTGGCGGCGGCTCGCCGGCCGCGCTCCCGTCCCTGAGGTCTCGGCGATCTGAGCTAGACCCGATGGCCGCCCTCACCGTGCCCGCCGGCCGCTCCGCCTGGCGCGGCGTCGCGGGCTCCTGAGGCGCGATCCGCGGTCGAGCAGATACCAAGGAACGACGGCCAGGAAGCAGAGGAGGGCGAAGAAGCCGACGACGCCGATCCCGGCGGCGATGATGATCGCGCAAGTCCCGATCAGGATGCCCAGCACGACGTCGAAGAGCAGCGAGCGGCGTTCGGCCGCGGCCGGGGAGATGTTGCGCGGGAGTCTCACCAGGACTGCCCCTTCCTCAGGTAGACGGCAAAGAAATCGCGTTCGTCGGGGGTCAGATAGCGTTCCGGCGAGCGGTACATTTCGGGCAGCAGGTTGCTTGGTTCGGCCCCGCCGGGATGGCGGTAGCTGATGAAGCTGGTCCAGTCTTCGTTGATGTCGAGCTCGATCGCTCGCACCGCGCCGGCCCGTTGCAGCACCTTCGCCAGCGATTCGACCGTCTGGTAGTTGGCGGCGGCGTACATCAAATTCCCGTGGGCGTCGATCCCCAGCCCAGAGCGCCACACCCGCGTCGCGTTGTTGACGGTTTCACCCCATTCGGGCCCGTCGCTGAGATTCTGGTTCAGCTTGCCTTCGTAGATGATCGGCGGCAGGTTCTGCTTCGCGAACCAGACGTTGGCGGGCGCGCCCGGCCCGTGGTTCCAGCGGACGATGTCGACGTGGCCGTCGCGATAGGCGACCACGGTGGCGATCCCGTTCACCATCGTTTCCTTCACCTTGCCGCGGTAGATCAGCCCGGCGTTCGAGGTTTCCAGCGGGAAGCCGCCGTTGAAGGTGGCGACGAGGCGCCCCCGCTTCGACGGCGGCACTTCGCCCGAGCCCCTTTGTTCGAGCGGTTCGGGCGGCTCCGCCAGGCCCGGCATGTAGGCGAGTTCGGTGCGGCTCGCGTCGATCCAGGCGACCCCGGCGACGAACTGCGGATATTCGGGGTCGCTGCGGAAGGTGGTGAGGAGAACCGGCGGGCGCTTGCCGACCGCGGCGCCGGCCTTCTTCCAGACGCCCTCGCCCGGGAGCTTCGGGTGGATCAGCGGATTGACGTCCGGGGGCAGGTAGGCGGCGGCACCCGACCCTTCGCCGCCGCTGCCCGCGGTCGCGACGCCGACCTGCGGTAGCGAGGTCAGCGCCGGACCGCCCTTTTCTGGTTCGTTCAGCTGGTAGTACCAGTTCTCGATCTGGGAGACGATCGGGTTGCCGCCGTGGCTACGCAGCCACTCGACGCTGGAGACGCCGATGCCGAGGTTGCGGCTGCCGGTGACCGCCGGCAGCCAGGAGAGCGACGCGGTCGCGAGGCAGAAGAGGCAGGCGACGGTCAGGACGCGGCGGGCCCGTCGCCATAGCGGTGGTCTTTTCACTGCCATCGCCCGCACCCTTAACCGGCGAGATGAAACGAAGGTGAGATCGGCGCTGATGAGAGGGCGCCCACGGAACTCTCATCTCTGTCCAATCGGGGCAGTGCACAGTGGCCGCCATGAACCCAGCCCAGGCACTCCCAGGTCCGGCGGCACCCAGCTACGGGCGCCGCATGCTCAACAAGGTCCCCGAGATCACCCTCTACTTCTGGGTGATCAAGATCCTCTGCACGACGGTGGGGGAGACCTTCGCCGACAACCTGAACGAAAACCTCGGCCTCGGCCTCACCAACACCTCCTACATCATGGGTGCGGTCCTGATCGCCGTGCTGGTCGCCCAGTTCCGCTCGCGGCGCTACATCCCCGGCATCTACTGGCTGGCCGTGGTGCTAGTCAGCGTCGTCGGCACCCTGGTCAGCGACAACCTGGTCGAAAACCTCGGGGTGACGCTGGAAACGACGACGATCGCCTTCAGCGCCTGCCTGATCGCGGTCTTCGCCGCCTGGTACTGGAGCGAGCGCACCCTCTCCGTCCACACCATCGTCACCACCAGGCGCGAGGCCTTCTACTGGGCGACGATCCTCTTCACCTTCGCGCTCGGCACCTCGGCGGGCGACCTGATCTCCGAGAAGCTCGAATTCGGCTACCTGCCGACCGTCGGGATCTTCGCCGGCGCGATCGCGCTGATCGCCTTCTGCCACTTCGTGCTGAAGATGAACGCGATCCTCTCCTTCTGGCTCGCCTACATCCTGACCCGGCCGCTGGGTGCCTCGATCGGCGACTACCTCGCCTCGCCGACCGAAGAAACCGGGCTCGGGCTCGGCACCACCTTGACCAGCGTCATCTTCCTCTCCACCATCCTCGGCCTGGTCGTCTTCCTCGCGGTCACCAAGCGAGACGTGATCCGCACCGGGCCGGTCGCGGCACCTCCCGGCGCCGGCCCGGCGGTTCTCGTCGTCCTCAACAAGGTGGCGCCGACCGCCGCGCTGATCGAGGCGGTGCGGCGGCGCGCGACCACCTCGCAGGCGGCATTCAGCGTTCTCGTGCCGAACCCCGACAACCTCGGCTTCGACCACGGCGACGGTGATCTGGCCGCGGGACAGGACCTCCTCTCGCACGCACTGCCACCCCTGACGAAGGCGGTCGACGGCGAGGTCACGGGCCGCGTCGCCTTCAGCCCCAACGCCTACGACGACATCGTCGAAGAGCTCGACGCGGGGACTTACACCGAGATCATCCTCGAGACGCCGCCGACGCACCTCTCACACTGGCTGCACGTCGACCTGCACGAGCGCGTCTCCCAGCTCGGCCTGCCGACCGAGGTGGTGAGCGCGACGACCTGACCGACCCTCCTCGCTCTCATCCCCGTTTAAGAAGCCGCCTCTAAGTTGCCGCTCGCGGTCTCGTCCGCTTCCTCCAATGGACCGCCTCGACACACTCACCTCGCTCCTCCGCTCGAACCGCCGCACCTACTCGAAGGTGCCGGCCGTCACTGCCTGGTTCTGGTTGGTCAAGGCGCTGACCACCGCGATGGGCGAGTCGACCTCCGACTGGCTGGTTCACCTGTTGGTCCCGGAGATCGCCGTGGTACTGGGCGCGATCGCCTTCGTGGTCGCGCTCTACATCCAGTTCACCAAGGACCGTTACATCCCCGCCTGTTACTGGTTCGCGGTGGCGATGGTCGGCGTCTTCGGCACGATGGCCGCCGACGTCCTCCACGTCGGCCTCGGCGTTCCCTACATCGCCTCGACGATCTTCTTCGCGATCGCCCTCGCGGTGGTGTTCCGCGCCTGGTACGTGGTCGAGGGCACGCTCTCCATCCACAGCATCCACACTCCGCGGCGCGAGCTCTTCTACTGGGCGGCGGTGCTCGCCACCTTCGCCCTCGGCACCGCCGCCGGCGACCTGACCGCCAACAGCCTCGGCCTCGGGTACTTCGGCTCGATCTGGCTGTTCGCGGCGATCATCGCGATCCCGGCGATCGGCTACTTCCGCTTCGGGATGGGCTCGATCCTCGCCTTCTGGTTTGCCTACGTCGTCACCCGTCCGCTCGGTGCTTCGGTCGCCGACTGGCTGAGCAAATCGGCCGGGGTGGGCCTCGGCACCGGGCTGGTCAGCGTGCTCTTCGCGGCAGCGATCGTGCTGATCGTCCGTCACCTCGCCCGCACCGGCAAGGACATCCCCGACGATCAGCTCGCCGAAAGCGGACCGGGGCCGGAGGCCGCGATCGCGGTGGCGCCGTGATCGAGCTCGACGGGGTCAGCAAGAGCTACGGCAAGAAGGCCGCCGTCAGCGACCTCAGCTTCGTCGTGCAGCCCGGCCGGGTGACCGGCTTCCTCGGTCCGAACGGGTCGGGCAAGTCGACGACGATGCGCCTGATCCTCAACCTCGATGCGCCCGACCGCGGCGACGTGGTCGTCAACGGCAAGCGCTACCGCGACCACCGCGCGCCGCTCCACCAGATCGGCGCGCTGCTCGACGCGAGCTCTTTCCACACCGGTCGCTCCGCCCGCGACCACCTGCTGGCGATGGCCCAGA
>JBOGYZ010000325.1:0-10675 GCA_050697015.1 Solirubrobacterales bacterium
ACTTCCCGCTGCACCACGGCGACGCCGAGCACACCCCCTTCGCCGACGCCTCCTTCGACATCGCGATCTCCGAGTACGGGGCGAGCATCTGGTGCGACCCCTACGCCTGGATCCCCGAGGCGTCGCGCCTGCTGCGGCCCGGCGGCGAGCTGGTCTTCCTCGTCAACTCGACGCTCGCGATCCTCTGCGGCCACGACGACGTCAACGTCCCCGCCGGCGATCGGCTCCTGCGCCCACTCTTCGGCATGCACCGGATCGAATGGGAGGGCGACCCGTCGGTCGAATTCCACCTGCCGCCAGGAAAGATGATCGCCCTGCTCAGCGACTGCGACCTCGAGGTGACCGAGCTGATCGAAGTCCGCCCGCCCGCCGACGCGACCACGCATTCGACGAGCGTCGCCCTCGGCTGGGCGCGCCGCTATCCGTGCGAGGAAGTCTGGCGCGCGCGGAAGCGCGGCTGAGCGCCGGCACCGACGAGCGCCCCACCCGCGAAAACGCCCCCCGCCATACACAGGCCGAACCGGGTTGCGCGGCTCGGCTCAGAGGCGATTTCCCTTGTCCGAACCGGCCGGGCTCGCCGCAGTAGCTGAAAACGGGCGCGATGCTCGGATCAACCTGGCACGTCGGGCGCAGGCTCGCCCTCCAGGCCTAAGGAATCACGGCACCAGGTGAGCACCTCCGCCGCAACGTCCTCCGCCGTCAGATCGGTCGTATCTATCTCGGCCACCTCCCAAGTCGACGGAAGCCGCTCCCAGCGCATCTCCGCCGAGCCGTCGGCGATGACCTCGAGTCGGTGCGCCGGGTCGCGGACGTGACCGCGCATCCACTCGGCGAACGCGACATGGTGTTGGAGCAACTCCGGCGGATCGTCGCGAGCGCGGAGGCGCCGCTCCTGCTCAGCGGGCGCGCAGTCGAGCAGGCAGGCGGCGAACCCGTCAAGCTTCTCGGCGGAGGGAGCCGCAAGTACCTCTCCGGGCGGAACCGGGTCGCCGGCTAGGAGGAGATGGCGCCCGACCTCCTGCTCCGCGAGCGCTGCCTGGACGACCTGCTCGACGGCCCGGTGCCGCCAGCCGCGGTCGTAGCGAGCGGGGATCTCGACCACCTGGGCTAGCTCGACGGCCCGGACGGCCGATGGCAGCTCGTCGGCGAGCAGTCGCCGCACCGTTGACTTGCCGACTCCGCTGGCGCCGGTCACGAGGAGAAGCATCTCGATCGCGAGCCTAGCGGTGGATCCTCCCGCTTCAACGGAGCGGGTGGAGATAGCAGAGCCGGGGCGGGCGGACGGACGGACGGTTCGACCACCGTACGGTCCGTCGACTTATTCACAGAGCCAGCGCCCCCGGCTGGATTCGAACCAGCGACCGTCGGATTAGAAGTTCAGCGAGAAGGTGTCCAGGGGGTCGAATCTGGCTTGGTCGAGCCGATTCGGCTCCAAGGAGTTCGGCTGAGTTCGGTGGAGTCGGGGACCCATATCGGGACCAAGTTTACGCCGAGCGCGGCGCCGTCTACGGGCTCGCTAGACTGCGCCGGCAGCACATGGTCAACAAAGATCTAAGATTTGACTTCCGACGTTGATTATGAACAGTCGGCACACGAACTCCCAGGCCAGCGCTTACACCAACCCTCGTTGTGCCGCGCCCTTCGAAATAATCCTCGCCGACTGCGTTGGCGGCGGAAACCGGCCTCAGGTCGCTTAGTCAGACTGAGCACACTGTCCGGGGATCCGTAATCAGAAGGGATCGCAAGTTGGGCCTACTCCGATGAGCGTCGCCGAAGTGCGACAAGGAGACCGAGGAAGCGAATTGCTCATCACGAGAGTTCGCATGGCGCCAACGACGTGGCGCCAATCTGCTGGCCATGGCGCCCAAAAACTCGTAGGTGCGTGTAACAGCCTGCAAGCGGCTCCTGTACGGTCAGGACCGTAAGACCCTTCACCCCGATCCGCTTGCTCTTCCCTCCGTCGACCTTAGACGGCCGCACGACCCGACTCGTTCCCGATGACCGGACGAGTTCCACACTCTGCGCACCACGCGCAAACACAAAAGCGAGGATGTGCAAGGTCGGTCCAACGCCGAACCCCGTTGACATTCGCCAGAACCCACGAGCACTCGTCGAATGGCAGCTCGCGGGCCCGTTAATGACCGAATCACCGACGAATATCCCAACGCTGGCGGTCTGTGCCACGAGACAAACTTGACGATTTCCCGGACGCTCTCCTTGCGGATACAGAAAGACGCCCCATGCATGATTCGGTATCTGCCCACCCTCCACCCTTACCCATCCTTCACCGGGGACGAGCATCGGCGATGATCGATCGCGAGCCGAAGCCTTGGCATCCGACTTCCCCTCTCGCCCTGACGCTCCGCCTGCTTGAAGCGCTGCCATTCCGAGCAGCGACAGGGTCACGACAAGCGCCCTCAGACACAACGCACGGATTCCAGGCTGGCTATGCATCGATCTCCCGATCAATCATTGACGGACTACTCCAATCCTAGTGTGGCCAGGCTGGCCAAGGGCACGGATCTCCGGGCCCACCCACCGAGTGGTAGATCGGTTCCAAGACTTCTTTGTGGGGAGGTGACGCGTTCAGGTGAGCGTACAAAGTCTCACAAACGGGGCTCGCAGGAACGACGATGGTTTTTGGCCACTTGAAGTCACACCGGGCGGTGATGCCGGTCGTAGAGGTCTTCGGCTGCACACCGTGGTCGGCAAGGCCCGGTTCGCCCTTGCCGCCGCGTAACTTAACACACTCTATTGGCTCATCGGAGTCAACCCACACCCGCTTTCCATTTTCGAAATGAAAGTCGCCATAGAATCCAACCGCATCCAAGAGCCGGCCATCACTGCCAGGACTCATGCACCCGCCAATCACAGGCGCGAGCTGTGCGTTGTTCTTCAGACTTTGGTCTATGGGATACGGAGTGGTGTCCGGTATTTCAATGCTAGGAAAGGCCGGATAGATGCACTGCGTGACCTTATAGAGGTGGGGAGGGGGCTCGTTGGTATTGGAGTTCGCGAGTCCCGCCGAAACCGCGCTCAGGCGCACTTCCATCTTTCCTTCTCGGGTCATGATCGTCCCCCCTTCTTCTTCGTTCCCTTCCTCGCCGCCCGTGGGTTCTTCCGGCGGTGGCATCGTGACTTCATAAGTCTGAAAACCCCCCTGCCAGCCCGTTCCCGCGACGATGGGATATACGTAGCTGGCGGAATGGTGTTCGACGGTCAAGGTCACAACGTTCCCGTCACTGACGGTGAGGTGAGTAGGCACCGTGGTCCCGACGGCATCGGCGGCCGGCTCGGCTTCGATGTCGAACGCGACATGTTCGCCGCCGTGCCAGTACACGATCGCAAGCTGGTCGCTCACCTTACGGAGTTCCTGTTCTGGTTCAAGGTCTACTTCCCATGAGTAGATTTCGGGCGCCGAAGGATTGCGAAGGGCTTGGAACTGTAGTACGCCATCAAAGATTGGTCGCACGATGGAATCGACGTTGGCTTCGGTATTCGCGGCCACGGTAGCGGTTCCATTGCCGTTTACGCTCTGTTCCGACGGACCGGGAGCAGTCAACGGCACGATGGAGATCGGTTCAAGGCCGATTTTTTCGGGATTCGGCGCGCCAGGAGATTCACATTCTTCTGGCTGTTCTGCCTCCGATTCTTCGGAGCCTTCGGGGGTGGCTTCCCAGACTTCGGGGTCGCACACATTGAACAGCGCAGCCTCTTCAGCCACTTCGACTTCGGTTCCCTCGGTCGGATCCTTCGAGATGACCGTCGGAACGTTGCTCCCGGTGACTTCGATCTGATCGCCTCCGTCCATGACGCCCAGGTCCGCGGGGGTCCCTTCGTCCTGAGCTGGTCCGACGACGTTGACTTCGGCCGTTTTGTCGACTGCTTCGAGCGTCGCTTCGGCTTCAGTGGTCGAGATGTGTCCTTCCGGGTCGACGTTGATCGTCCATCGGCGATTCGTGCTGTTGCCGGCGCCGTCGGTGGCGATCACTTCGGCTTCGTGGGCTCCCCCGCCGTATTCGGCCATGTCGACCAACTCGTTGAGCGTCGCCCCGCATGCGCCTTCCGGACAGCCCGGACTCGTCGAGGCCACGGTTTTGCCGTCGATCTTGAAGAGGACTGAGGTCACGCCGTAGCCGCCCGGATCGCCAGCCGTTGCATGGAGGCCGTAGGTTTCCTGCTGCACCCAGCCTTCCGGCGCGTTTGCGAGTTCGCCGCCGACTTCGAGGCTCGGTTTCGTTTCGTCGCGCTGGACTTCGACGGCGAGGGTCCTAGTCGTGGTGTTGCCAAGTCCATCCGTCGCCCGAACCACGACCTGGTGCAAACCCGGGGCCACACTGGAGGACTGGAGCGTCCATTCCGTCGCGGAGATGCAGGTTTCCGATTCGCAACCCTTTTCGGTCGCTTCGACCCGTTTTCCGTCGACCGTGATTTCGGTCGAGACCTGGGAGTGCGGCTGGGGGATCGACCACTCCTCGACCCGATGGTTTTCGGTGTCGCTGACGAAGAGGTGGCCTTTCCCGTCCAGCGCGACATCCCGGGGATAGTTGAGTGTCCCCGGCCCGGAGCCCGAGGCGCCAAACTGGCCCATGTATTCGCCTCTGCCGTTGTACTCGAGGACGCGGTTGAGGACCGTGTCGGCCACCCAGACGTCTTCATGGGAATCCACGGCGAGGCCGATCGGCGCGCTGAGCGCCCCCGGTTCGGAAGCGTTGCCGCCGAACTGGCGCAGGAAGGCGCCGGTTTCGCTCAGCTCGACGATGCGGTGGTTGTAGTAGTCGGTGACCCAGATCTTGTTTCCCGGCCCTACCGCGAGTGCCGCGGGCCAGTTCAGCGATCCGGCGGCGCCGAGCGAGCTCACCGAGCGGATGAACGAGCCGGTTTCGGTCAGCTCCTCGACCCGGTTGTTGGCCGCATCGGCCACCCAGAGGTGATGGGAGGCGTCGACCGCGACCTCGGTCGGACGTTCGAAATATGGCCCGTTCCCTTTGCCGGTTTCGCCGATCTTGGAGATGAAGCCGCCGCTTTCGTTCAGCTCCTGGATGCGGTTGTTGGCGTAGTCCGCGATCCAGACATGTCCGGAGTCGATGCTCGGCCCGGTCGGGACGTTGTACTGGCCGTTGCCGGTCCCACTCCCACCGTAGACGCCGAGGACTTCGCCCCCAGGGGTGAGCCTCTGCACCACGTTGGCACCGATGTCGGTGGCCCATAGGTTGCCTTTCGCGTCCACCGCGAGGCCGTCGACTCCGGAGAAATGCCCTGCGCCGGTGCCGGCGGTGCCGAAGGAGCTCAGGTAGCTCGGGCCCGCCGGGGTGGCATAGCCCGGCACGATCCATTTCTGGATCCGATTGTTCCCGCTGTCGGTCACCCAGATGTCGCCTTTGGCGTCGGTGGCGATTCCGACCGGGAAGCCGAAGTTGAATTGACCTGCACCAGATCCGGCGGCACCGAACTTTCCGAGATATTCCCCA
Organism: Solirubrobacterales bacterium; assembly: GCA_050697015.1. Lineage (GTDB taxonomy): Bacteria > Actinomycetota > Thermoleophilia > Solirubrobacterales > 70-9 > VAYN01. The sequence goes on from JBOGYZ010000325.1 coordinate 5,472, forward strand.
CCTTGATTGAACTCCTGTACGCGCTCGTTGTTCTGGTCTGCGACCCAGACGTCTCCCTTGGAGTCCACCGCGACCGCGTCGGGCCGCCTGAATTGGCCGTTCGACGTGCTTTCGCCTCCGAATTCCCGCAGGAGCTGACCGGACGGGCCGTACTCGAGGACCTTGTTGTTCCCATAGTCCGCAACCCAGACGTTGCCGCCGGGGCCGACATCGATTCCCGTCGGTTCGCTTAGCTGGCCGGAACCGATCCCCGGCGTGCCGACTGACCTCAAGAATTGGCCGGCTTCGCTGAACTTCTCCAGCCGGCCGCCGGAGGTGTCGGACACCCAGATGTCGCCGTGGTAGTCGATCGCGATCCCTTCGGGCCCGTATCCCGAGAACTGGCCGTTGCCTTTGCCACCGCTGCCGAACTCGGCCAGGAATTCGCCTTTTTCGTTGAACTCCTCGACGCGCCCGTTCTGGGCATCGACCACCCAGACGTCGCCGTTGGCATCGACGGCGATGGCCGTGGGCCTGTTCAACTGACCGGTCCCGGTCCCGGCCGTGCCGAACTTGGTCAGGAATTCGCCTTTTTCGTTGAACTCCTCCACCCTGTTGTTGGCGGAGTCGACGACCCAGAGATCGCCTTTCGCATCCAGGGCGATGTCGGCCGGATGGTTGAACTGACCGTTGCCGCTTCCCGCGGATCCGAACGCGGTGCTGTAGGCCGGTGGGCCGGCCAGCGTCGGCGATTCCGCGCGGGCGGAGTCGGTGATTTTGAGCGTGTAACGGGGCCGTCGCGGGCCGAGTCGCGACTGTTCGGTCATAGTGCCCGTGACGTTGAGCGTCGGCAGGGCCTGGTGCAGTTCGATCGAGAGCGTCTTGACCGTGCTCAGATTCACGGCGTCTCTGGTCACGACCTTGACTTCGTGTCTTCCGGCGCTGAATTCGGAGGCGTTTAGCGTCCATTCCGCCGCCATGTGGCAGTTGCGCGTGGTGCAGTTCGGATTCCATTCGCTTTCGTCCGGCATGAGGACCCTTTTGTTGTCGACCAACACTTCGGTCGACACGACGCCGGACTGAGGAGCCGAGGCGGCTCCGTCCGTGGCGTTCACCTTCAGCGTGTAGCTGGGACGGTGCGTCCCGAGCTGCGCCTGTTCGGTGAGGGGGCCAGCGAGCGCGACTTCCGGCGGAGTGTGGTCCACCTTGATCATGGTTTCCGACCAGTGGCCGTTCGGTGCGAGGGTAGACCAGTGATGTAACGGATCCTGCGCCGTGAATACCGCCCAGTCTTCACCCTGAGGCATCGAGCTCGGGTCGTAGTTGAGGGCGAGCTGGCCGTTGGTCAAGGTCCGCGGGCACGGATGGCTCACGTTGCCGAAGCAGGGCTCCCAGGAGAGGACGTTCTTCGAGCCCCCGCCGATCGTCGGCTCCCACAGGCTCAGTTCATTGATTCCGAGTCCCGTATCGGTGACTTCGTAGGGGATCGGCGACGTGGGGGCGTTGTTCACCCACGCACTCGGAGCGCCCACTTTCCCGAAGTGCGGGTAATCATTGTCGGTGACCTGGACTTCGGCCTGCCCGACCAACAGGTGGCGGGGGTGGCTCTGGCCTTCGAACGACTGCAGGATGATCGCGCCGGTCTTGGTGTGGACGTCTTCTTCTTGGGCGTTTTCGCTCGAGTCGTGAAAAATGTAGCGAAAGCTCTGGTCGAACAGCTGGCCTTCGTAGCCAGTGCGCACGCCGAGCGCAGCCCAGTTCTGGTGGAACTCGTCCCAGAGGCCCATGACGAGGGAGGGATCTGCCGGAAACGGCGGGCCCGGTTCTTCGAACCACCAGCGCAGGTCGGTCAGCATCATCGACTGGATCCAGCTCGTCGGCATTTCGTGAACCGCCGGATTTGCCTGATCGGTGTAGAAGCGGGGGACGTGGTAGTTCCAGTTTGCCTGGGTTCCCGCGGCGATCGGGCCGCCGGCCAGCGTGTAGATGTTCAGGCCTGGTTCTCCGTAGCGCCCGACAGTTGTCGGCTGGAACATCCAGCTGTTGGTTGCGGGCACCCAGTCCGAGGTGCCTTCGGTGCTGTGGTTCAGTTCCCAAAACCAGGTCTCGTAGACAGGGTCCACGAGGATCGGGTAGACGGTGTGCTCGGCCGGATCGACGTGCAAGGTGATCGCGTGACCTTCCACGGTGAGCGCCACGGGCACCGTCGAACCTTCGGCGTCCATGGCCGACGGATGCGGGATCGAGAGCAGGGTTTCCCCTTCGGTGAGGACTTCGGCGCCGCCTTCCTCGTCTTCGCGGAGGTTTGCGCTGGCCGGAAGCGTCAGGTCGAAGGTCTCCGTCATGGGCCCTTCCGCGCTGCGGATCTGCGTCAGCGTCTCGACACCGGTGGCGGTCGGTGAAACGGCGAGGTCGGTGTTCGGCGCCACATTCGGGTAGAAGGCAGTGGACGCCGCGACGGTGGACGGCGCTCTTTCTTCCGGAGCTCCCTCCAGGTGTATTTCGACTTCGCTCGCGGGCAGGGCGATGCCTTCGCCGAGTTCGGCGGGCAGACCGACTTCCACCAGCGGGTTCTGTGGCGTCAGTTCGCCTTCGCCTCGGGTCAGTTCGAGATCCACGGGTTCGACCTGGCCGTCCTGGCCCTTGGCGCGCAGCGGCAGAAGGGATTCGAGGAGTGCCGGCTGCCCTTCGAGGGGATTTTCGACGACGGCGACGTGGTCGGAGTCGTATTCGGTGATGTGATCTTCTTGACCGGGGGCGGCGCTCTGGCTTTCAATGACTTCGCCGAAGACTCCTGTGAGAAGTTCCTCCGCTGCTTCTCTGCCGAGGTCCCGATGCTGCAGATTCTCGCCCGCTTCAGGGTCGGTTTCAGGAGCGCCGATCCGGTCGTTGGGATCGGCGATCGCGGTTTCGTATTCCGCCTTCGAAAGACTCGGCTTGGGCGAGGAATTTGGTTCGGCGGCCATCGCCTCGGCGATCAGGACGCTCCCGATGAGGGCCGCGATCATCACGATCACCAGCGTCCAGGCCTGCCAGGAATTCTGCAGTAGAGCGTTGCCGGACGGCAGCTTGCGGCTCCCTCTCACTTCGCCTGCCTTTCATAGATGTCGGAGACGGCGGGTTGTGCCGCCGGGCGTCACGGCGGGGACTGTGACGTACCGGAGAGATGCAATCAATACCTACAATTATGAAAGAAAATCGCTCCCTACAGGAACGCTTCCATTCGGCACGGTCACCGCGCGGAAGCCAGTCGACCGGTAGGCGTTAGGTGCACCCGGGCTGAGCGCATTTGGACGGCCCTCTGCTCAACCCGGAGCCGGAACAACGCGTGTAACCGGCGCCGGACGGATCACGCGACGGACCGTGGAGGCCTCTAGCTAGGCGGGCCTGGAGAAATCGGTCCGGCGAGAACTTCCGAGGCGCTCGTGGACGGGAAGATCTGTCGTAGTGAAAGATGGCGACGCGAAGCGGCCCTGCTCACAGGTTCGAGATCGGGAATCGAACGGATCCACGAATCGACATGCTGATCCGATTGACGAGACCAGGGGACGGGATCGACTGAGGTTGCCGGGCCCGAACCGGACGGAGCGTGGCGATCGGCTCAATGGTCAATCTCAGCGAGACGGAGACCAGCCACAGGAAGAGGCTTCGTAGTGCCCCCGGCTGGATTCGAACCAGCGACCGTCGGATTAGAAGTCCGATGCTCTATCCAGCTGAGCTACGGGGGCTCGGCGGCATTGTCGCGCCCCCGGCGGCAGCTTGCCGCGGCGGGCCGCCCCGGCACCGCTCGCGGCGCCGGGGGCTCGCCTCGGAAACGTCAGTGGCAGTCCCAGTTGGAGGTGCCGGTGACGAGGATCTTGTAGGTGATCGGGTCGAGGACCACGCGGACGTATTTGCGGCACGCGTAGCGGCCCTGGGCCGCGGTGCTCCGTTCGTTGTACATGCGGCAGAACACCACGTGCAGGCTGATGCGACGGCAGTTGGTGATGCCGTATTTGACGCAGTTCACGTCGTGGGCGCAGGTGTGCTTGGCGTATGCGAACGCCTTGTTCGCGGCGGTGCCGACAGGCAGCTTGACCGCCGCCGCGACGGGCATCGCCACGGTGGCGAGCAGGATGAACGAGGCGAGGAGCGCGCAGAACACGCGTTTCACTCTCACGTAGGGACTCCTTTTCTCACTGGACCGCCGGATGACAAGCTCCGAGCGGGGTCTGGACACTTGAGCGTCACCCTATCGTCGGGATTTACCCGAAATTTATAGACGGGTCGAATCTCAACCCTCGCGGCCGGCCAGACAGCCGGCTTTCCGGGTACGATGCCCGGCGTGCCGACGGCGGGGGGTGCAGGGGCAGAGCTTTTCTGGGAGCGCTCGGGCGCAGGTGAGCCGCTGCTCCTGATCCAGGGCATGAGCGGCACCCACCTGAGCTGGGGCGAGCCGTTCCTCTCCCACCTGCGGCCGGACTTCGACTGCGTCGTCTTCGACAACCGCGGCATCGGCAACTCCGACGAGGTCGAGACGCCGTTCACGATCACCGATCTTGCCGCCGACGCGCTCGCGGTGATGGACGCGGCCGGGCTCGCGACCGCCCACGTGCTCGGCATCTCGATGGGCGGCATGGTCGCGCAGGAGCTCGCCCTCACCCACCCCGATCGCATCCGCAGCCTGACGCTCGGCTGCACCTACCCGGGCGGACCGGGCTCGTCGCTGATCGCACCAGAGGACGCCGGGCCGCTGCTCGAGGCGATGAGCTCCGGCAACCTCGACCTGATGCTGAACGCGATGTACGCGGTGAACCTCTCCCCCGGCTTCCGCGCGGAGGAGTCACATTTCGCCGACTTCACCGCGATGGCGAAAGCGCTGCCCGCCCGTCAGCAGACCGTGCAGATGCAGCTCGGCGCGATCGGCGGCCACGACACCCAGGCGCGCCTCGCCCAGATCGCGTCCCCCACCCTCGTCGTCCACGGCACCGAGGACAAGATGATCCCGGTCGCCAACGGCAAGCTGATCGCCTCGCTGATCCCCGGCGCCCGCCTTGAGATCCTCGACGGCGTCGGCCACATGTTCTGGTGGGAGCAGCCCGAGCACTCCGCCGAGCTGATCCGCACCCACGCGCTCGACGCCTAGGGGTCCACTCCGGCGCGGGCGGGGGATGGGGCGTTGTTCCGGCCCCTGCGCCCGTCCGAGTTGCGTCCCGGGCGTCTCGTGGCGACCCTGGCAGGCTGTG
>JBOGYZ010000326.1:0-44045 GCA_050697015.1 Solirubrobacterales bacterium
CGCCTCCGCGGCCGCGCCCGTCTACATCTCCGAGGTGGCGCCGCCGGAGAGCCGCGGGCGGCTGGTCACCTTCTTCCAGCTGGCGGTGACGATCGGGATCCTCGTCGCCTACCTGGTCGGCCTCGCCTTCGACGCCAGCGAAGGCTGGCGCTGGATGCTCGGGCTCGGCTGCGTGCCGGCGCTCGCGCTCGCCTTCGGCATGCTGCGGATGCCGCAGAGCCCGCGCTGGCTGGTGATGAAGGGCGACGACTACGCGGCGCGCGCGGTGCTGGCGAAGATCCGCGTCGACGACCCCGACACGATCGACCGCGAGCTGGAGGAGATCGAGGAGTCGGTGCACACCGACGCCAAGGCCGGCTCCTGGTCGGACCTCCTGCAGCCGGCGGTGAAAGCGGCGCTGGTGGTCGGCATCGGCCTGGCGATCCTGCAGCAGGTGACCGGCATCAACACGGTCATCTACTACGCGCCGACGATCATCGAATTCACCGGCGTCAACTCCTCGGCGGGCTCGATCCTCGCCGCCGTCGGCGTCGGCATCATCAACGTCGCCTTTACCCTCGTCGCGATCCGCCTGCTCGACAAAGCGGGACGCCGGACGATGCTGATGATCGGCGTCTCCGGCATGGTGATCTCGCTGGTCGCGCTCGGCGGCGCGTTCGTCGGCGGAGGCGGGTCGACCGTCGCCTCGGTCGTCGCGATCCTCAGCCTGATGGCCTTCGTCGCCTCCTTCGCGATCAGCCTCGGGCCGATCTTCTGGCTGCTGAACGCGGAGATCTACCCGCTCGGCGTGCGCTCGAAGGCGGCCGGGCTGGGGACGATGGCGAACTGGACCTTCAACTTCATCGTCTCGCTGACCTTCCTGCTGCTGATCGAAGCACTCGGGCGGGCGGGCGCCTTCTGGTTCTACGCGGCGATCGGCGTGGTGACGCTGTGGTTCTGCTGGAAGTACGTCCCGGAGACCAAAGGCAAGCCGCTGGAGGAGATCGAGGCCGAGTTCGAAGCGCGCGCCGCGACGAAGAGCACGGCGCCCGCGGCGCCCGGCCCGGTCGAGCCGGTCGGCTGAACCGACCCCGTCGGGCGCCCTGCCGCGCGCCGGTACCCTTGTCCGATGCGCGTAGACGAGATCATCGCCGGCAAGCGACCAACCTTCTCGGTCGAGTTCTCCCCGCCCCGAACCCCGGAGGGCGAGGTATCCCTGTTCGAGACGGCGCGCCAGCTGCGTGAGCTGGAGCCGGACTTCGTCTCCGTCACCTACGGCGCGGGCGGCTCGACCCGCGACGGCACGGTGGAGATCACCCGGGCACTGAAGGACGACCTCGGCTTCGAGACGATGGCCCACCTGAGCTGCGTCGGCGAGACGACCGCGGGGCTCTCGGCGACGCTCGACAAGATCGCCGCGGCGGGGATCGAGAACGTCTTCGCGCTGCGCGGCGACCCGCCCCGCGGACAGAGCGACTTCGAGCAGCACGAGGGCGGGCTCGGCAGCGCCGCCGACCTGACCCGCTTCATCGAGGCCGGACCCTGGGACTTCGCCCTCGGCGGCGCCTGCTTCCCGGAGGTGCACCCGGAGGCGCCCGATCTGGAGACCGACCTCGCCTACCTGAAGCAGAAGGTCGAGGCCGGCGCCTCGTTCCTCACCACCCAGCTCTTCTTCGACAACCAGGTGTACTTCGACTTCGTCGCCGCGGCGCGCGCGGCGGGGATCGAGGTGCCGATCCTGGCCGGGGTGATCCCGGTCGGCAGCTTCGCCCAGACGAAGCGGATCTGCGAGCTCTGCGAAGCCTCGATCCCGGCGCCGCTGGAAGCGGCGTTCGAGGCGGCCGGGGACGACCCGGAGCGCGAGTTCGAGCTCGGCGTCGCCTTCGCCGCGCAGCAGTGCTCGGAGCTCCTGATCGCCGGCGCCCCCGGGATCCACTTCTACGCGCTGAACCGGGCGGCGGCGACGCGCGCGGTGCTGGGCGCGCTGAAGGCCTCGAAGCCGTGGGAGCGGACCCGCGGCGACGCCTCCACGCTGGCCGGCCGGATCAGCTAGCTCGGTAGGCGGGGAAGTAGCCGCCGGCGTCGCGGGTGCCGGTGAGCGCCGCGTAGGACTCCGGGTCGCAGACGACCTCGGAGGTGCGCCACGCGAGCGTGCGGTTGGCGTAGCCGCGCTTGAACTCCTCCAGCGCGTCACCGGGCGTGATCCCGCCGCCGAGGTTCAGCGGCAGCTCCAGCTCGCTCGCGTGCTCGATCAGCCGGGCGAGAACGTTCTTCATCGGCGAGTCGCCGAGGCGCGAATCGGCGCTGCCGCTGAGGTAGTAGTGCAGGTAGCCGTCGCTGACGCAGGCGATCGAGGCGGCGGCCGGGGCGCCGTCGGGATCGGTGGCCAGCGCCAGCCAGGTGCGCTCGGCGCCGAAGATCTCGTCGAAGTAGGCAGCGCCGAAGAAGTAGTGCGACGCGGCGTCGGTCCGGCGCATGGTCTGCTCGTAGAGGTCGAGGAAGGCGGCGCGCTCCTCGGGGCTCGTCTCCGTCCCCGGGATCAGCTCGACCGCGTATCCCGACTCGAGGTTGCGGCGGACCTGGCGGCGGTCGCTCGGCCGACTCTTCGGCTTCAGTGCCGGGTCGTGGATCTGGACCACGTTGCGCTCGGTCGGACCCGCGAGCGGCACCAGGTCGAGCCGGTGGCGGATGAAGACCGAGACGAGCCCGGTGCGATGGAAGTCGATCCCGGTCGGGTCGATCCCCCCCGGTGCGTTCGCACTTTGGTCCGCTATGCGGAAACTTCTGCGAACGCCCTCGTCGGCGTTCACGGTGAAGCCCGGGTAGCCGTATGGAGACACCGCGTCGAGGTCGGGGCCGCCGTCGATCTCGCGGACGATGAGCGGCGCCAGCAGCTCGGCGTCGGCGAGCTCTATCCGCAGGGTGTGGGTGGCGCGCTCGGCGGCGAGGAAGTGGGCACCGCGGAAGAACTCGCTCGGGTGGCCGCCGACACCGCCGACGGCCGAGGCGCCGCCGTCCTCGATCAGCTGCGCGAAGGGCCTAGAACTACTCACCGAACAGGTCGGTGGTGGCGGCCCGGAACTCGTCCGGGAGGACGCCCCAGACCTCGCAGTCGTCGGGCGGTTCGCCCTCGCGCGCGAGGTGGGCACGCATCGTCCCCTCGTACTTCCAGCCCTGGCTGGCGACGGTCTTCTTCGCGATCTCGTTGCGCGCCGGGATGCGCCCGTATACCCGGTGGGCGCCGAACTCGTCGAACGCCTTCTTGATCGTCTGGGCCTCGGCGCGCCGCCCCACGCCCTTGCCGCGCACGTCATCTCCGATCAATGCGCCCAGCTCCGGCGCGGTCTGGCGGAAGAGCCCGTAGAGGGCGGTGAAGCCGACCGGCTCGTCGTACCCCTCGACCACGATCGCGTACTTGCGGTCCTCGTCGGAGCCCGCGACCGCCCGCTTCGTCCAGGCTTCGGCTTCCTCCAGCGAGAAGCTCCCCCGCTGCTCCATCAGCGACTTCGTCGCCTCGGGGTTGTTGAACCAGCGGTGGACGGCGGGCGCATCGCCCTCCTCGAAGGCGCGCAGGCTGACCTCGGGTCGATCGCTCATCCGCGGAACCCTACCCACGACTCACTCGGGGGACACGCCCTCGCCGGTGAGGACGGACTCCGTAGCGGGAGACCTCGCTAAACGACGACAGGGACCTCTAGGCCGCGGCGGTCAAGCGCTTTCTGAATGACTCTCTCGACATCCGGCGAAACGCCATGGATAGCGAGCCTGAAATCCAGAATTCCATTCCGCACTTCTTCGGCCAGACATGCGACAAACTCATCAGCGAATGAATGGCTGGTGGCGATCACCCCGGTGAAATCCAGTACGACCTCACTCTCGTCCTCAGCGGTTCTCGCGAGGTCCTCGCGCATCTGAGTTCCAAGCGGACGGGTCGCGAGAGTCTTTCCCCGTTCCGCGAGCGCGTAGCTGTACGACATTCGCCTCCTCTCTCTCGAACGGTGTCAGGCCTAGTCAGTTTAGAAAGACGATCGGAAGCTCAGACTGACACAAGGTCGTAGGTCATCCAGGTGCCGCGCCGGAATTGCGACGCCGGGAAAGTCTCAATCTTTCGATTTTCCTGAACTATCTGGAGACGACAGAAGCCGCTGGCCGAGAGGATGTCCATCTGGGCGCCGTGGAGGGAGCGCGTCAGCGCCGCTTCAAAGGTCGAAGAAAAACCGATCCCTCGATGTGGATGCCCGGTACCGGTGATGTGTTCGTCGGTTGCACGCGCGATCGCGTAGCCGTCGTCAGTCCAATCGGGGTAGCGCTGACGTATGTGCTCCGGGATGCCCATCCCGAGATCCCCGATGGCGATCGAGATCTGCCGGCGAGGGTCGGTGACCCGCCTCACTGCCACGTACGCACCGAGCGGATTTGCCCCGTGCTCGATTGCATTCCCGCACATCTCCGAGACGGCTTGGAAAGTCGCCTCGCCCAACGCTGAAACATCTGGGAGGTCGTACTCGAGGATCTCCTTCGTGCGTCTCGCCACCTCCTCGACCTCCAAGAACTCCCGCATCTTCGTTACCGGAAGAACAGCATCGTCTTCTCGGGCCTCTCTCTCGTCCCCGACGTGCATCGCATCAAAAAGACGGCGTGCCTCTGGCTCTACTGGTGGAACTACCTCGACAGTCCGCCCTTGCAGCCTGTGCCAGTCCACGAACACCCGCAGCCGCACGGCGAACATTGGGTGGATCGGCGCCCCGAGCTTTCTGCAGTCAACGACGGCTACTTCAGGCAAGGCATGGCTGAGAGGGAAATCGTCCTTCCAGCCACGGTCGCCGCTTCGGCTTCCAAGTTCCTTACGCCAATCCATGTAACGGACCCTACGTCTCCACACGGAGGGTCCCCACGACTCACTCGGGGGACACGCCCTTGCCGGTGAGGACCGGGAGGATCGTCAGGGCGAGGATGCGGAGGTCGAGCCGGGGGGTGCGGTGTTCGACGTACCAGTCGTCGAGCTCGGCCCGTTCGGGCCAGGTGATGTCCGCGCGGCCCTTCACCTGCGCCCAGCCGGTGATCCCGGGCAAGACGCGGAAGCGGGGGTGGCCGTGGAGGTCGAAGTAGTCGAGGTGGGCGGGCAGGGCCGGGCGGGGTCCGACGATCGCCATCTCGCCGCGCAGCACGTTGATCAGGTTCGGGATCTCGTCGATCGAGGTGCGACGCATCAGCTCGCCGGGCTTCGTCACCCGCGGGTCGCCCTGGCCGACCGCCGTCCCGACCCCGACCGGGTCGGAGCCTTCCTTCATCGTCCGCAGCTTCAGCATCTCGAAGACGCGGCCGTCCTTGCCGACGCGTCGCTGGCGGTAGACGACCGGCCCGCGGCTGTCGAGCTTGATCCAGATCGCCATCGCGAACAGGACCGGGGAGAGGATCAGGAGCCCGAGGGCGGCCAGGAGGCGGTCGGCGGCGTGGGGCATCAGCGGGTCCCTGCTGCCTTCTCCCAGCGCCCGCCGGAGCCGTGGCGGAGGCGGTCCCAGAGGCCGAGGACGATCGAGGCCTGGGTGAGGACGTAGTAGCGGCAGACGCGCACCACGGTGTCGTCGGGAAGGCGGTTGGAAAGCGCCGCGACGGCGAGCAACGCCAGCTGGACGATCAGGGTCAGGTAGTAGAACCAGCCGGTCCCCAGCAGCACCAGGTTGGCGAGGAGGACGAGGATGTGGAGGAAGGGCGTCGCGTAGCGGAGCAGCCGGTGGCTGAAGAGCTCGAAGGCGAACAGCGGTGGGTAGCCGCGCGGGACGATCATGCCTTCCCCGACGACGATGTCCCAGAGGCCGACCATCATCCGCCGTTTGCGGGCGAACTCGCCCTCGATCGTCGGCACCATCTTCTCCTTGGCGCGCGCCCCCGGTGCATAGAGGGAGCGCAGGCCGCGCTTGGCGAGCCGGAAGGGGAAGCTGAGGTCGTGGCTGCCGGACGGCGGCAGGTCTTCGTAGGCGCTGCGGCGCACCGCGTAGATCGCGCCGTTGCCGGCGGTGATCCCGGCCAGCTCGGACTCCATCGTGCGGATGCCCATCTCGTAGCGCCAGTAGGCGCCCTCGAGGTTGTCGCCCTCGGGGTCGAGGAAGCGGACCTGGCCGCAGACGTAGCCGACGCGCTCGTCGGCGAACGGGGCGAGCAGCTCCTCCAGCGCGTTCGGCGCCCACTCGCTGTTGGCGTCGGAGAAGGCGAGGATCTCGCCGACGGCGTCGGAGACCGCTTCGTTCAGGGCGACGACCTTGCCGCCGGGCGGGAGCTCGAGGACGAGGTCGGCGCCGGCGGCGCGCGCCCGCTCGGGCGTCTCGTCAGTGGAGCCGTCGTCGGCGACGATGATCTGCAGCCGCTCGCGCGGCCAGTCAAGTCGCAGCGCGTTCTCGACTTTCGGCGCGATCACCTCCTCCTCGTCGTAGGCGGGGATGATCAGGGACACCATCGGCACGTCCTCCGGCGCGCGCCCGGTCGTGCCGGCGGCGAGGCCGGGGGGGCGCGGCGCCCGCGGGCCGCCCATCGTTTCCCGCCCGCGCCGGGCGGAGACGAGGACCCGGAGCACGAACGGGTAGCCGACCTGGGCGAAGACGATCGCCGGCGCGCAGACCCAGAAGACGATCGAGGCGAGCGTCGTCACGGGCGCGCCAGCAGCTCCTCGTAGAGCGCCAGGGTGAGGCGGGCGGCCTCGTCCCAGGAGTAGGGCCCGGCGGCGGCGGCGCGGGCGGCGGCGGCCAGCTCCTCGCGCGCGGCGAGATCGTCGACCAGCTCCCGCAGCACCGCGGCGAGGGCGCCGGTGTCGCCGGGCGCGACGAGCCGCGCGGCGCCGTGCTCGGCGACCTCCGGGAAGCCGCCGACCGCGCTCACCACCATCGGCTTGCCGAAGGCGAGGCCGGTGTAGAGGACGCCGGAGTGCTCGGCGTCCAGATAGGGCAAGGCGATGATGTCGGCGCGGCGGAAGATCGCCGGGATCTCGGCGTCCTCGACGAAGCGGGTGACGAAGCGGACCTTGGCGCCGGTCAACGCGGCGGCCTCGTGCAGCGGCTCGACCGACATCCGCGGGTTGCCGACGATCCACAGCTCGGCGCCCTCGACCTCGGTGAACGCCTCGAGCAGGTTCTCCAGCCCCTTATAGGGGCGCAGCAAGCCGAAGGAGAGGACCACCGGCCCCTCCGCCCCCTGCAGCTCCTCCGGCAGCGGCTTCTCCTCCGGCAGCCGGGTCAGATAGTCGAAGGCGCCGTGGGGGATCACCCGCACGCGATCAGCCGGCAGCCCGACTTCGTCGCGCAGCCGGCGGGCGCCGTGCTCGGAGTGGGCGACGACCGCGTCCATCGCGCCGAACACCTTGTGGGCGCCACGGGCGGCGCGACGGCTTGCGTTCGGAGGCAGGATGTAGTGAGCGGTCATCACCCGGGGGCGGGTCGACGGCAACAGGCGCCGGTCGATCCCTGGCAGGGTCAGCCACTGGTAATGGACGAGGTCGGCATCCGTGGGCGCGCGTTTGAACGCCCGCATGTCCCGCAGGTGCTCGGCGGCCTTGAACGGCAGCCGCGCCGAGGAGGAGAGCCCGCGCGAGGCGGTGCGCTTATAGAAGCGCTCATCGACCTCGTAGCCCTCCGCCTCGGGGACCGGCCCGTAGAGGAACTTCGTCGTGACCAGCTCCACCTCCGCCCCCCCACGCGCGAGCGCCGCGGCAAGCGCGCGGTCATAGGGCGGCGTGAAGGCGGATGGATCGACGAGTTGGACTTTCATGATGGTGAGAGGTGTTGTCTGTAGGCGCTTTGTCTGCGCGGAAGTATCAAGCGTGCCGGTACCAAGTTCTTTAGGTACGGCCTTGAGCGGTGTGGAGAAATTGGATGGTTCGATAGCTCTCTACTGGTTGAACGCTACTTTGACCGTTCAGCGAGCGCTCAGCGCAACGACATAGGGCGGGAGCGTCCGCGCTCCGCTGTTCGAAATGCGCCGCATAGGCGGATAAGGAACGCCGGAGGGAGAGCACGGCCAGGGTGATCGCCCAAGGCGAACTATCGTGGCCGGTTGTGGAGCTTTCTTACTGCGTGGTGAACACGAACGGGCGGGATTTCCTGCTTTCCTGCCTAGCCGCGATCGAGGCGACGCATCCGGTCGGGGTCGAGCGGGAGGTGCTGGTGCTCGACAACGCCTCGACCGATGGGTCGGCTAAGGCAGTGCGGGCTCTTGGCGGCGACATCGAGCTGATCGAGCAGGCGCGGCCGACGGGGAAGGCTGCCAACGACTCGCTTCTCATGGAACGGGCGAAGGGGCGCTATTGCCTGCTCCTCAACGAGGACTCGGAGCTGAAACCGGGAGCCGCGTCGGTCCTCATGGCCGCGCTCGATGACGACCCGCGGGCCGCTGCGGCGACCCCGCAGCTGCTCGACTCGAACGGCGCCCCCTACCCCTGCGCGTGGCGCTTCCCCGGCGTCGGCACGGCGCTCGCCGGTGCGCTCTTCCTGCACCGGTGGCTCACCGTGCAGAGCACCGGGAAGGTGACGCGCCGGGTCGACTGGGCGCAGTCGAGCGCGTTGATGGTCCGCCGCGAGGCGGCTGCGGAGGTCGGCTTCATGGATCCCGACTTCTTCGTCTACTACGACGAGTGCGACTTCGCCAAGCGGCTCGCGGAGGCGGGTTGGCACGAGCTCTTCGTCCCCGGCGCCGCCGCCGTCCACCGTGACCAGCTCTCGAGCGACCTCGCCGCCGGCCTGCCGCGGATCGTCGAATTCCACCGCAACCGCGACCTCTACATGCGCAAACACCATGGGCGGATCGCGGCGCTCGCGGTCCGCGCGCTCACCGCCTGGTCCTACGCCGTGCGCGCGCTCGTGGCGACCGTCATCCCCGGCCGGCCGGCCGAGGTGTACCGCGCCCACGCACTGCAGGCGCTGTTCCCGGCGCGCGGCGCCGGGATACGTGACCGCGCGGAGGCGGGCTAGTCGACTTTCGCGTCGCTCTTCGCGGCAGCCTTCTCGGAGTCACCCGTGATGGCGCCTTTGAACTCGCGCATGCTCCTGCCGAGGCCACGACCCGCCTCCGGCAGGCGTTTGGGACCGAGGACGAGCAGGGCGATGATCGCGACGATGGCGATCTCAAGGGGTCCTATCTGAGAGAACATGGCTCCATTATCGGCATAAAGACTGGGAAACGCGAGTAAAGATCCTGAGAGAGGAACCTGGGTCCCCGCCCGGCGGCTAGAAACGCGAGTCTTCGTCCATGCGCTCCACTTCGTAGATCTCGCCCGGGTCGCCGTCGACCGCGGCGGGTCGGGCGCGCAGGGCGGCGAAGCTCGCGGCCAGCTCACCCGGGTGGCGCAGGCGGGCCAGCCAGCCGCGCTCTTCGGCGGTGAAGAAGCCCGTGGCGAAGAGGGCGACGGGGAAGAGCAGGCCGAGGACGAGGCGCCCGACGAAGCCGCCGAAGCCCGCGGCCGGCAGCGCCAGCTCCCCGAACGCGATCAGCACCGCGGCGGCGAAGATGATGCGGGCCAGGCGGCCCCATTCGTAGGGCACCGGGAAGAGGCGCTCGGTGAACCAGTACATCAGCGCGATCACGACCAGGTAGGAGCCAACCAGGGCGAGCCCGGCGCCGACGATTTCCAGGGGCGGCACCAGGATCAGGTTCAGCGCGACGTTGGCGGCGAGCGCGGCCAGGGCCGCCGGCAGGTTGTACTCGGTGCGCCCGGTCCGTCCCAGGATCACCACCATCACCATGTAGAGCGCGTAGAGGGTGACCGCAGCGGCGATCAGCCCGACGACTTCGTAGGCGTCGAAGAACTTCGGCGCGACGAAGAAGCGGATCAGGTACTGCGCGAGCAGCCACAGCCCGACCACCAGCCAGGTGCAGCCGGCGAGGAAGAGCGTGATCACGGTGGCGTAGGTGCGGCGCGCCTCGTCGTCGTTGCGGATCGAGTAGGCAAGCGGCGGCCAGGCGAGCTGGAAGCCGCGGACGAGGACGTTGACCGCCTGGGCGAACTTCACCCCCACCGAATAGACGCCCGCCTCGGCCGCGCCGAGGGTCCGCAGGATGATCAGGCGGTCGACGAAGTTGAGCAGGTAGAGGCTGACCTCGGCGGGCATCGTCGGCAGGCCGAAGCGGAGGAGCCGTTTCAGCAGCGGCGGGTCGAGCCGGAGGGTGAGGCGCCGGCGCTGCTCGAAGATCAGCATGAGGACAAAGGCGGCGCCGACGATGTAGGAGCCGAGCAGCAGCCCGCGCGCCCCGTCCCCCACCCCGACGACGAGGACGATGGTGAGCGCGATCGTCGCGAGGACGTTGGCGATCGTGGTGAGGAAGTAGGCGCGGGCCCGCTCGTCGAGGCGGTAGAGCGTCAGCAGGTATTCGAACAGCGTCGCCACCCAGAGGCCGCCGATCGCGATCCGGGTCAGTTCGATCGCCCCGTGCAAATCGCCCGGCTTGGGATCGAGCAGCGCTTCTGCCAGCGGCCCGGCGAAGGGCAACGCGATCAGCGCGCCGATCGTCGCGAACCAGAAGAGCCCGGAGAAGGTGGCGCCGACGACCCGCGCCTGGTCCTCGTCCTCGCGGTAGTAGAAGCGCAGCACCGCCTCGATCAGCCCAAGGCGGACGACGATGCTGGCGGTGACGACGGCGGCGAAGAGGACTTCCGCGTAGCCGTAGTCGGCCCGCGAGAGGTGGCGCGTGTAGAGCGGCAGCAGCGCGACCGCGATGAGCTTCGAGATGATGCTCGCCGCCGTGTAGGCGGCACCGGTCGTCGCCAGGCGGCGCAGGTATCCGGACACGGGCGGAAGCCTAGGCGGCGTCGGGGACTGTGGTCGCCCGCGCCGCGCGATCAGGAGCGCCGCTGCGCGCGGCGGCGAGGGAAGCTCCTATCGCCATCAGCACCCAGGTGATCGGATCCTGGAAGAAACCGGCGTAGGCCATCGTGTGGACCAGCAGGGCGACGAAGGCGGCGAGGATCGCGGCTCGGGCGATGAAGACGTACATCGGATCGCGATCGGGCCCGCGCGCCCAGAGCCCCGCCCCCATCGTCCAGAGCGCGACGACGACGAGGGCGACGTATGCGGCCAGACCGATCACGCCCTGCTCGGAGGCGACCGTGACCGGCTCGGTATGGGAGATCGTCACCGCCGCCCTGCCGCCTTCGAGGTGATTTTTGTACGCCTGCTGGAAGGAGCCCGAGCCGTAGCCCCACAGGGGCCGGTCCGAGAAGAGTTCGGCGCCGCCGGAGATGAGGTGCGAGCGACCGGACGTGTCGACGTTGAATTTATCCGCGGTGATCTTGCCCGAGCCGCCGACGAAGAGCACCACCAGCGCCGCACCGACCGCGCCCACCACGACCACGCCGAGCGTCCAGCGCCATGACCAGCGCAGCGCCGCCAGCACCGCGAGCCCGGCGAGCAGGGCGATGAAGCTCGACTGGCTGAAGGTCTGGGCGAGCCCGAGCCAGAGAATCAGGATCGCCCCGCACAAGAGCCAGAACGGCCGCCGCTCGCGGATCCACATCACCGCCGCGGTGACGACCACCAAGACCAGCGCCAGGTAGCGGCCGTAGATGTTCGGGTCCCAGAAGATCGAGTTGACCCGGAAGTAGGTGTGGAATTCGTTCGAGCGGATCACCGCCTCGTTCCAGAAGAGGCTTCGGCTCAGGTACTCGACGCTGCCGATGAGGACGAAGGCGATCGCGTCGCCGGTGATCAGGATCAGCGCCCAGACGAGCAGGCGGCGGTCCCAGGGCAGCTCGCGCAGGAGGATGTAGGCGAGCGTGAAGGGGACGAGGAAGAAGCAGACTTCCTGCAGCCCTTTCGAGTAGTCCTCGGAGTAGAGCGCCTGCAGCGCGTAGAGGACGACGAAGATCGCCAGCGATTTCGCCACCCACCGCGGGCGCCGCTTCTCCGCCGGCGGTGGCAGGAACATCGCCGCCACCACGCCCGCGCCGATGACGACGTAGAGCGGCACCAGCAGGTTCGCCGTTTCCCCGCCGGATTCGAGCGGGATGCGGAACGGCAGCGTGCCGATGATCGACAGCGGCATCAGGATCGGCCAGCGGCGGAACACCCAGGCCAGGGCGAGAACCAGCACGACGCCGATGACGATCGCCGCCGCCGCTTTCGCCTCGTGGTGGCGCAGCTCGACGATCTGATGGTTGTGCCACTGGTCGCCCAGGATCAGGACCGGGAAGAGGACCAGCGCCGTCAGCATCGCCGCCGAGCGCGTGCGCCCCGCGGGCAGGAGGATCGAGGCCGCGGCGCAGGCGGCGGCGATCACCAGCCCCGCGCCGGAGAAGAAGTCGCTCAACCGCTTCCCTTCTTCGAGTAGCTGAGGCAGTGGAGGCCGCTCGGCGGCTTGTGCAGGCGGATCGTGCCCGGCGCGGTGAGGCTGCGGCCTTCGTCTTCGAGGATCACCCGCAGCTTGTAGCGGCCGGGGGGCTGGACGACGCCGTCTTCGTTCTTCCCGTCCCAGAAGAACGTGTGAAAGCTGTAGCGCTTGAGGAAGGTGTGGCGGGCGAGCTTGGCGACGATTTCACCGCCCGGCCGGATCACCTCGACCGTCCCGTCGTTCGAGGTCGTCGTCCGGAACTTCAGCTTGATCCGCTCGCAGGGCGGCGTGAACGCATTCGAGTTCTTCTTGCCGATCCCCACCCGGTCGAGCACCAGCGGGTCGCGCTTCACCCGTTGGGCGTAGGCGAAGGCGGCGACGGTGGCGACGACGAGCAGCGCGAAGACGATCGCGGCCGCGTCAACCTTCCGCCGGGGCATTGTCCTCGCCGACCACCACCGCGACTTTGGCTCCGTTCGACACCCCGGAGACTTCGGCGGTCATCGGCTGGACTTTGTGGATCTGCAGCTGTTTGGCCACCGCTTTGGCCTCCGGGGCGGCGCCGCTTTCGAACATCACCACCGAGTTTTCGAACGTCGACGTCGTATTGGTGATCGCGCCGACTTCGAAGCCCTTGGCTTCGGCTTTGTCACCCCAGGTCGCGGCCAGCCCCGTCGCTTCGGTGCCGTTCAGCACCGCCACTTCGATTTCGCCGGGCTTCAGCGTGCTGCCCGCCGCGGCCTGCTTTTCCTTGCCCCCGTTCTTGCCCCCGCCGCTCCTCGCCGACTGGTCACCGCCGCTGTCGTTGCCGGTGTTCAGCACCGCGTAGGCGACCCCGCCGCCGATCAGGACAAGGACCACGAACAGCATGATCAGCAGGGCCGGGCGCGACAGCGTTTCGCCGAAGCCCGAGAACCGCTCCCGCACGCGCTCGCCGCGCGTCAGCTCGGGCAGCCCTTCCTCGCGCCGCTGACGCCGGACCTCGCGCTGCTCGACCGCGTCGTGCTCGGCCGTCCGCGACTCCTCGAGCTCGCGCAGCTCTTCGGCGCGCTGGGCGGCGATGTTCTGCGTCTGCTCCATCCGATCGGCTTCCCGCTCGGGCGCCGAGCCCGCCCAATCGCGCAGCCGGCGGATGTCGCGGCCGTGGGCGAAGAGGAGCAGCGCGAAGATTCCCAGCCCAAGGAAGGACGCCAGGCCCGCGAACGAACCGATTCTTTCGACGGTGTGCAGCAAAGTTGCGGAAGGCTACTCGTCCAGCACGACCTTCGTAGCATCTCCGCCCGGGGAGGCGATGAGGTCTACGACCCGTTCCGCCAAATTAGCCTCATCACCGGCCAGAACCAATGCTTCCAGCGCGGTGAGGGTCGAATCGACCCAATTCGGGTCCAGCGGCGTCGTGCGCACCGCCCGGTTGATTCGTTTTGCGGCGGTCGGTTGGGGGTTCTCGTAATCGCTGAAAAGGACCTCGTGGAGCTTCTCCCCAGGTCGTGGCTGGGTGAACTCGACAGCGATGTCGGTCTCCGGCTCGTAGCCGGCGAGGCGGATCATGTTGTGGGCGAGGTCGACGATCTTCACCGGCTCGCCCATGTCGAGGACGAAGACCTCGCCTTTGCCGGCGCCGATGTCCCCGGCGCGGATCACCAGCTGCACCGCCTCCGGGATCGTCATGAAGTACCGCGTCATGTCCGGGTGGGTGACGGTGACCGGGCCGCCGCGCTCGATCTGCCCGCGGAAGATCGGCACGACGCTGCCGGAGGAGGCAAGGACGTTGCCGAAGCGCACCGAGGCGAAGCGGGTGCCCTGGTGGCGGTCGGCGGCCGCCTCGACGATCCACTCCGCCATCGCCTTCGAAGCGCCCATCACCGTCTGCGGGTTGACCGCCTTGTCGGTGGAGATGAGGACGAAGCGCTCGGCTTTCGCCGCCGCCGCCGTCTCGGCGGTGATCCGGGTGGCGATCGCGTTGTTGCGGACCGCCTCGAGCGGGTTCGCCTCCATCAGCGGCACGTGCTTGTAGGCGGCGGCGTGGAAGACGATGTCGGGCTTGAAGCGCTGCATCGTCTCCATCATCCGGTGCGGCTCGCGGCAGTCGGCGAGCACCGACTCGGCGTTGGAGAAGTGGCGCTCGTCAAGCATCTCGCGCTCGATTTCGAAGAGGTTGTCCTCGGCGTGGTCGAGCATCACCAGGAGCTTCGGGCCGACCCGGGCGATCTGACGGCAGAGCTCGGAGCCGATCGAGCCACCGGCGCCGGTGACGAGGACGATCTTGTCCTGCAGGTAGGCGCCGACGCGGTCGATTTCGACGACGACCGGCTCGCGCCCGAGGACATCCTCGACCTGGACGTCACGCAGCTGTTTGGAGAGCTGGACGCCGCCGCGCAGGAGCTCGAAGACGGTCGGCAGGGTGCGCACGCGGATCCGCCGCTCGCGGCAGGCGGCGACGACCTTGGCGCGCAGCGTCCCCGGCGCCGAGGGGATCGCGATGATCACTTCGTCGGGATCGGTCTCGTCGAGGATCGGGGCGATCTCGTCGGTCGAGCCGAGCACCTTGACGCCGCCGTTCATCCGCATCCCGCGCTTGCGCGGATCGTCGTCGACGAAGCCGATCGCGGTGCCGCCGAGCGCCGGGTTGAGGCGCAGCTCGCGGACGACCATCTGGCCGCCTTTGCCGGCGCCGACGACCAGCACCTCGTGCTTGGGGACCCGGTCGCCCTTCGAGGGGCGCTCGACGATCAGCCGCACCAGCAGGCGGGCGCCGGCGATCAGGATCAGGGTGAGCATGAAGTCGATCACCTCGACCGAGCGCGGCAGGCGGTGTTCGAAGGGCTGGACGACCGCGAAGGCGATCACCAGCAGGGCGCTCGAGATCGCCACCGCGCGGCCGATGAAGATGAAGTCGCGGCCGCTCACGTAGCGCCACCACTTCTGGTAGAGCCCCGCGGCGGCGAAGACGACCAGCTTGCCGGCGACGACGAAGCCGACCGACTGGGCGAACAGCACCTCGTAGCGGTGCGGCCAGCCGTGCGGGTCGTCGAGGAACCGCAGCTGGAAGGCGAGGAAGTAGGCCAACGCGATGAGTGCCGCGTCGGCGAGTATCTGCCCCACCCTGTTGCGGTAGACGGGATGGTTCAACCGGCCCATGAGGAGCCGAGTTTACGGGTGGTTCTTAAGGATCGGGCTAGAGTGTGCCGCCGCATGCACGCTGCCATGCTCATTCCCACGGCCAGCCTGACCGGACCGATCGTCGAATTCTGCGTCAACGTGATCGACGACACCGGCCTCGCGGGCATCTTCCTGCTCATGGGGGCGGCTTCCGCCTGCATCCCGATCCCGAGCGAGGCGGTGATGCTGTTCGCGGGCTTCACCGTGTCCGAAGGCCACCACTCGCTGATCGCGATCTTCCTCGCGGGCTTCCTCGGCAACATGGCCGGCTCCTGGCTGACCTACGCGATCGGCTACTACGGCCGCGTCGACCTGATGGAACGCAACAAAGTGATCCACGTCAGTCCGGCGAAACTGGAGCGGGTCGACGGCTGGTTCAAACGGCACGGCGACGCCACCGTCCTCGTCTGCCGGCTGATCCCGCTGGTACGCGCCTTCATCTCACTCCCGGCCGGGCTGGCGAAAATGCCCTTCTGGCGCTTCACCTGGCTGACCGCCCTCGGCTCGCTCCCCTGGGTCATCGGCTTCGGCCTCCTCGGCCGCGCGGTCGGAGACGAATGGGAAAAGTGGCGGGAACACCTCTCGATCCTCGATTACATCGTCGTCGCGGCGATCGTCGTGCTGGCCGGATATTGGCTCTACAAGCGGGTCACGCGCGACCCCGCCGATCCCGCGACCGATACCCCGGACGCTTGAGCGAACGGCGACTGCCGGTCCACCGCGCGATCGCGCTGGGCATGGTGCAGGGCCCCGCGGAGCTGCTGCCGGTCTCCAGCTCCGCCCACATCGTCCTCCTCCCCTGGCTGCTCGGCTGGGACTGGGACGAGATCGACCCGGAGGTGCGCAAGAGTTTCGAGGTCGCCCTCCACACCGGCGCCGCCGCCGCGCTCCTGATCGGCCAGCGCCGCCTGATCGCCGAGGAGCTCCGCCAGTTCGACCTCAACCGGGCGCTCCTGCTGGCCTTCTCCTTCGCCCCGGCGGCGTTCGTCGGCTACCGGTTCGAGCGCCAGATCGAGGGGCGCCTCGGCGGGCCGCGGGCGACCGCCTTCGGCCTCCTCGCGGGAGCGGCGCTGATGGTGATCGGCGACCGCCAGCCGCAGCAACGGGGCCGCGGCGAGGCCACCCCGGCCGACGGCCTGGCCCTCGGCGTCGCCCAGGCGGCGGCACTGGCCCCGGGGATCTCCCGCAACGGCGTGACCCTCGCCGCGGCCCGCTGGCGCCGTTTCTCGCGCGAGCAGGCCAACCTCCTCTCCCGCACGATCGCCCTGCCGATCATCGTCGGCGCGACCGGCCTCAAGGGCGTCCGCCTCGCTAGACGTGGGACGACCCCGGAGCTGCGCCGCACCCTGGCCCTCGGTATCGGCGCCTCCTTCGCCTCCACCCTCGCCTCCCAGCGCCTGATCGGCCTGGTCGAGCGCGACCGCGCCCTCTGGCCCTACGCGGCCTACCGCGCGGCCTTCGCCGGCGTGGTCCTGGCCAAACTGCACCGCCAAACCTAGATGCAGAGCCAATTCCAGATTTTGGACAAATTTGGATTTCACTTGGAATTCGCTCTTCCTGACCGGCTGAAAGAATCGGGTCGATGAGCGACGCTTACGCGAGATCCGGGGTCGACCAGGGCGCTGCCGACTCGGCGGTGGCCGGGCTGGTGCGGGCGCTGGGGAAGATCGAGCTCGGGCGGCCCTCGGCGCAGGTGCCGCTGCCGGGCCACTACGCAAGCGTGATCGAGGTGGCGCCGAACCTCGGCATCGCGCTCTCGACCGACGGGGTCGGGACCAAGCTGGTGCTGGCCGAAGCCCTGGGCAAGCTCGACACGGTCGGCATCGACTGCGTGGCGATGAACGTCAACGACGTGATCTGCGTCGGGGCGGAGCCGCTGGCGATGCTCGACTACATCGCGATCGACCGGGCGAACCCGGAGATCTGCGCAAGTCTCGGCGTCGGCCTGGCGCGCGGGGCGACCCTGGCCGGGATCGAGATCCCCGGCGGCGAGCTCGCCCAGCTCGGCGACATGGTCCACGGTGTCGACATCTCCGGCGCTTGCTTCGGCACCGTGGCGCTCGACGCGATCGTCGACGGCCGTCGCGTCGCGCCGGGCGACTCGATCATCGGCATCCCCTCCTCCGGCCTGCACTCGAACGGCTACACGCTGGCGCGCAAGGCGCTCGACGGGCTCGACATGGACGAGGACCCGGAGGGCCGCCTCGGCCGCTCGCTCGGCGAGGCCCTCCTCGAGCCGACCGTCATCTACGTCAAGCCGATCGTCGAGCTCCTGCGCTCCGAGGTCGACGTCCGCGGCCTTGCCCACATCACCTCCGGCGGGGTCAACAACCTCCTCCGCCTGGCGGCGCCGGTCGGCTACGAGATCGACGCGCCCCTCCCGATCCAGCCGATCTTCGAGCTGATCCGCGACCGGGGCGCAATCTCCGACGAGGAGATGCACGAGGTCTTCAACATGGGCTGTGGCTTCTGCGTCGTCGTCCCCGAGAACGACGAGTCCCGCGCCCTCGACCTGCTGCGTACCCACCACCCCGGCGCCGCCCGCATCGGCCGAGTCACCGACGACTCCGGCCACGTCACCCGTTAGCCGGCCTCAGTGCGTTCGCAGTAACCCGCGGATAGGGCGGAGAAGTTCGAACTCAGTCGGTGGGGAGCTGCCAGAGGGTGCCGGTCAGGGCGCTGGCCGGTTTAGGTGCCGGAAAACGGCGCCTCGGTCCATAGTCGAGGGTCGCACGGCATCCCCGTCCGACCGGCTACGTTGAGCCAGTGCGACATCAAGTCCGCAAAGCAGTCGGGGCCGCTGCCGATGCCCGCTTCGCTGTCCCGATAGGCCGAGCCGAAGCGGCGGGCGAGTCCGCCCATTCCCCAGATGAAGTTGAGCTCGCCGTCGAACTCGAATATCAACCTGCGCAGCGCCGGCTCGGCAGCCCACGACCAGGTGCAGGCGGGGTCGGAGTAGTAGCGAACCTCTACGGACACGTGCTCGACAATAATCACGCCTTGATCCCCCTCCCCACCCTCGCAGGCTGATGCCTGACCGCCCCACCAGCTCGAAGATGATCGGCACCGTGCTCTCGGGCCGCTACCGGCTGGAGGCCAAACTCGGCTCGGGCGGCATGTCGACGGTCTACCTCGCCCGCGACACCACCCTCGACCGCCCGGTCGCGGTGAAGGTCATGCACCGGGAGATGTCCGAGCAGGCCGACCAGCTCGAGCGCTTCCGCCAGGAGGCGCGCGCGGTCGCGAAGATCTCCCACCCCAATGTCGTCGCCGTGATCGACGCGGGCGAGGACGGCGGCTACCCCTACATCGTCTTCGAATACGTCGAAGGGGAGACGCTGAAGGCGCGGATCAACCGGGTGGGCGCGCTCGACGTGCAGGAATCGCTCGCCTACGCGATCGAGATCGCCCGCGGCCTCACCGTCGCCCACGCGCGCAAGATGGTCCACCGGGACATCAAGCCGCAGAACGTCCTGATCGACGCCGAGGGGCGCGCCAAGCTCACCGACTTCGGCATCTCCCGCCAGCTGGAAAAGGACGGGCTGACGGCGACCGGTCGCGTGCTCGGCACCACCGACTACGTCGCCCCCGAGCAGGCGATGGGACACGGTGCCGACCAGCGCTCCGACCTCTATTCGCTCGGCGTCGTCCTCTTCGAGATGCTCACCGGCCACGTCCCCTTCTCGGCCGACAGCCAGGTCGGCGTGGCGATGAAACACGTCAACGAGGAGCTGCCCGACGTGCAGGCCGACCGCCCGGAACTGTCGGCGGCGACGGCGCTGGTGGTCGAGCGGGCGACGGCCAAGGATCCGACCAAGCGCTACGCCGACGTCGGCGAGATGATCGACGACCTCTCCACCGCGCTCGAGGTCGAGGCGGCGCGCGCGGGGTCCACCACGGGCGAGGCGACCAGCGTGCTGGACGCGCTGCCGCCGGCCCAGCGCAAACTGTCCCGCCGAGCGACCTGGTCCTGGGTGGCGATCCTGGCGGCCATCATGATCGCCGCTGCGGTCCTCCTGGCGACCCAGTTGATCGGCAACGGCAACGTAGGGAACGGCGGCAACCCTGGGAACGGCGGCAACGGCGGAGGCGGCGGGAAGACCGCCGAACACCAGGTCGCGATCGAAGAAGCGACCGACTACGACCCCGAGGGCGACGGCGAAGAGGATCCGGAAACCGTCGGGCTGGCGGTCGACGGCAACCCGACCGGAACCGCCTGGTCGAGCGAGCACTACGACACCGACACCTTCGCGGGGACCAAGGAAGGCCCGAACCCCGGCGTCGGCCTCTACGTCACCACCCAGGCGGCGGTGACGCCGAACACGATGAAGATCATCACCCCGACGCCGGGCTGGGACGCCCAGATCTACGCCGCCGCCTCCGGCCCGCCCGAAGAAATCGAAGAATGGGGCGAAGCGATCGGCGAGGTGACGAACGCCTCAAAGGAAGAAGAAGTCCAGCTCCACCTCGGCCAGGCCGCCAAATACTTCCTGATCTGGTTCACCAAAGCCTCACCCGCGAGCGATCAGGAAGGCCGCTTCCAGGTCGAAATCTCCGACGTGAAGCTGTTCGAATAGCCCCTAGTCACTCACCGAAAGACCCCGCTTGGGTCGCCGACGATACGTCGGCCGCCAGAGAAGATCGCCGGGCCCCCGCAGATTCAGGATGCCCGATGGCTAAGCCGCTGCCATCTCGCCAGTCGGCGAGTCGGACACATCTTCGCGAGACTCGACACTGCTGCGAACCATTTCGAGATCGGTCTCCCGCTCGATGATGGCGATCACTTCAGCAATGCGCTGGTGAATCTCGGCATCGGTGGTTCCCATGACGTTAAACCGCAGCTTGATCGAGCACGTCGCCATGTTCAGCGCGACGACCGGACCGAGTGCCAGGTCGGAAGCGTGATCCTCGAGGGCATCGATGACATCGTCGGAGTTTGCGTCCAAGACCTCCTCCGACATCGGGTCGGCCATGTGCATCTCCAAGAGAACGTGGGCCTCGCGGTCCCGCTTGCTGCTCGCCATCAGCTCCTTGACTTTACACGTCGAGCCCTGCGGCTCGCAGGGCAGCTTTGGTGTTTTCCAACGTCCGGCTACTACTGGGCGTCATTGGGATCTTGACCCTATCGCTGTCGGGATCGGGTGGGGAGACATAGATGTACTTGCGACGCTTCTCACATTTCCAGCCAGCGGCCCACGCTGCCTTGACAAGGAGCCGGTAGTCCTTCTTCGGGTGATTTGGACAGTTTGCATCGGGGTTTTCGACCCGCCACGGGTGGGGTTCAGGAGGTTTTTTGACCTTCGATTTGGGCTTGGACATCAGGGGCTTCGATCCTTCCGTCCGGATGCCCTGCAAATCTGTTGCGAGAGAGAGCGACATCGACGGACTTCTTCATTATTCGATTTACGAAAACCCGCCCGGCCAGGCGGGTTTTCTTGCTGTCGGGAAGCTATTGGGCGAGGCGGACGGCTTTCGAGTAATGAATCGACCGAGTACTCGACAGAGATGTCGCTAAACCGAACGCGGAACCCGACCGCTGCCATGCGGCGCAAATCCACTTCGCGCTCTCGGTCCTTTCCAAAAAAGCCGGTAGACGTACCGACCCGAGAGGCTCAGAACTCGTAGGAGCGGGCGCGCTGGTGGCGCTCGATCGCGAGGGTGACGAGGCGGTCGCAGAGGTCCGGGTAGGAGAGGCCGTCGGCCTCGAGGAGCTTCGCGTAGACGCTCGTCTCGGTGAAGCCGGGCATCGTGTTGATCTCGTTGACGAGCACCGTGCCGTCGGGCTCGACGAAGAAGTCGCAGCGGGCGAGGCCGGAGCAGCCGGCCAGGCGGAAGACCTCGGCGGCGAGCTCGCGCACGCGGGTCGTCTCGATCTCCGAGATCGGCGCCGGGACCGCCAGGTCCATGCCGCCCTCCGCGTACTTCGCCTCGTAGTCGTACCACTGGGCGTGGGCGAGGATCTCCCCTGGCATCGACGTCCGCGGGTCCTCGTTGCCGAGCACCGAGCACTCGATCTCGCGGCCATGGGCGGAGGCCTCGACGATCACCCGCGGGTCGTGCCGCAGTGCCGTCTCGATCGCCGCGTCGAGCGCGGTGAGATCCTCGATCCGGGTGATGCCGACGCTCGAGCCCATCCGCGAGGGCTTCACCCAGAGCGGCGTGTCAAGCTCGGCGCAGCGCTCCCGCCAGCCCTCCTCGCCGACCTCGACGAAGTCCACCTGTGGGATCCCCTGCCCCGCCAGGATCCGCTTCAGCGTGAGCTTGTCCAGGCAGGTCGCCGAGGCCAGCACGTCGGAGCCGACGTAGGGCAGGTCGAGCATCTCCAGCAGGCCCTGCATGCTGCCGTCCTCGCCGAAGGGGCCGTGGAGGACGGGGAAGACGACGTCGGCGCCGAGCAAGCCGCCACCGGGGACCAGCTCCACCGCCGCGCCCGCGGCGCTCCAGCGCCCGTCACGGCCGATCCGCACCTCGACCACCTCATGCCCGCCTTCCTCCAGGCCTTTCATCACCGACGCGCCGGAGTTGAGCGAGACCTCGTGCTCGGAGGAGCGGCCGCCGCTCAGCACCGCCACCCTCACGGTTCGTTCCCTTCTCCTTCGAGGCCTTCGGCTTCTTCGGGTTCTTCTTCTTCCGGGACGACCGCGGCGCGCTTGCCGACGATCAGCGTCACTTCCGAGCCCGGCGTCAATTCGGTGCCGCCGTGCGGGGACTGGCGCGTCACCACGCCGATCTTCGCTTCGTTGCGCGTTTCTTCTTCCTCGACCACCGGGGACAGGCCGGCGGCGCGCACTTCTTCCACCGCTTCGCGACGTTCGAGGCCGACCACGCCCGGCATCTTCTTCGTTTCCCGCCCGGAGGAGACGACGATCTGCACGGTCGCCCCCGGTTCCAGTTCCTGGCCGGCGCTCGGCGACTGGCGCAGCACGCGCCCGACGGGCTGGTTCGATTCCTCTTCGCCGACTTCCGGCGTCAGTCCGCGCGCGCGGATTTCCTGCACCGCGAGGCGCCGCTGCTTGTCGACCAGGACCGGGACCTTGACCAGCTTCGGCCCGGTCGAGATGAAGAGCGTCACGGTCGAGCCGTGGATGGCGACCGAACCCCCGGGCGGTTCGGTCTTCACCACGTCGCCTTCTTCGACTTCCTTCGAGTTGATGCTTTCGGTCGCGACTTCGAATTCGGCGGCTTCCAGTTTCTTCGTCGCTTCGGCGCGGCTGAGGCCGTTGACCCTCGGCACCGCGCCTTCGCCCGGCCCGATGCTGATCGTCAGCGTCACCCCCGGCTTCGAGCAGAAGAGAGTGAGGAACGAGCAGTCTTCTTCGGCCTCCTTGCCGGGCGGCGCGGGCGAGGGATCTTGCTCGAGTACGGTCCCCGCCTCGACCTGCCGATGCACCTGCTTGGGCGGCTGGTTCACCGTGAAGCCGCGCTGTTCGAGGATTTCTTCGGCCCGCTGCAGGCTGCGGCCTTCGACGCTCGGCACCGGGGTGGTCGGGTTGGAGCGGCCGGCGAAGATGCCGATCAGCGCGCCGATCAGGATCGCCACCAGGGCGGCGAGGATCCACCAGTTGCGCCGCCGCTTGCGCTTCGCCTCGGGGTCCTCCTCGCCCTCCTCCACGGGAACCGCGACGACCGGCGGCAGTGCCGCGAAGGACGTGGTCCCCCGCCCGGCGCCGCCCGGTTCGCGCATCGCCTGGTCGAGCGCGGCGATGAAGGCGTCGGCGCTCTGGAAGCGCTGCCCGGGGTCCTTCTCCAGCGCCCGCATCACCACCGCATCGAGCGCCGGGCTGACCCGCGGCTGGATCGAGCTCGGCCGCTGCGGCATCTGCGAGACCTGTTTCATCGCCACCGCGACCGCCGATTCCCCCTCGAACGGAACTCGCCCGGTGAGCGCCTCATAGAGCATCACGCCGATCGAGTAGAGGTCGGACACGGCGGTGACTTCGAAGCCCTGGGCCTGCTCCGGCGAGAGGTAGTGCGGCGTCCCCATCACCGAGCCGGTCTGGGTGATCTCCGAGACGCCGGCGCGGGCGATACCGAAATCGGTGACGACCGCCTTGCCCTCCGGGTCGACGATCACGTTCTGGGGCTTCAGGTCGCGGTGGACGATCCCCTGGCGGTGCGCGTACCCGGCCGCCTGCAGGACCTGGCGGATCACCGCGACCCCCTGCTCGACCGTGATCCCGGAGTCGATCAGCTGCTTCAGCGTCGGCCCCTCCACGTACTGCATGGCGATGTAGTAGGTGCCTTCCCATTCGCCGCGGTCGAAGACGGCGACGATGTTCGGGTGCTGCAATCCGGCGGCCGACTCGGCCTCGCGCTGGAAGCGCATCACGAACTCGCGGTCCTGGGCGAGCCGCGTGTGCAGGACCTTCAGCGCGATCCGCCGCTGAAGGTGGGTGTCCTCGGCAAGCCAGACGTCGGCCATGCCGCCGCCGCCGATCTTCGAAAGCACCGAATAACGCCCGTCGACGACCGAGCCGACCTCGACCTCAGCCACGCTTCTCCCCTTTCGTGATCACCTTGTCAGCCATCGTCCTCATTCGCCGTTCAGGATCGTTTCGGCCACGTCGCGAAAGATCGGTGCGGCCACATCACCACCGAATTCTTCGGTGCAGGACACCGTCGCGGCGATCGCGATCTTCGGATTGTCGGCAGGCGCGAAGCCGACGAACCAGGCCTGGTTCTCCGCTTCGCCGCCGCCGCACTCCTTGTTGTTCGGCGTTTCCGCCGTGCCGGTCTTGCCCGCCACCGGAACACCGGAGATCGCGGCGTTGGTCCCGGTGCCTTCGTCGACCACGCCTTCCATCGCCGTGGTCAGCTCTTCCGCCGTCTTGGACGAGATCGGTTCGCCGTAGACGCTCGGGCTCATCTTCTTGGTGACGCTTCCGTCGACGTTCACCACGCGGCTCCAGATCTGCGGCTTCATCAACTTCCCGTGGTTGGCGACGGCGGCGACCACCATCGCCATCTGCAGCGGCGTCACCGCGAGGCGCTCCTGGCCGATCGCCACGCGCGCCAGGTCGACCGGGTCGTTACGGGTCAGGAGTTCGTTCTTTTCGAGATCGAGGACGCCGCTCGCCGAGAGTTCATCTTCGGGCAGGTCGATCGGCGGCTTCGTGTTGAAGCCGAACTTTTCCATCATCGAGAAGAGCTTGTTCTGGCCGACTTTCTGGCCCAGCTGCCCGAACCAGGTGTTGACCGAGTTGGTCAGCGCGGTATCGAGGGAGATGCTGCCCCAGTCTTGATCGAAGTCGTTGGCGAGAACGTGGCCTTCGTCGATGATCGAGCCCGGCGCGTTGATCGTCGTTTCCGGCGTGATCAACCCGGATTCCAGCCCCGCCGCCGCGGTCACGACCTTGAAGGTGGAGCCGGGCGGGAAAGTGGCCTGGGTCGCACGGCTGAAAAGCGGCGTCCGGACTTCCTGTTCGTTCCACTTTTCGAGGTTCTTCGGGATCGCGTTCGGGTTGAAGCCCGGATTCGCCGCCACCACCTTGACCTTGCCGGTGCTCGGTTCGATCGCCACCACAGCGCCGTAGCCTGCGCTTTCGAGGTCGTGCATCGCCACTTCCTGCGCCTTCGGATCGAGGCTCGTGACGATCTGTTCGCCTTCCTGCTTCTTCCCGCTCAACTGATCGATGATCGTCCCGAATTCCGATTCTTCGCCGGTCAGTTCCTCGTTGTGGTACTTCTCGAACTCGGTCTGCCCGTATTTCACGTAGCTGTAGCCGATCGGATGGCCGAAGAGCGAGCCCATCGGATAACGGCGGATGAAGCGCCTGCCGGTTCCATGGCCCTTGGAGTAGGACTTCGCGATCACCGACCCGTCGTCGGCCAAGATCCGCCCACGCGGGATCTGCTGCTGCTCCAACAGCGGCCGCTGGTTGTATTTCTGTTCCTTCAACGCCTTGGCGTCGAAGACCGACCACCAGGACGTGAAGCCGATCAGGATCGCGAAGAGGACGATGATGAAGCCGAAGAGCTTGATGATCTGGCGGTTCACGACAGCGCCCCCAGCGGTTCAGAGCGTTCGTTGTTCGTCGCGCCCTCTTCGGCTTCGCGCCTGGCGCGGTCGGAGACCAGCAGCAGCAGCGCCAGGAGGACGAAGTTGGCGACGATCGAGCTGCCGCCGTAGGAGACGAAGGGCAGGGTGACGCCGGTCAGCGGGATCACCCGGGTGACGCCGCCGATGATCACGAAGGCCTGGATCGCGAAGACCGCCGTAAGGCCGGTCGCCAGCAGCTTCGAGAACCCATCGTTGGCCAGCAGCGCGACCTTGAACCCGCGGGCGGTGATCAGCAAATAGGTGGCGATCAGGCCGCAGGCGCCGAAGAGGCCGAGCTCGTTGACGATCAGCGAGTAGATCGTGTCGGTCTGCGCCGCAGGCAGCAGCGTCGCCTTGGTGCCTGGAATCGTGATCAGCCCCTGGCCGAAGCCTTTCCCGAAGAGCCCGCCGTCGGCCTGGGCGAAGATCGACTGCAGGATCTGGTAGCCAGTGCCCTGCGGGTCGCTGTAGGGATGGAGCCAGATCTCGACCCGGTCGTGGACGTGCGGGACGGTGGTGACGATGAACCAGGCACCGACCAGGAAGAGCAGCGACCCGATCACGACGAAGCTGAAGCGGCCGGTCGCCACGTAGAGCAGGGCGAGGAAGGCGGCGAAGAACATCAGCGAGCTGCCGAGGTCTCGGATGAAGACGAGCAACAGCATCGTCGCGCCCCAGACCACCAGCATCGGCCCGAAGTGTTTGATCGGCGGCAGGGTCACGCCGAGCACCCGCCGCGCGCCGACGATCAGCACCTCGCGGTTCTCCCGCAGGTAGGAGGCGAGGAAGACGACGATCGCGAGCTTCGCGAACTCGGCCGGCTGGAAGGAGATCGGGCCCACCTTCACCCCGAGATAAGCCCCGTTGACCTGTTCCCCGATCCCCGGCAGGCGCGGCGCCAGCAAGAGCAGGATGCCGACCGTGGCGATGATGTAGCGGTAGCGCTCCAGCACCTCGTAATCGCGCAGGAACTGGATCGTCAGGGCGAAGAGGACGAGGCCGAAGACGAACCAGTTGGCCTGGTTCCGGGCCAGGCTTTCGTCGATCCGGTAGATCATCACCAGCCCGAACGCGGTCAGCACCGCCATCAGCGGGAAGAGGTACGGGTCGGCGTGCGGCAGGCGGATCCGCAGGTAGATGTGGGTCGCCAGGCAGAGGGCGAAGAAATAGGCGCCGTAGGTGAGGCTGAGGTTGCCGAGCTTCGAGTTCTCCTGGGCGAAGACCGCGGCGAATCCGGCCGTCAGCAGGAGCGCCACGGGGATGAGGGCGAGCATCTCGCGGTTGCGGGCGCGGGTCATCCGCCGGCCTTTTCTTCAATCCCGGTCGCCGGTTCCGAGGTCGTCGTCGCTTCCGTGACCCCCTGGCCGCGTTCGATTTCTTCCAGCAGCTTCACCGCGTCATCGCGCGAGCGCACGCTCTGGCCGGTCACCGCGTCCTTGCGTTTTTCGGGCAGCGATTCGGTCTGGACCGGGGACGAATGCTCCTCCGTGTAGAGCTTGACGCCGAAGGGGAGCTCGTAGGGGACGCCGCGGTAGAGGGTGACGCGACCGGCTTCGTCGGTGCCGAGGAACCAAGTGTGGTGGAGGCCGTAGGTGGCGCCGAAGACGATCGCCCCGATCACGACCAGCAGGGCGAGGACCCCGGCGACTCGTTTCATGATCTTCCGCCGCCGGCCCGGGCGACGGGACGCGTCGGCTGCCTCGCGTCGTTGCCGCGAGGCGTCGGCGGCGGCGCGGCGGCGCACCTCGGTCGCGGTCAGCCCCGCGTCGGTGGCGCTCGAGCCGATCAGCGTCGCGCCCTCCGCCGTCCCCGCGTCGAGGCCCGGTTCGGCCGCGTCGACGACCTTGAAGGCGATCACGCTGATGTTGTCGCGGCCGCCCGCCCGGTTGGCTTCGTCGACCAGGGCGCGGACCGCGTTCGGCATCGAGGTGGCGCGGGTGAGCAGGCGCTCGACATGCTCGTCGTCGAGCATCGTGGTCAGCCCGTCGGAGCAGAGCAGGAAGATGTCCCCCGCCTGCGCCGGCACCGTCTGCAGGTCGACCTCAACCTCCGGTTCGGGCCCGACCGAGCGGGTGATGATCGAGCGCTGCGGGTGGTCCTCGGCCTGCGCCTCGGTCAGCTGCCCTTTGCGCCGCATCTCCTCGACCAGCGAGTGATCGCGGGTGAGCCGTTCCAGCTTGCCCCGCCGGAGGCGATAGGCGCGGCTGTCGCCGACGTGGCCGATCGCCACCTCGTCGGAGCTCTCGTCGAGGATCGCCGCGGTGGTCGTCGTCCCCATCCCGGACAGGTTCGGGTCTTTGTTGGCGAGCGAGTAGACGGTGCGGTTGGCGCCTTCGATCGTCTCCTTCAGAACCCGCTCCGGCGGCGCCTCGGGGAGCGGGCGGTCGAAGGCGTCGACGACGGTCTTCGAGGCGACCTCGCCGGCGCGCGCCCCGCCCATCCCGTCGGCGATGACGAAGAGCGGCGCGCGGACGAAGACCGAGTCCTCGTTGGCGCTGCGCTGGCGCCCGGTGTCAGTGGCGTAGGCCTGATCGGTGATCCGCAGCGTCATCTCTCCACTAACCCGCCCACCGTCAGGAAGCCTCGAACCTGAAGACCGTGTCGCCGATCTGGATCGTGTCGCCGTCGACCAGCTCCGCCTCGCCGTTCAGCGCCGCCCCGTTCAGCGTGGTGCCGTTGGTCGAGTTCATGTCCTCGACGTAGTGGCGTCCTTCGCGGGAGAACGATCGCGCGTGGATGCCGGAGGCATAGCGGTCATCGATCTGCACGTCGGCCTCCTTGGAGCGGCCGATCGAGAGGCCGCCGATCAGGTCGAAGCGCTCGTCCCGGGTCAGCCCGCCACCGCGCTCGGCGATCAGCCAAGCGTCGTTGCCCCGCTGCACCTCGGCGCCGCCGACCGCGGCGTGGAAGCCGGTCGCGTCAGGCGCGGGCGCCGCCGTCCGCCGCAGGTCCCGAAACGCGCTCCGCGCGATCACCAGCAGGAACAGGAAAAGGACGGCCAGGAAGCCGAATTTCAGCGCGGTTGAAAGGGGGTCGTAGGCCACTCGTTCAGCACCTTACGGTCCGGGCCTGAAGCTAGACAGGCCGCACGTGGTCGATCTACTGCTCGATGTCGAACAGGAAGGTGGTGGTGCCGATCGTCACCTGGTCGCCCGGGTTGAGGCGGGTTGAGGTGACGCGACGGCCGTTCACCTTGATCCCGTTGGTCGAGCCGAGGTCGACGATCTGCCAGTCCCCCGCCTCGGAACGGCGCAGCTCGGCGTGGCGACGGGACACGTTGGGGTCGGCGAGCACGCACTCGGCCGATTTCGAGCGGCCGATCGTGGCGCGCGGGCCGTCGAAGACATAGCGGCGGTCGTCGAGCGAGACGACGGCGCGGGTGGAGACCAGCGCGCGGACGTCCTGCTCCGGTTCTTTGGGCCGCTGACGGTCGCGCTCGCGGACCGCCGAGTAGACCATCGTGTGGCCCTCTTCGCCCTGGCGGGGCGCCTCGCCCTCGCGGACCGGCGCCTTCACCATCCGCGGCTGGATCCCGAACTCACCGAGGCGCAGGCGCTCGTCGGTCTGGAACTCGACCGCGGGCCGGGTCAGCAGGTCGTAGCCGCGCCGACGGGCGTGCTCGAGCAGGTACCCGGACAGCTCCTGCTCCAGCGAGCGCTCGTAGCCTTCGAGCTTCGAGCGGTCCTGGCGGGAGAGGAAGACGGTGTACTCGTTGGGGACGTAGACGCGCTGGACCGAGGCGGTCTTGTGCGCGTCCATTTCCTTGGCCAATTTGCGGGCCAGTTCGACCGGCTGGACCTCGGAGCTGAAGGCGCGCGAGAACACGCCCTCGACGAGGCCTTCGATCCCGGACTCCAGTTTGCGCAGAATGGCTATAGGAACGGTTCCTTTGTCATGGCAGGGTCAAATCTCCGCCTCTGCCGAGGAGTCGGAAAGTTTAGGGAAGGACGAGCCCATGGCCGAGCACGACGATCGCGCCGATGGCGGCGGCGATCCCGAGCACGCCGAGTCGAAGGCCGACGCGGCGCGGGGCGCTCGGGGCGTGATCGGCGAGCTCGTCGAGCGATTCCTCGATCGTCATGCCCAGGTCCTCCAGCGAGGGACGGTGGCCGGGGCGCGGGTCGAGGCAGGCATCGATCTCCTCAGCGAGCTCCCGCGGCAGGTCGGGGCGCAGGCGGCGCAGCGGACGGGCGCGGCGGCCGATCGAGCGCGCGGTCGCGACGGCGTTGCCGCGCCGGTGCGGGTTCTCGCCGCTCCAGCACTCGTACAGCGTGAGGGCGAGCGAGTAGACGTCGGCCTCCGGGCCCGCCTCCCGGCCCTCGGCCTGCTCCGGGGCCATGTAGGCGAGCGTGCCGACGACGTCGCCGGTCTGGGTCAGACCCGCCGCGTCGGCGACCAGGGCGATGCCGAAGTCCATCAGCTTCGCCCGCGGCTGGCCGTCGACGATCTGGACGTTCTGCGGCTTGATGTCGCGGTGGATGACGCCGCGCGAGTGGGCGTGGTCGAGCGCTTCGCAGAGGTCGGCGCCGATCTCGCCGATCTCGCGGTCGGAGAGGGCGCCCTCGGTGGCCAGGCGGGCGAGCGTGTCGCCCTCGACCAGCTCGGAGACGAGCAGCGCGTTGCCGTTCTCCTCCCCCATCTCGTACAGGGTCACGATGCCCGGGTGGTTGAGGCGGGCGGCGGCCTGGGCCTCGCGCATGACCCGCTTTCCGGCCTCACCCCGCTGCTCGATCGCCTTCACCGCGACGGCGCGCTCGAGCCTGCCGTCCCAGGCCTCGTAGACCACGCCGAAGCCGCCGCTGCCGATGCGGCGCTCGATCAGGAAGCGATCAAGTACGAGTGAGCCGACCAAAGCAAGTTGACCTTCGCCGGCCGGTTCCTGCCTCCTGCCCGCGCCGGTTCCTCCTCCCCGGCTATCGTTGGGAAAAAGGCACCGTACGCGGGAAGAAACGGCGGCTGCGCGCAATCAGTCGCCATACTCCCGCGCCAGCCGAATCCAGCCCCGTGGGAGAGCCGCCACTTGGAGTACTCGTCTTCACGCGGTGAGGGCCGACGACAGCGTCGGCCCAGCCGCCGTCCCGAACGCCAGCAGCAGATCATGCTGCGGCGCCTGCTTGCGCTGGGTGGCGCGTTGGTGGTGCTGATCCTGCTCGTGCTCGGCGTGAAGGGGTGCCTTGACGCGAGGGCCCGAGGGGCGCTGTCGAACTACTCGCGCGATGTCAAGCAGATCCTGATCGAGACCGGGCAGACCAGCAAAGACTTCTTCGGCAAGCTCGAAGAACCGGGCGGCCTCTCGGTCACCGAATTCACCGGCCAGGTGGACGCCGACCGCAGCGCGATGGCCAACTACAAGACGCGGATCGAAGGGCTGAGCGCGCCGGGTGAGATGAGCAGCGCACAGAAGTCGCTCGAACTCGTGTACACGCTGCGCGCCTCGGCGATGGAAACGATCGCCGCGAAATTGCCGACCGCGCTGGGCGAAGCGGGCGCGGCGCGGGCGACGGCGGCGATCGCCAAACAGATGCAGACCCTCCTGGCGTCGGACATCGTCTACGAATCGGTGACGCGTCCTGAAATCAACGGCAAGCTCGCCGACGAAGGCATCACCGGTGACGACGTGCCGAAAAACACCTTCGTCCCAGACGGGACCAAGTGGCTGGAAGAAAGCGAAGTCTCGAACGCGCTGGGCTCGGTGAGCGGCTCCAGCGGCGGCGAACCGAGCCCGGGTGTGCACGGCCTGGGCCTCGTCGGGACCAGCATCGGCGAAGCCGAACTCACGCCGGAATCGACCACCTCGGTGGTCACCGAAGGCACGCCGGAAGTCGAAGTGACGGTCCAGAACCAGGGCGAATCGACCGAGAACGGCGTCACGGTCGTGGTGATCGCGAACGGCAAGGAAACGACCCAGGAAATCGCCGCCCTCGAAGCGGGGGCCGAAGAAACCGCGGTCGTGCCGCTGACGCCGGCGCCGGAAGGCGAAACGGAACTTGAAGTAAAAGTCGAACCGGTGCCCGGCGAGCAGTTCACCAACAACAACGAAGCGACCTACACCGTCATCTTCGAATAGTTTGGCTTTGTGATGCGGATCGCCTACCTCGGACCGGCGGGGACCTTTACCGAGGACGCTCTGGGTGAAGCGCTCGGCGATGCCGAGTTCGAGCCGCTGCGCACCGACACCGTCTTCGACGCGATCCAGGCAGTGGTCGAGAGGCGCGCCGACCGCGCGCTGGCGCCGTACGAGAACTCGATCGAGGGCTCGGTCCGCGGCACCCTGGACATTCTCGCCTTCGACGCGCCGAACGTGGCGATCGTCGGCGAGCACGACTACCCGGTGCGCCAGCACCTGATCACCCGCGAGGGGATCGACCTCGGTCAGATCGAGGCGGTGCTCTCCCACCAGCAGGGACTGGCGCAGACGGCGCGGTTTCTGCGCGAGAACCTCCCCGGCGTGGAACTGCGCAGCGTCAGCAGCACCGCGGCCGCGGTCCGCATGGTCTCCGAGTCGCCGCGCCCCTGGGCGGCGGTCGGCTCGCGCGCGGCGGCGCGCCTCTACGGCTGCCAGATCCTGCGCGAGGGGATCCAGGACGAGCAGAACAACGTCACCCGCTTCGTCTGGCTGGCCCCGGAGGGCACCGCGCCGGCGGCCGGGGAGAGGTGGAAGACGTCGCTGACCTTCAGCGAGCTGGGGGACGACCGGCCCGGCGCCCTGGTCGACGCCCTGGCCGAGTTCTCCTCCCGCGGGATCAACCTCTCCCGCATCGAGAGCCGCCCCCAGCGCTCCGAACTGGGCCGCTATTTCTTCTTCGTCGACGCCGACGGAAGCCTCGACGACGAGCTCGTGGCGGCCGCGATCGAGGCTCTCCGGGGCAAGGCCGAATCGGTCCGGATCCTCGGCAGTTATCCGATCATTTAAGGCGCCGCTTCCCCTCCCGCTTACAATTTCGCCGTATGGCCAGGGTGCTGGTGCTCAATGCGACGTATGAGCCGATCAACGTCTGTACTTTGCGACGCGCCGCCGTGCTGCTCCTGAAGGAAAAGGCGGAGCTGCTCGAGCAACGGAATGGCGACGTCCTCCACTCCGAGCACATGACCCTCGAGCGCCCCGACGTGATCCGCCTCGTCAACTACGTCCGCATCCCCCGCGAGGCCCACCGCCGCAAGATCACCCGCCGCGCCGTCCTCGCCCGCGACTCCTGGACCTGCCAGTACTGCGGCTCCACCAAATCCGGCCTCACCGTCGACCACGTCATCCCCCGCTCCCGCGGCGGCGCCTCCACCTGGGACAACATCGTCGCCGCCTGCGCCACCTGCAACCGCAAAAAGGGCAACCGCCTCCCCCGCGAGATCCACATGCATCCCAAGAACGCCCCCAAGCCCCCCGCCCCGACGGTCTTCATCCAGGTCGCGAGTCCGAAGATTCCGGCGAACTGGCAGCAGTACTTACCTCAGGCGGCGTAGCGGCGGACCTCTCGGGGGTTGCCGGGGAAGGGGTTCTGACGCCGCCCTGCCGACCGAGACTCTTCGGATGGACCAAACAGCGTGATCCTTTAAGCACACCTAGGTCGTTCCGAATAGAGCTATGCTGCATCGCCGAGTTGGCCAGAACACTGAGAGCAGGGACAATCGACCAACAAGAGCTTCAAGAGGCGCTGCCGCCCAACGTTGCGCTCGGGTCAAAGATTCACGACGGCGGTCAGCGCAAGGTCTACCGCGCAAAACGCGAGGGGGTGGATGTAGTCCTCAAGGTGATGCCGATCGATGCCGTGGAGCGGGCAGAACGCGAGGTTTCGATCGGCTGCACCTTCGATCATCCAAACCTGGCCCGAATCCTGGATGACGAGCTCAGCCAGCTCACCGTTGGTGAGGATGATTTCGTTTGGTTTTGCGAGGAATACATAGACGGAGAGGTCTTGGCCAGCAGAGTAGGTGTCTACGAGCCTTGCGAGGCTCTCGATCTTGCCTCTGACCTGATCGAGGCCGTTGCCTATTTATGGGAGCGGCATGATGTGGTCCACCGGGACATCAAGCCTCTCAACATCATCCGGCGATCTTCAGGGGGCTATGTGCTCATCGATGTCGGTATTGGTCGGCACCAGGGCGATCCCTCGATCACTTCTGGCGCCCTAGGCCCCGGGACCATCGGCTATCTGGCTGCTGAGCAATACATACCGAACAAAGGTCGGATGCTCGACTCACGCACTGATCTGTTCCTAATCGGGATAGTCGTCTTTCAGGTGCTGACTGATGTTCTTCCATTTCGCCCAAACGACCCCGACTATTACGCCAAGCTGTTAAGCGGGGATTGGCCTCGGCCCCAAGGTCTGCCGGCGCCCATATCCGAGCTCTTGGAGAGGTTTCTTGGAAGGAATCCACATCAGCGTCCGCCGATAGCGCAAGCGGCAGGAATGATCCTAGGAGCAAAGGAGGAACTTGGATGCTCTTAGTTCAGGACGGCCACCATGCTTCCGGGCACATATCCGAGGCGTTAACGGACGGCTACGCAGATGGAGCGATCTGGAGTCCGGCTGACGAGACGCCCGACCTCCTTCGCGAGAGGGTGGGCAACGCTGCAGCCGGTGGCGTCACTCAAGCGATCGATCCGCAGCTGTATATGGCTCTGCTCGAAGACGCCAATCCAAAGAAGCATTTAAGCCATGGCCTTTTCGACATTCCTCTCCGGCAGTTCGGGTCGAAACGACTCGCGGCCATGGTCGAGCGGGTGATCGAATTTCAAGCGGCCCTACCGGTCACCCATCTACTGTCTCCCACCGTCGCAGTTTCGGCTGTGAATCATCGCTCGGCACAGATCGCCGTGAACCTTGCGGAGACCTCGCTCGAAGTCGCTGCTGACCTAGCAGACGGCAGACCACTGTTGGTGAGCGCTGCACTGGATCGGGACATTCTGGCCGACTCCGAAGCGGTGAATGCGATGCTCGACGAGCTAACTAGCTACCGCGCGGACGGCTTCTACCTCCTATTTGAGATCGACCCCGGTATGGACGGCGTGCGGCAAGCTGCGCTCCTCGGGGAAGCCCTGTATGTGGTTCACATACTTTCGTCTGTGCAGGGTCTTCCTGTGTGGGTTGGTTACGCCGGGGTCCAAGGGTACTTACACCGCGCCGTCGGAGCGGAAGCCTTTGGCGCCGGTTGGTTCCAGAAGCAGCAGTGGTGGAGCACGTCGCACTGGAGCGGTTCTAAAGGAGGGGGCGGCAGACCGCCGAGAAATCGCCTCTACCTTGACACTCTTCTTGGAAGCCTCCTGATCGAGCCAGAGTTCGCGAGTATCTACTCGCAGAGACGGGATGTGAGCTTGGCTTCCGACCTCTTGACGGGAGCCGGTGTCCTAGCTGCGAGCTTCCGCTCTTCGGCTCCAGCGGATCCAGGGCGTAGCCCATGCGCCGCACAACTCCTGCAAATTTGCCGAGACCTCGACCGACGTATCACGGGAGACCTACGCGCCGACTTGGATCGGATTGATGCTGACCTTGCGGGAGCTGAGCAGTTATACCGACGAATAGAGGACGTAGGAGTACAACTCCACGGACGAAGCTCCGCCGCACAACTCAGCGTATGGCGGGCCGCAGTTGATGCCTTTTGCATACGAGCTGGCGTGAACCGCTAGCCACCAGAATTAGGTGGACACGAGTGTGGATTGCGTGCGACCGTGGGCGATGGGGCGAAGCTCACTCGACATTCTAGCTTTCGATCTCTCTGCGGACCACCGAACGAATAGGTGCTCTTCCAGTATGAGCCTCTGAAGTGTACGGCCGACCCGGAAGCGGGGCTGTCTCACGATGCGGAGTCCATCAGACCCAACGACCGCAATTCCGACGCCGCGCAGGGACGGATTCTGGCGAGGCACACGAGGCAGGTAGTTCTCGGGAAACACCAACCAGCCACCGTTGAGAAATGGTGCAGACATCTGTACTTGCCTGGCCGCTGATTTCCACCGCCCCGTCTTGGCCTCCACGCCCACGCCGCGTGCTCCCGCCGGGAGGAACGCTGTGCTGAGCACGAAGTCCGCTTCATCTCGGAACCCGATACCTCGCTCCACGAGCTCCGCGACCGCCCTCCTTACCCGACGTCTGTCGCCTATCCCTACCTGCGGTGAGCACAGCCTGTCTAACGACGCCCCGCCTCCAAGCCGCCGCACGGCGGCGGCAACGGCCAACGGCAGCGGAGCGGTACACGGCGCTATTCCGCTGTCGAGACGACGCTGGAGTACGTCGGAATTGAACGACCCCACCCAAAGGTCCAACCGAGAGTCGAATAGCTCAAACTCCGGGATCACCACGACTGAATCACACTTAGGCGGGGCTAGAAGCGCGGGGGATAAGGCCGCCGCCTCGTGCAGAGGCGCCTCTTTCGTCGGAACTCCGCGTTGCCCGATTGCGTAAGTTCGAGGCTCGAGATAGGTAGCCGAAAACCCCATGGCCCTACCGTAGCGCCTGCGCCCACCGGCCAGCACAGCGGACCGAATTATCGCGAGGGCTCCTTGGTCAACGA
The DNA here is from genome assembly GCA_050697015.1 of Solirubrobacterales bacterium. Lineage (GTDB taxonomy): Bacteria > Actinomycetota > Thermoleophilia > Solirubrobacterales > 70-9 > VAYN01. Next base: position 35,993 of record JBOGYZ010000326.1, read on the forward strand.
GCGATTCACTGCCCTGGGGGGAGCCGGGTAGGTCCCGACTGAGCCTCCACAACTCGCTTGCGGGTTCCTCGCGCCGTCAGGCGCGATCTTCATTCCTCCGACCGTAAGGGAGGAGGTGCGCGAAGGCGGGGCCTACCCGGCTCCCCCGCCCTCGCTACGTCCTGTTCGAGTTACTCGTCGTCCGGGATGTCGGGGCCGGCGCCGTTGTCGTCGCTGCTCGAGGTTGGGGCTTCGGCGCCCTCGTCCAGCTCGATCTGGTCGACGTCCTCGTCCACCGGCGCGCTGGTGTCTTCGGACTCGACCACCAGAGCGACGGCGCTGACTCGGTCGTCGTCCTTGATGTTCATGACCTTCACGCCCTGGGTGGCGCGGCCGGTCTGGGAGATGCCCTCGACGCCGGTGCGCTGGACCATCCCGTTCTGCGAGATGAAGAGGAGGTCTTGATGGGAGTTGACGATCAGGGCGCCGGCGAGGCCGCCCTTTTTCTCGGTCATCCTGATCGTGAGGACGCCTTTGGTGCCGCGACCCTTCACCGGATAGTCGGAGACCGGGGTGCGCTTGCCGTAGCCGTTCTCGGTGACGACGAACAGTTCGGTGTCGTTGCGGGCGATGTCCATCGCGAGGATGCGGTTGTCCTTGCCTTTCACGTTCATCCCTTTGATGCCGCTGGTGTCGCGGCCCATCGGCCGGAGCAGCTCCTCGGTGAAGCGGGCAGCATGGCCCGAGTGGGACACCATCAGGATGTCGTCTTCACCCGAGGTGAGGCGCACCTGCACGAGTTCGTCGCCCGGCCGCACCTTGATCGCGATGATCCCGTCGGCGCGGAGCGGCGTGTTGTAGGAGAGGAATTCGGTCTTCTTTACCAAGCCGTCGGCGGTAGCGAAGACGAGGTAACGGTTCTCCTTGAAGTCCCGGGTCGGGATGACCGCCATCACTTTCTCGTCCTCGACGAGCGGCAGGACGTTGCGCAGGCTCGAGCCTTTCGAGGTCCGTGAGCCCTCCGGCAGTTCATACACTTTCGTCCGGTACACCTTGCCGCGGTTGGTGAAGAAGAGCAGGTAATCGTGGGTCGAGCTGATGTGGAGATGAGCGATGTAGTCGTCATCTTTCATGTTCATCCCCATCACCCCGACGCCGCCGCGATGCTGCTGACGATAGGTTGCCAGCGGCAGTCGCTTGACGTAGCCGGAGGCGGTCAGCGAGATCACCATCTGCTGGTCGGCGATCATGTCCTCGATCCCGACCTCGCCCTCGAAGGCGGCCAGCTCGGTGCGCCGTTCGTCGCCGTAGGCCTCGACGATTTCGGCGAGCTCGTCTTTGACGATGCCCATGACGCGGGCCTCGTCGCCAAGGATCGCCCGCAGTTCGCCGATCCGCTCCATCAGGTCGGCGTGCTCGGCGCGGACTTTGTCGGCCTCCAGGGCGGTGAGGCGCTGGAGGCGCATGTCGAGGATCGCCTGCGCCTGCTCGCGCGAGAGCTCGAACTGGTCCATCAGGCCCTGGCGCGCGGCATCGGGGTCGTTCGAGGACCGGATCAGTTTGATCACCGCGTCGAGGTTGTCGAGCGCGACCAGCAACCCCTCAAGGATGTGGGCTCGGGCCTCGGCGCGACGCAGTTCGTACTGGGTCCGGCGGGTGACCACTTCGCGCTGGTGGTTGACGTAGTGCTCGATCAGCTCGCGCAGTTTCAGCGTGCGCGGAACACCGTCGACCAGCGCCACCATGTTGGTGCCGAAGGTCGACTGCATCGCGGTTTTTTTGTAGAGGTTGTTGAGGACGACTTTGGCCGGCGGCCCACCGCGTTTGAGCTCGATCACGAGCCGCATCCCGCGTTCGTCGGTCTCGTCGCGGATGTCGGAGATGCCGTCGAGTTTTTTGTTGCGGACGAGGTCGGCGATCTTCGCGACCAGGCCGTTTTCACCGAGCTTCTTCACCGTGAACGGCAACTCGGTGACGACGATCGCCTCCTTGCCCCCTTTCAGCGGCTCGACGTGGGCGCGAGCGCGGACTTTGATGCTGCCTCGGCCCGTTTCATAAGCGGTCCGGATCTGCTCGCGACTCATCAGGCCGCCGCCCGGGAAGTCGGGCCCCTTGATGTGGGCCATCAAACCGTCGAGATCGATCTCCGGATCGTCGATGTAGGCCATCACCGCGGCGGAGACCTCACGCAGGTTGTGCGGCGGGATGTTGGTCGCCATGCCGACCGCGATGCCGGACGTACCGTTGACCAGCAGGTTCGGGAAACGCGACGGCAGGACCAGCGGTTCCTGGTTCTGTTCGTCGTAGTTCGGGCCGAAGTCGACGGTGTCGGCGTCGATGTCGCGGAGCATCTCGGTGGCGATGCGCGCCATCCGCGCCTCGGTGTACCGCATGGCCGCCGCCGGGTCTTCGTCGATCGAGCCGAAGTTGCCCTGGCCGTCGACCAGCGGGTAGCGCAGGGAAAAGTCCTGCGCCATCCGGACCAACGTGTCGTAGATCGCCGAGTCGCCGTGCGGGTGGTACTTACCCATGACCTCGCCGACGATGAAGGCGCACTTGCGGTAAGGCCGCGTCGGCTGCAGGCCGAGGTCGTGCATCGAGTAGAGCACCCGACGGTGGACCGGCTTCAAGCCGTCGCGGACGTCGGGCAGCGCCCGACCGACGATCACGCTCATCGCGTAGTCGAGGTACGACGACCGCATCTCCTGCTCGAGGCCGCGGTCTTCGATATGACCCGTGAGCGCCTCCAGTGCCACTAGTGCACCTCCACTTTCACACTGTTCACATTCAAAGCATCATCAAGTAACGGCGAATCTTCCAATTGTGAGTCCCACGCACGGGTGCGAAAACCAAGCAGGTCGGTGGACACAGGGAGTGAGGGGAGGTGAGCGCACTTACAGTGCGTGATCCGACCCGAACGACCGAGGACGCCGAGATGCGCCGGTTTGCAGCGCCCGCCCTCAGACATCGAGAAACTTAACCTCTTTGGCGTGGGTCTCAATGAAATCACGACGCGGCCCTACCTGATCGCCCATCAGCATCGAGAAGATGCGGTCGGCGGCGGTCGCGTCTTCGAGCGTCACCCGCGCCAGGGTCCGGGTCGCCGGATCCATGGTCGTCTCGCGGAGCTGTTTCGGATTCATCTCACCGAGTCCCTTGAACCGGGTGATCTGGGCGCCGGCGCGGGCAAGGTCCAGCACCGCACCCCGGAGCGTCTGGAAAGACAGCGCCACCGTTTCTCTATCACCGCGTTTCACCTTGAACGCCGGTCGGCCCACCTGTTTCAGCAGCGACGCGTGGACCTCGGCGAACTTGCGGTACTCGTTGTCTTCGAACAGCTCGCGTGGGAGCCGGTGGGTGCGAGCCAGCCCGGAGCTCCGGGCGATCGCCTTGACGACCACCAGATCGTCGGTCGCGCTGATGACCTCGGTGTCGAACGGCTCGCCCTCGGGCGCCTGGCCTTCGAGCAGCGTCTTCGCCGCCGAGAGCGACGCGACGCCCTCGTCGAGCAGCGCCGACTCCTCCAGGAAACGAACCACCTCGTGGCCGTAATCGGCCTGCAGCGAGGAACCCCAGCCCTCGTACTCTTTCGAGCGCCGGATGTAGGCCTGCCAACGGGCCGGGGTGAGTTTGCGACTCTCCCCCGTCGCGTCGACGAGCTCGAACTGCTCGAGCTTGTCGCGCAGCAGCAGCTCTTCGAGTTCGGACTCGCGCTCCAGGTAGGTCTCCTGGTTGCCCTGTTTCACGCGGTAGAGCGGCGGTTTCGCGATGTACACGTAGCCGCTCTCGATCAGCTCCGGCATCTGCCGGTAGAGGAAGGTGAGCACCAGCGTGCGGATGTGGGCACCGTCGACGTCGGCGTCGGTCGCCATCACGATCTTGTGGTACCGCGCGTCCTCGATGTTGAACTCGTCGTGGACGCCGGTGCCGATCGCCGTGATCAGCGCCTGCACCTCGTTGTTGGCGAGGACCTTGTCGATGCGGCTCTTCTCGACGTTGATGATCTTGCCGCGCAGCGGCAGCACCGCCTGGGTCGATCGATCGCGGGCCTGCTTTGCCGAGCCGCCTGCTGAGTCACCCTCGACCACGAAGATCTCGGCCAGGCTCGGGTCCTTCACCGAGCAGTCGGCGAGCTTGCCCGGCAGGGTCGAGTTCTCGAGCGCCGACTTGCGGGTCAGGTCGCGCGCTTTGCGCGCCGCCGAGCGGGCGCGGGCCGCGTCGATCGCCTTCATGATGATGCGTTTCGCCTCGGGAGGATTCTCGTCGAGATACTCGGCCAGTTTGCGGTTGACCGTCTCCTCGACCAGGCTTTTGATCGGCGGGTTGCCGAGTTTGGTCTTGGTCTGACCCTCGAACTGCGGGTCGTGCAGCTTCACCGAGATGACCGCGGTCAGCCCCTCGCGCACGTCCTCGCCCGCCAGGTTGTCGTCTTTCTCCTTGAGGAGGCCTTTGGCGCGAGCGTACGCGTTCAGGGTGCGGGTCAGCGCGCCGCGGAAGCCCGACAGGTGCGTGCCGCCCTCATGGGTGTTGATGTTGTTGGCGAAGCTGAAGATCGACTCCTGATAGGAGTTGTTCCACTGCATCGCGACCTCGACTTCACCGTCCTCTTTTTCACCTTCGAAGAAGATCGGCTTTTTGTTGATCGCCTCCTTGTTCTCGTTGAGGTGGAGAACAAAGTCCTCGATCCCGCCGTCGTACTGGAACTCGACGCTCTGACCCTCGCCGCGTTCGTCGGTCAGCTGGATCTTCAGACCGCGGGTGAGGAACGCGGTCTCGCGCATCCGCTCGGCCAGCGTCGCGAAGTCGTACTCGATCTCTTCGAAGATCTCAAGGTCGGGCAGGAAGGTGATCTCGGTGCCGTGCTGGTCGCTCGCCGCGCCCTGCTCGAGTTTCGTCATCGGTTTGCCGCGCTCGTAGTCCTGCTCCCAGACGGCGCCGTCGGTCTCGATCTTCAGGTGAAGGCGCTCGGAGAGCGCGTTCACCACGGAGGAGCCGACGCCGTGCAGTCCGCCGGAGACCTTGTAGCCGCCGCCATCCCCGAACTTGCCGCCCGCGTGCAGCACGGTGAGGACGACTTCGGCCGCCGGACGACCCTCTTTCTCCATGATCCCGACCGGGATGCCGCGGCCGTTGTCGGAGACGGTGACGCTGTTGTCCGGGTGGATCGCGATCCGGACCTCATCGCAGTAGCCGGCCAAAGCCTCGTCGACCGAGTTGTCGACGATCTCGTAGACCAGGTGGTGAAGCCCACGGGGACCGGTCGAGCCGATGTACATCCCGGGGCGTTTGCGGACGGCTTCGAGGCCCTCCAGCACCGTGATGTCCGCGGCGCCGTAGGAGGCGTCGGCTTTGGCTTTTTTCTCAGGCAAAGAGATCCTTCCGATTGACACAAAAAGCCCCGATGCAGGGAGGTTCGCTCCACAGCGAGTCGGGGCAGAGGCGAGTTGCCATAAGAATACCAGTTCGGGGGGCTGTATCCAAGCTCCCGGCGTGCCAAATTGCCTGCAAATCGTGCATAAAGAGTGTCTGATCAGACACCGCGGGCGACACGGAACCTGAGAGCCTCCGGAGCCCTCTCCCCCAGCTCCTCGCGAAGGCGCTGCAAAAGCTGCTCCTGCATCAGGTCGAGCTCCTGCGCCCAGACCGCGTCGACGCACTCCACGGTCAGCGTCCCGGACCGCTCGGAGACCGGCGTCGCGACCTGCGCGAGGCGCTCGCCCAGCGCCGCCGACCAAGCCGCCTGCACCGCCGCGAGCCCCGTTTTCGGCGCCAGCCGGTCGCGCGCGACGCGAAACGCCTCACCCGCCGGGCGCGGGGCGCGCCGCCGCGTCACGCCGCCTCCACCCCGGGGTCGCCCTGACCCTCGACGACGCCCGGGCGCGGCATCCGCACCATCGACTCCCTCGCCGCGAGCGGCAGGGACTCTTCGTCGGCAGCGGTGATCAGCGTCTGCCCGCCCGTCGCGAGGCGGGCGACGAGTCGTTCCCGCCGGCCCGGGTCGAGCTCGCTCATCACGTCGTCGAGCAACAGCAGCGGGGTGACGCGCCGGGCCTCCAGCAGCGCCTCGCGCTCGGCGAAGAGCAACGCGAGGAGCGCGGCGCGCTGTTGCCCCTGCGAGCCGTATTTGCGCAGCGCCCGGCCGTCGAAGCTCAGCTTCAGCTCGTCGAGGTGGGGGCCCCAGGAGCTGCGGCCGAGCTTGAGGTCGGCATCGCGGCGCTCACCCAGGCCGGCGCGGATCTCCGCCGCGTCGCCCGCGGCCCGTGGCGCGTAGGCGAGCTCGCCGCCCTCGAGCCCCAGCTCGGCCAGCGCCGACGCGAACGCGGGCGCCAGCTCCGCCACCGCCTCGGCTCTCGCCGCAACCAACGGGGCGGCGGCCTCGGCGAGACCGGCATCCCAGACGTCGAGCCCATCCGGCGATCCGTAGCCGGCGGCGATCCGCGAGATCATCGCGTTGCGCTGCGCCAGCGCCTGGCCGAAGCGTTTACGCAGCTCGCCGCGCGCGGGCCAGCGGGCGGCGAGGAAGCCGTCGAGGTGCGCACGACGCTCGGCGGGCGGGCCCTTGACCAGGCTGAGGCGGTCCGGCGCGAAGACCGCCACCGGCGGCCGCGAGCGCGCGATCGTCGCCGGGTCCGCGGTCGAGCCGTCGAGCAGGTGGCGGCGCCCCTCGGTACGGCTCACCGACGCCAGGAGCCGCCGCTCGATCCCGTCGTCGTCGCGCACCGTCGCCTCGGCGCGCGCCAGGCTCTCGCCGAACGGGATCAGCTCCCGCCGGTCGGACGTGCGGAACGAGCGCCCGGTCAAGGCGAAGTAGAGCGCCTCGACCAGGTTCGTCTTACCGACCCCGTTGGGGCCGACGACGCTGGTGATCCTCGGCCCGAGCAGCACGCGGACGCGCTCGAGGCTGCGCAGCGGGCTGGTTTCGATCGCGGTGACGAGCACCGGCCCCGGCGCTCCTAGACGTTGAGACGGATCGGCATCACGAGGTAGCGGAAGTCTTCGTTCTCGACCGGCTGCATCAGGCCCGGCCGCAGCGGCGAGATCAGGCGCAGCAGCACCTCGTCGCCTGCCACGCTTTCGATCCCCTCGCGCAGGTACTCGGGATTGAAGCCGATCTCCATCGGCTCGCCCTCGAAGACGGCGGGCATCGTCTCGCGCGCGTCGCCGACGTCGGGCGTCTCGGCGGAGACGGTCAGCTCCCCCGGCTCGAGGGAGAACCGCAGCGGCGCGTTGCGCTGGGCGAGCTGGCTGATCCGCCGCGCCACGTCGAGGAACTCCGACCGCGGCAGCCGCACGTCGTGCTCGTAGGACTCCGGGAGGAGCTGGCGGAAGTTCGGGAACTGACCCTCGATCAGCCGCGTGGTCAGCGTGATCGAGCCGGCCTCGAAGATCGCCTGGTTCGCCTGCAGCGTGATCGACGCCTCATCCACCCCCTCCCCGGAGAGAACCCGCGCCAGCTCGCGCAACGCCCGCGCCGGGATGTTCGCCTCGATCTCCCCGCTCAGCGCCGTCTCGAGCTCGGTCCGCTTCACCGCCAGCCGGTAGGAGTCGGTGGCGACCATCGTCATCTCGGTCCCCGAGGCGGTGACGAAGACGCCGGTCAGCACCGGGCGCATGTCGTCGCGTGAGGCCGCGCGGGCAACGAGGTCGATGCTCTCCGACAGCGCCGACGCCGGCATCTTGATCGGCTCCGCGTCGCTCGACGGCAGCTTCGGGAAGTCCTCGGCCGGCAGCACCCGCAGGTGGAAGCTCGAGCTGCCGCTGCGGATCTCCACGTCGCGCTCCGCCTCACGCGTCTCGATCTCCACCGTGTCGTCGGCGAGCGAGCGAGCGACTTCGGCGAGCAGGCGCCCTGGCAGCAGGACCGAGCCGCCGCCCTCCACGGTCGCCTGCACCGCGGTGCGCAGGCCGAGGTCGAGGTCGGTGGCAGACAGCGTCGCCTGCCCCTCGCCGGCCTCGATCAGGACACCCGACAGAGCCTGGGTCGCGGCGCGGGTGGAGACCGCACGCGAGACGGTAGAGAGCTTGGAGACGAGTTGTTCGCGTTTGGTCGTGAGCTTCAAAGGTTGCCTCAGAT